>CAZIOD010000018.1:0-38559 GCA_964540785.1 uncultured Terricaulis sp.
CGGCGAGGGCGCCGGCGGTCCATAATCTGAGTCGATGACGATCCACATCATCAAGTTGTGCGTCGGCGCCGACAGCGTCGAGGACCTTGCCGAGTGGCAGGCGGGGCAGATCAAGCGCGCGAAGAAAGCGAAGGCGAAGCTGGTCGCGCCGCATTGCGGCACGCGCATGTGGCCCAAGCGCATCGAAGACGTGCTGGCGGGCGGGTCGCTCTATTGGGTAATCAAGGGCGTCGTCAGCGTGCGCCAGCGCATCGTCGCCATCGATCACGTGACCGACCATCACGGGCCGCGGTGCGGCTTGTACTTGGACGCACATCTGCAACGCACCGTCCCGCAGCCGCGCCGCGCGTTCCAGGGCTGGCGCTATCTTGAACCGAAAGACGCGCCCGCCGACCTCACGCGAACGCAGGGCGGAGCGGACTTGCCCGAGCACTTGCGCCGGCAGCTGGTTGAACTCGGGGCGTGGTGAACCCTCTCCCCATGAGGGGAGAGGGTGGCCGCGAAGCGGCCGGGTGAGGGGTCTAAGTCCTCCAATGCCTTGAGGGATTTGCTGCTGTGCGCCCCTCATCCGTCGGCTTCGCCGACACCTTCTCCCCTCAAGGTGAGAAGGTTAGGCGAGCGCGTTCGCCGCCGCCGCGCAGAACGCGGGGATGTCGGCTTCGTCGTGATAGAGGCCGAGGCCGATGCGCAGCACATCGTCGCGCGCGTCGGTGATGATGTTGGCCGCCATCAGCGCTGACTTCCACTTGACCGCATCGGGATGGCGCAGGGCGAGGAAGCGGGCGTTGGGCGGTTCGCGGTTTGGCCGCAGCAACTGGGCTTCGGACAGCCTGCCGGCTTTGCCGGCGGCGATGGCCTCTTCCAGCATCGCGCGCAGGGTTGCGACACGCTCGGTGATGTGTGCGGTGTCCAAGCCTTCTTGGGTCAGCATCGCGCACACGGCGTTGAAGCGATAGAGCGGCGTCGGATCGTAGGTGGCGCCGAGAAAGCGTCCGCCGTCGGCTGAGTAGGCGACGCCTTGCTGCTTTCCCTCCATGGCGACGAAATCGGCGAACCAGCCGGTATATTCCGGGCGCGGCGCAAAGCCGGGCGGGGCGTGGATGTAGCCCGCGCCCTCGCCCGCCATCGCGTACTTGTAGCCGCCGCCGAGCAGAAACACGCGGTCCGCCACCGCCGCGAAATCGCACGGGATGGCCATGAACGAGTGATAAAGATCAAGCGCGACCCAGGTCCCGTCAGGCGAGGCCAGTTCGGCGAGCTCTTCGGCGCCATCGAAGCGCAATCCGCTGCGGAACATGACGTGCGAGACGAACGCGATGTCGGGCGGCTGTTTGCGCGCCTCGGCGATGAAGCGCTCTGTGAACGTCTCGAACGGTTCGCACGGCACGGCGCGCACGCGCATGCGCCCGGCTTCCTGCCAGCGCGCGCTTTGGCGGCGAAAAGAGTGGAATTCTCCATCGCTGGTCAACACGTCGAGCGGGCGATCGCCGAAGCGAGACGAGAACAGCCGCATCAGCAATTCATGCGTGTTTGGCGCAAAGGCGATGGTCTTGGGATCGGGCAGGGCGAGTTCGAGCGCGACGTTCGCCTGGGCGCGCGGCATGATTTCGCCGAACACGCGGTCCCATTTGCGGTCCGCAAGCGCGGCCGCGTCCGTCCAGGCCTGCATGTGGCCGTCATAAGACGCGTCGGGCCAAAGATGGTGCGAGTGCGCCGCAAAATGCAGCCGCCCCGGCGCTGCCGCGAGGGCGCGCGAGAACAGGGGTTTGTAGGTTTTCATGAGGGAATAGCGAGTGGCGAATAGCGAATGGGGTCAGGCATCGCCTGGCATAATTTCAGGACGCGGTCCGAACCAATCTCCATCGTCAATCCCTACTCGCTACTCGCTACTCGCTCTCACAGCTTCGTCCGCAGCGACCAGATTTCCGGAAACGCGCGCCGGCTCAACGTCTGTTGCAGGTAGCTGACGCCCTCGGTGCCGCCGGTGCCGCGCTTTCTGCCGATGATGCGCTCCACCGTGACCACGTGCTTGTGCCGCCAAGTCAGCAGCGCATCGTCGAGATCGAGCAGCTTCTCGGCCAGCTGGTAGAGGGGCCAGTACTTTTCCGTGTCGCGATACACGCCAAGCCAGGCATTTTCGACCGCTTCGCTGGGCCGGTAGGCGGCGCGCCGCGGCCGTTCGAGCACCTCCGCAGGAATGACAAAACCGGTGTTGGCCAGCTCAACGATCACGTCATCGTAGAGGCTCGGCGCGTCGATTGCTTCTTCCAGCATGCGGCGTTCGTCGCTGCCTTCGTCCTGGAATTGCAGAAACGCATCGTCCTTCATGCCGAGCCGATATTCGAGCGCGCGAAATTGCGCCGACTGAAAGCCCGAACTCGTGCCGAGCAGGTCGCGGAACTTGAGATAGTCCGCCGGCGTCATGGTCGCGAGGATGTCCCAGGTCTGGGTCATCACCGCTTGAATGCGCGAGACTCGCGCCAGATGCTTGTAAGCCGGTACGAGGTTGCCGCCGCGCACTTCTCCCTGCGCCGCGCCGATTTCGTGCATGGCCTGCTTCATCCACAATTCCATGGTCTGATGCAGGATCACGAATAGCAGTTCGTCGTGCTCGCCGGTCTGGGGCGTTTGGCACGCCAAGAGTTCCCTGAGCTTCAGATAACCGCCATAGGTGACGCCCTGGCTCATAGCTTCCTTCCTTCGATTCCAGGCGCTTAGAGCACGCGCGCGGCGTGCCCGAAAGGCCACGTTCGGCGTTTGTACGCGCAAGCCCTGCGTTTTTTTAGGGTTTGGCCGCGGGTTCCAATTTGCTACTGACTCGCGCTGGGCAGAAGCCAACGGAGGGTAGGCGTGGGACGCATCCTTATAATTCTAGTCGTGCTCGTGCTGGTCGTGGCCGGCGTGGGCTATTTCCTGGTGCCGCCGGTCGCTGCGCGCAGTCAAACCGTGCAGATCGAACGGCCTGCGCCGACCGTGCTCGCGCGGCTCGCTTCGACGCCGGAAGGCACCGTGATCACCGAAGGTGTAACCGTTTCCGGCCCCGCGACGGCCGAAGGCGACACCGTCACGGCGCCGGTGACGTACGGCGACGGCGGCGAAGGCCGCGTTGTCTACACCGTGACGCCCGAAGGCGAGGGCGCACGGGTGCGAGTGAAGCTCGAACAAAACCTTGGCGCCAACCCCATGAACCGCTTCGCGATCCTGACCGGCGGCGATGTCGCCCCGTTAATCGGCGCGGCGGCCAACAGCATCAGCACCGATCTGACGAACCTGCCGAACGCGACCTGGGACGGGCTCGTCTATGTTATCGAACAAGTCGAAGCGCGACCGTTCTTCTACGTCGAGAATTGCTCCGACACCTCGGCGGAATCGATTACTTCGATCATAACGCAGGCCACTGCCGCAATTCCCGCGGTGATGCGCTCTAACAATCTGCAGACCAACGGCCAGTTGATGGCGGTCGAGCCGCGTGTGGTTTCAAACCAGTATTGCTATCAAGTCGGCTACCCGTATTCCGGCCGCCAGCCGCGTGCGTTGTTGATCGGCAAGACAGGCCAGACGCCGGCCGGTCAGGTTCTTCGCGTCAACTACACGGGGAGTGAAGCGGACGTGCTCACCCAGGTGTATGATCGCTTCGACGCGCTGCTCGGCGCAGCCCATCTCGACGATCCGGCCACGCGCGAAGACGATTGGATCACCTACGAGGTTTATCACGACGATCCAACCCAGCCGGGTGGTTCGCGCAATCGCGACATCTATTATGTCGTGCCTGCCGGCGTGGACATCGCGCGCGTGACTTCCATCGCCCCGCCGGCGGAAGCGTTGCCGGCCCCCGTGCCAGCGCAACCGGCGGAAGCCAGCGAAACGCCGGCTGCGCCCGCCGCGGAGACGCCCGCCGAAACGGCGCCCGCCACGGAAGCGCCCGCGCCGGCGACGCCATAAGCGTCAATCAATCGAGGCCACTGCAAAGACCGCGGGTTCACCCCGCGGTCTTCTTGTTTGCCGGGCCGCCGGCGTCGGGGATCTGAGCGGTCAGGGCCGCATTCCAAACCCGCTCGGGCCACACTCCAAGGCGCGCTGCGTGAGGCCTGCCCATTCGCACAGCAGCGGCCGCGTATCGCGCGGGTCGATAATCTCTTCGGCGTAGAAAGACTCAGCCGTACGGAAGGGTGACCGCAGCGCTTCGGCCCAGGCGCGGATTTCGGCAAGGCGTTTTTCGGGCTCGGCGTGTGCTTCGAGTTCGCGCTTGAACGCAGCTTCGATGCCGCCTTCGAGCGGCAGCGAGCCCCAATCGCCTGAGGGCCAACAATAGCGATACTTCACGCGCGTCGGGTTCATCATCGCCGAGCCAGCGAGACCGAACGCGGCGCGCACGACGATCGAGCACCACGGCACGCGCGCCTGGTACACCGCCGCCATCGCCTGGACGCCAAGCTTCACGGTTGCGGCGCGCTCGTGCTTTACGCCCACTGCAAATCCCGGGCAGTCGACAAAATGCACTACCGGCAGGTGGAAGGTCTGCGCCAGGTCGACGTGCTTGATCAGCTTGCGGCAGACATCCGCCGTCCAAGCGCCCGCGAGGAACATCGGATCGCCCGCCAACACCGCGACCGAATACCCGTCGATGCGGGCAAAGCCGGTGATCAGACCGCGCCCCCATTGCCGGCCGGTTTCGAAAAACGTGCCGGAATCGACGCAGGCTTCTACAATGCGCCGCATCTTGTACGGTACGCGCCGGTCCCGCGGGACGACCTCGATAAGAGTCGGATCACGCCTATCAGCCGGGTCGCCGTTCTGCAGGCGCGCCGGCAGCTCGTCGATTGAAGCAGGGAGGTAGGAAAGAAACTTCCGCGCCGAAGCGAACGCGTCTGCTTCGCTTGCCACGATATCGTCGACGACGCCGTTCTTGCCGTTGATCTCGGCGCCGCCGAGTTCCTCCTTGTCGACGTCTTCGCCGATCGCTTTCGCCAGAGGCGGGCCGCCGACGAACACCTGAGCAAGGCCCTGCACCATCACCGAATAGTGCGACGCCGACACACGCCCTGCGCCAAGTCCTGCACATGGCCCCAATGCAAGCGCGATCACAGGCACGCTGGCCAAATTGGCGACCACCCATTCCCAGCCAGGCGTTTGCGGAATGTAGGTGCGCGGGTCGCGCTCCAGCATCTTCACGGACCCGCCGCCGCCCGTGCCATCCACCATGCGAATGAGAGGCATACGATATTCATTCGCCATCTGCTCGGCGAAGACGAGCTTCTGCCAGATGCCCGCATCGGCCGCGCCGCCGCGCACGGTGAAATCGTCCGCCTGCACGCAGACGGGCCGGCCATCGATCAGTCCGCGCCCGACAACGAAGGGCGTAGCGCGAAAACTCTGCAGGCGATTATCGTCGCCATACTCGGCGCGGCCCGCGATCTTTCCAGTTTCGTGAAACGAGCCCGCATCCAGGAGCGCGTCAACGCGTTCGCGCGCGGTCAGCTTACCCAGCGCTTTTTGCCGTGCGACGCGCTCGGCGCCGCCCATCTCCTCGGCGAGCGCCTCGCGCCGGCGCAACTCTTCGATCTCCTTGTCCCAGCTCATGCCAGCCTCCGTCGTCAAGCGTACGCGCACTCCAACGCCGGTTGAAGCTGCTGAAACCGCAGCGCCAGCCTTGGGGTTGTGGTTTAGCGGGGAACGGAGCGCTCATGGCCACGACCCCCGCGTCCCTCAAGCCGCTTGCCGCGGCCGCGTTCTGGCTGGGGTTCGCGCTAAGCGGCTTCTTCGACGGCATTCTCCTGCACCAGATCCTGCAATGGCATCATCTGCTGAGCGCCATCCGCGCTTCCGACATCCGCTTCCAGGTTCTGGCGGACGGCTACTTTCATCTGCTCATGTATGCGATCGCCGGCTGGGGTCTGTGGTTGCTCTGGCGGGCGCGCGAACGCTTTGGCCTGGAGGGCGCTTCCCACCGCTTTCTCGCCTGGCTGCTGATCGGATTCGGCGGCTGGCACGTTCTCGACGCCGTCGTCTCGCACTGGGTGCTTGGCATCCATCGCATACGCGTCGACTCCGTCACGCCGCTCGCCTGGGATCTGGGCTGGCTCGTCGCGTTTGGCGTCCTTCCGCTCGCCGCCGGGCTTTTCTTGCGCCGGGGCGGGCGGGGGCCGCAGCTGCGGTCGGTCAGCGTTATGTTGATCATGGCGTTATTGGTGGGCGGCGCCGCTTATTGGGCGAGTCGGCCACCGCCGGGGCAGACCTTCACGACTATAGTTTTTGCGCCCTATGTGAGCCGCGCCGAAGCTTTTGCTGCGGCCGTGGACGTCAGTGAGGCCGTGATTGCGTTTGAGGGCGATGGCGTTGTTGTCGTCAGCGGCGTCAGGGCGGGCGGCGGGCTCGCGCTCTATCTGAACGGCGCGCTCCTCGTGTCCGGTTCTGGGGCGCCGGCGGGCTGTTTCGCATGGCGCGCCTAGCGCGCGTCGGGCGTCGGGATAATGCTGATGTCGCCGGCGGTTTCGAGCACGGCGTACTTAATCTGATCGAGGCGCTCGAGCCCGTGCACTTTGCGCGCCGCCTCCATCACATCGTCCATTCCGATGCGCGAGCGTTGCAGTGCTTCGGCGACAGGCTTGCCGTCCGCCACGAGCAACGTCGGCGATCCATCGAGCCATTTATCGACCGCCGGCGAGAAGCGCTTCACGTAGGAGAGCCCGATGTCCAGCGTGAACAGTGTGAGGATCAGAATTATCGCGTTGATGATCGAGAAATCGTCGCCCAACAACGCCTGTTGCGTCGTCTCCGCGACGATCAGGATCAGCACGAGATCGAAAGGCGTCATCTGCGCCAACGTGCGACGGCCCGAGAGACGCACTATGAGCAGAATGAAGACGTAAATGGCTGCGCCGCGAAGAACCGATTCCATGGATGCGCCTCAAGGCAAGATGAGCGGCCGCACAGACGCTTCCGCGTCGCCGATGCGGATGAAGGTGTCGGGGAAGAAGGCCGGCCGCAGAGCGCGTAGTTGAAACACGACTTCGCCGCCTTGCTCGACGTCGAAGCCGTAGCGCATGCCGGTGGGCGTTGCTGCCGACGACGCGGGCTGCGGCTGGATCGATACGATCTCGAAGTTCTCGACGAAGCGTCTGTCCAGTTCGACCTGCTGGCGCGCGCCTGCGGATGGCGCCAAGCGTATCACCATATCGTCGGTGGCCTGCCAGCGCGCTACGCGCGGATAGTCGATCGTCCCGTGGGGCGTTTCCGCGTGAGCATGGGCGAGAGGGCCGCCGGCGCCGGTGAGGCCTGTAAGCGCAGTGACGATGAGGAGCGTGAACACGATCCAGGCGATGCGCTCGATGCGCCAGAACCTGCGCTGAAATGCGATATCCTCGTGGAATTCGTCCAGATCCTTCTGGACGTCGGAACGCGCGTTCACGGGCTGCCTCCGGCGGATGAACCAAAGCCTAGCCCGCTCGGTTCCGAGCCTTGCCTACGCTGCCTCGCGTGTCCCAGGTCACGGCAGACGCGGCAAGTGCGCCCCACTTTTCCTTTATCGAAGCGCGGCGTTTCGAGCAGGACAACACTATGACGGCCAAGTTCTCCAGCCTTCACCTAGCTGCCCTGGCGTTCGTCCCCATCGCACGGGCCGCGCCGAACTCAAGTCACGCCTGATCGCGTTTTCAAGAGTTGCACCTATGATCAAGCTCTACGTGCTGGCCGCCGCCTGCGCCGTTTTCGCCCCGGTGGCTTTCGTGATCCTCAACCAAGCCGCCCAAGTCGTCGCGTAGCTTCTTGTCAGCACGGCCGCCGACGAGGGCGCAGAGGAAACCTCCGCGCCTTCGTCGTTCGAACTACGCTTGTTTCAAGCGCTAAAACGATCTGCGCACCGTCACGCCCACGGTGCGAGGCTGATTGACATGGAAGCCGAGCCGCGCGCGCCCCCCACGTTCGCGATCGAAGGACAGGAGGGCGTTCTCATCGGTGACGTTGTTGACGTACAGAATCAGCGCCCAGTCCTCATGCTCAAGCCCTGCGCTGAGATTGAGGATGGTATAGGCGTCAAGCTCGAGATCGAGCACGGTCGCTTCGGCGCCGGTGGCGCCGCCAAACGGGAGGCCCGAGACGAAGGCGCGTGGATTATCGACCTGATCGGAGGGCTGCGTATAGCGGCTGCCGACATGCTGCACAGAGGCGGCAACGAAGGCTTCGGCGCCCCCACCGACAAAGCTGACCGGGAAGTAGTAGGCCGCTGTCGCCGCCGCCTGATACTCAGGCACTGAAGGCAGGCGATTGCCGGACTCGATGCCGCCGATCACGTTGCCCATCCCGTCGCGTACGGTGGAGTCGAACTCGGCCTCTACCCAGCTTCCGGCGAAGGACAATTCAAGGCCGGGCAACGGCTCCCAGCCAAGCTCCATCTCGATGCCGGCAGCGTGCGCTTCCGGCACGTTGAATGAGATTCGCGAGGAGCAGGAGCCAGCGTCCAGGGTCACCTGCAAGTCGGTGATTTCATTGTAGAACGCCGCGGCGTTGAAGAAGAGGTTTGCGCGCGTGACTTTGGCGCCCGCTTCGTAGTTCCAGGATGTTTCGTCCTCATAGCTCTGGAAGCCGCCGAAAATGGCTTCGTCTTGCGGTGTGCAGAGCGGCAGGTTGAGCGGATCGTTGACGCCGCCGAGACGGAAGCCTTGCGACGCCTGCAGATTTAGCCGCACCCCTTCACTGGCCTCGTAACTCGCAATGAAGCGAGGGGTGAAGCCGTTGGACTGGGTTGCGTCGGTGCGGTCGTCACCATTCGAAAACAGGCCGCCGGACCGGAACCGGCGTTCTTCCTCGAAGTCGTAGTAGCGTCCGCCGGCTGTCAGCGTCAGTCGATCCGTCACGTCGTAATCGACTTCGCCGAAGATCGCCCATTGCTGGATGTCGTAGGGCAGATCCGCATTGTAGGGCGAGTCCGGGCCGTAGCCGTTGGCCACTGCAGCGGCCGTTCCTGCGCCAAGCGTTAAGTCCGTGTAGAAGTCGTATTCGGGCGTGGGCAGACGTTGCGCGTATTCGCGGTCGATGTCGGTATAGAACGCGCCGACCAGCCAGCGGAATGGGCCTTCGCTCTGCGAAGCGAGCCGCACTTCCTGCGAGAACTGATTAAGATTGGTATTGTCGCGCAAATTCGACGGCAATAGCACAGCTTCGTCCGGGAAGCCCAGATCGACGGACACGGAGCCGGAGAGAGCGCTGGCGTCGCGGCTCACGAGTATGTTGCGCGAGATATAGCTGGTGATCGAGGTCAGCGAGGTTGCGCCAAGATCGAGTTCGACCGTCAGATCGCCGATCAAGGTCTCGTCGCGAAATTCTTCGTCGAGCAGCAGGAACTGCTGACGCTCATCGAAAACGATTGCCGGACGGGTGGTCGTAAACGGGTTAGCGAGGACGTTGTAGGCCTCCTGGCGGTTGAAGCCGTCCGTCTCGATCATCTGGTACGCCAGGCGCGGTGTGATGGCGATGTTGGGCGTGGGCTCCACGCGTAGAGCGATGCGCCCGCCCGTCCGCGTGCCTTCGTTCACGTCCTCGCTGACGCCGCCGCCCTCGCGCAGCGCATCGATGAAACCGGCGTACTCGGTGTGATATCCAACAACGCGCAGAGCCGCCGCCTCGCCGAGGGGCATGTTAACGACCCCCTTCAGGTGACCCCCTTCGCCGCCGTCGGTGACCGTGTTGAGGTTGCCCTCGATCATGCCGCCGAGATTGCCGATCTCCGGCTGATTGGTGATATACCGGACTGTGCCGCCGACCGACCCCGAGCCGAACAGGGTGCCCTGCGGTCCGCGAAGCGTCTCGACGCGATTGAGATCGAAAAGGTCGAGGTCAGGGGTGAACAGCGAAAGCGATATTACGGTATCGTCGAGGTAAACGCCGACCTGTTCTTTCACGCCGGGCTGGTCGCGCACGATCTGACCCGCGGAAACCCCGCGCAAAGCCACTTGGCTCTGGCCTGGACCGAGGTTCTGAATCGCCATGCCGGCGACGTTGCGCGAGAGGTCTTCGAGATTTCCCGAACCGGTGCGCTGGATGTCTTCTTGCGTCTGCGCGTTCACCGAAAAAGGCACTTCTTGAATGGACGATTCGCGCTTTGTGGCCGTCACGATGACGTCTTCGGAACCGGTTTGCGCAGAAGCGGGCGCGGCGGTTATTGCAAAGGCGATTGCTGCGGCAGCTAGCAGCGTCTTGCGTCGGGTGAGCATATCCCTTCCCCAATCAGCGCCGAACGCGCCGTCCGTCGCCAAAATTAACCATATTTCCCCCGTCTGCTGTCGCATACGCTTCAGGGGTGAAATTTCGCGCGGCTGCGCACGGAGTGCGCGCGTTGTTGCGCGTGGGCCGCACCTAATCCTGCTCCGGCGCCATCCCACGACGCCGCTGTGCGGTTGCGCTGGACAGCCACGCCGCGAGGCTTGCACTACATTCGGTTCTCAGGATCGCGCACCCGGCCGCGTTCACACCGCCATGTTATCGATCAGCCGCGTCTTGCCGAGCCATGCCGCGGCCAGAACGCGCGCATGCTGGAGATCGCTCACCGGGGCCAGGGTGCCGGCATCACGGATCGCAACGTAATCGACGCCGGTGAAGCCTGCGGCCAATAAGTGGCGTCTGGCTTCCGCCTCGGCTTCCACGATCGGCGTGCCCGCTCGCACGGCCTTCACCGTATCGTGGAGCACGAGATTGAGCCGGCCGGCGATGCGCCGCTGGTCGTCGCTAAGGTACGAATTGCGCGATGACAGCGCGAGTCCGTCATGGTCGCGGACGGTCGGGCAGCCTTGGATCGTCACCGGGATGTCGAGATCGGTGGTCATGCGCTTGATCACCAGCAGCTGCTGATAATCTTTTTCGCCGAAGAACGCCCGATCGGGCAGGCATTGCAGCAGCAGCTTGCTCACCACCGTAGCGACGCCGCCAAAGAAGTGGGGCCGGAACTCCCCCTCCAGCATCGTCGAGACCGATGGAACGAGCACGTTGGTGGTGAACCCCTCCGGATACATTGCGGCGCGGTCGGGCGCGTAGAGCAGGTCGCAGCCCGCTTTCGCCAGCATCTCGCTGTCGCGCGCTTCGTCGCGGGGATAGCGCTCGAAATCCTCCTGCGGCCCAAACTGCCGCGGATTGACGAAAAGGCTCCCGACCACTTGGTCGCAGTTCGCCTTCGCCGCGCGCACCAGGGAAAGGTGTCCCTCATGCAACGCGCCCATGGTCGGCACGAGGCCCACGCGCAGGCTTTGGGCCCGCCATGCATTAACGGCGGCGCGCAGCGCCGGTACGTCGCGCACAGTGGGCAGGACGGCGTTTGTCATGGGATTCGCTTCGGGCGGCGCTGCGCCTGCGTCAAGACGCTTAAGCGCGCCTTAACCTCGATCACCGAAGTTTTGTGGTTATGCGTCTTGGCGTTGCGTCTCGTTCGACGGCCGCAGCGCCCGCTCGTGCGGGCGATCGATGAGCGTCGCGTACGACCTTGGCCCCGCCGCTCCGCCGGCGCCGCGCCAGGCCCACGTCATCGTGGTTGGAAACCAGAAGGGGGGCGCAGGCAAGTCGACCGTGGCGATGCACGTCATCGTCGCTTTGATGCGCACGGGCCGCCGCACCGGCGTCATCGATCTCGACATCCGCCAGCGCTCACTCACCCGCTACATCGAAAACCGCGCCCGGTGGATCGCGGCCCGCGGCGCCAAGCTGCCGCTGCCGCAAATTCTTGAGCTTTCCGAGAGCCGCGAGCGCCAGCTGGACGCAGCGGAAGCGGAAGAAGAGAGCGCTCTTCGGGCGGCGCTGCGCCGGCTTTCGGAAACCTGCGATTTCATCGTCATCGACAGCCCTGGCGGCGATTCGCACCTCGCCCGTCTGGCGCACGCCTACGCCGACACGCTGATCACCCCGCTCAATGACAGCTTCGTCGACTTTGACCTCCTGGGCGATATCGACGCGAACAACTCGGAGATCGTCCGGCCCTCGATTTACAGCGAGATGGTCTGGGACAGCCGCAAGAAGAAGGCGCTTGCCGCGCGCACGCCGATCGACTGGGTGGTTTTGCGCAACCGGACCTCCGCCTCCAGGATCGAGGCCAAAAACAAGCAGCGCGTGGGCCAGGCCCTCGCCACGCTGGCGGCGCGCATCGGCTTTCGCATCGCCCCAGGTCTGTCCGAGCGGGTCATCTATCGTGAGCTCTTCCCCCAGGGCCTGACGCTGCTCGACCTCGATAAGGAGGGCGCCGAGGGGGAGATGAAGATGGGCCATCTCGCGGCGCGCCAAGAGCTGCGGGATCTGTTCATCACCCTGAAGCTCCCGGGCCTTGAAGGGGAACCTCTGAAGTTCTGAGCGCGCCTCCGGCGTGCTAGGCGCTCCCATGCTTTCCGCGCTTCTCCTTCTGGCGTTGTTCTTCGCGCTCTTGTTCGTCGCGCGGGTAGGCGGCGCGCGCCGCCAGGCCTGGCTCCGGCGCTGGCCGGCTATTCTGTTCGCAGGCGCAGCATTATTTGCCTTTGCCCGCGGCGGATGGTGGGTAGGCATCGTGCTCGCCCTCGCAGCGGGCTTTGCCTGGCAGCTCTGGCCCCGGCTCGTCGAGCCGCCGTCCCAGCCGCCGGCCGACCCGGCTGAAGCGGAGGCGCGCACCATCCTCGGCGTCAGCGAACAGGCGACTGCGTCGGAGATTCGCGCCGCTTACCGGGCCAGGATGGCCCAGGCGCATCCGGATCGCGGCGGCACGCATGCCGAAGCCGCGCGGCTCACGGCGGCGCGGGATCGGCTGTTGCGGAGGAAGCGCTAGGGCGCTTAGTCCATGTCTTCGCTGACAGAGCCTTCGTCACCCTGCGCCAGCGGCTCGATCGGCACCCGCACGGGCGAGAGGGTTTCGACCACCATGCCTTGATAGGTCGAATAGGGGCTCGATGGCGCGGCTGCTTGCGATGAAGCCGAAGCGTTCAGCGCGCCCGGCGCCAGCTGCACGTCCAGGCGGTTCGTCGGCAGGCTGGCCAAGGTCGGTGCGTTCGGATCCGCTCGACGGGCGTACTCCTGATATGCGCCTTCAATCAGATAAGCGACCTGCGCGTCCCGTGCGGCGGCTGTCTCGCCGCCAAGCACAACGACGATAACGCGGCGGCCATTACGCTCGGTCATCGTCGCGAGGTTGAAGCCGGAAGCGCGGGTGTAGCCGGTTTTGATGCCGTCGACGCCGTCGACCTGGCCCAGAAGGCGGTTGTGATTGCGTCCGCTGGCGCGTCGCCAGCTGAAGTTCGGCGTCGAGAAATAGTGATAATATTCCGGAAAATCGTACCACAGCGCCTGGCTCAGGCGCGCCATGTCGCGCGCCGTAGTCCGATGGCGCGCGTCCGGCAGGCCGCTCGCATTGGCGAAGCGCGTGTCGGTCATGCCCAGCTCGCGGGCGCGTGCGGTCATGTTCGCTGAAAAGCGGGCCTCCGTACCGCCCAGCCGCTCGGCGACCAGCACCGCAACGTCATTGGCGGATTGGACAACGAGCGCCCGGATAGCCTGCTCGACCGTAATGGAATCACATCCGCGCCGGCGCGTGCAGGTCAGGCCCAGACGCGAGGGCGGTTGGCGCGCCGCATTGCGCGAGGCGGTCCAGCGCGTGTCCATGGTGATGTCGCCGCGCTCCAGCGCTTCGAAGATCATGTACAACGTCATCATCTTCGTGAGCGAGGCGGGGAACCTGGCTTCGTCGGCCTGGTCCTCATGCAGCACCTCATTGGTGCGCGCATCCATCACGATGGCGGCGTACCTGTCCTGCGCAGCGGCAGGCGCCGCAAGGGAAAGCGCCACCGCCGCGGCAAGAGCGCCAGCCCACAGTCGAAAGTTAAGGAAACCCGCAGTGTTCATTTGGCGTCCCGTCCCGCTGATGAGGACAATTCAGGCAAATCGCATGCCGTGCAGCTTACAGATTCATTAGTTCGGGTTAAGCGACCGTTTGCAGCGGCCCCCGCGCTGAAAACAGTCATACCGCCCAGCGCGCATAAGCTGCCGAATCACTTTGTTAAAATCTGGCCGAGAAGCCGCCGCCCGGCGCCTAATTGCAGTTAGTTCATGTCCCAGCAAGCTTATGCTGCATTGCAGCAAATTTTGCCTTGACTTCGCAGGTGCAGCATAACATATACCGGGTCGAAGTCCGGGCCTGTCGCCCGCCATTCGCCCTGAGGAGAATAACATGGCCACTGCGAAGACCGCCCCCCGCGCCGCCAAGTCGGCCACCGAGGCGTTCGAATCCGTTTCCAACGCGTCCGGCGAAGCCGTCCGCGAGAATTTCGACCGTGGCCTTGCCGCCCTGTCGGAAGCTTCCGCATTCGGCAAGCAAAACGTCGAAGCCTGGTTGGCTTCCGCGGCCGCTGCGCAAAAGGGCTTAGAAGCACTCTCGGCTCGCACCGTGGCCTTCCAGAAACAAGCGCTGGAAAACCACGTGGAAGCGGCCAAGTCGCTGATGGCGTCCAAGAGCGTGCAAGAGTTCGTCGAGAAGCAAAACGATTATGCGAAGGGCGCTTTCGAGGCCTATGTCGCAGAACTCACGTCGGTTTCTGAGCTGGTTGCCGGCGTCGCTAAGGAAACGCTGCAGCCGATCAACGAGCGCGTGAACGCCGTCGGCCAGTTCGTCCAGACCGCCGCGCGCTGACCGAGATGCGTTACGGACGGTAACGTCCGGCGTAGAAAAGCAGAGGGCTCGCCCACAAGGCGGGCCCTCTTTGCGTTGCTGGTGTGCATCGGGCGCTTTCGCAAGCCCTTCCATCCCCCGATCCAGTCCATAAATTGTTCACCACGTGGGTTTCGGGCTCGTCCGTGCGGACGAGTCTGATAGGTTCAGGGTGTAGCTTCGGACGGCGATGAGCGAACCGTGGAACGACGACGACGATCCAGGCGGCGGGGCCGACAGCCGCGCCGGCACGAAAACGCTCACCCGGACCAAGAAGCCTTCGTTGTACCGCGTACTCCTGCTGAACGACGATTACACGCCGATGGAGTTCGTGGTCTACGTGTTGGAGCGGTTCTTCAACAAGACACGGGAGGAGGCCACCACGATCATGCTGCACGTTCACCAAAACGGGGTCGGCGTGTGCGGGGTCTATACCTACGAGGTGGCGGAAACCAAGGTGGCGCAGGTGCTCGATCTGGCGAGACGATCGGAACATCCGCTCCAGTGCACGATGGAAAAGGAATAAGGTCTAAATGGCGACTTTCTCCCGTACGCTCGAACACACGCTCCGGCGTGCGCTTTCGTTCGCGAACGAGCACCAGCATGAGTTCGTGACGCTCGAACATCTGCTGTTGTCGCTGATCGACGACGACGATGCGGCGAGCGTGATGCATGCCTGCAAGGTCGATCTCGACAAGCTGCGCATGAATCTCGACTCTTATCTTGAAAACGAGCTCGACAGCCTGGTCGTGCCGAACCGCGATCACGAAGAACCGCGCCCGACCGCCGGCTTCCAGCGCGTGTTGCAGCGCGCGATGCTGCACGTCGATTCGAGCGGCGGTCGCGAAGTCACGGGCGCCAACGTGCTGGTGGCGTTGTTCAGCGAACGCGAAAGCCACGCCGCCTATTTCCTGCAAGAGCAGGACATGACCCGCTACGACGCCGTCAACTTCATCGCCCACGGCCTGCCCAAGCGCGCGGGCGCCGCGCAACCGCGGCCAGTGCGGGGCGCGAGCGAAGAAGAGGGCGATCGCGTGGTCAAGCAGGGCAGCGAGGCGCTCGCCGCTTACTGCGTCGACCTCAATAAGAAAGCCAAGGAAGGCAAGATCGATCCGCTGATCGGACGAGAGCCCGAAGTGCTGCGCGCCATCCAGATTCTTTGCCGTCGCCAAAAGAACAACCCATTGCTGGTCGGCGACCCGGGCGTGGGCAAGACGGCGATCGCCGAGGGTCTCGCTCGTAAAATCAACGAGAAGGCCGTGCCCGAGGTGCTGCAGGACGCGACCATATTCTCGCTCGACATGGGCGCGCTGCTGGCCGGCACGCGTTATCGCGGCGATTTTGAAGAGCGCCTGAAGAGCGTGATGAAGGAGCTGGAG
Organism: uncultured Terricaulis sp.; assembly: GCA_964540785.1. Taxonomy (GTDB): domain Bacteria; phylum Pseudomonadota; class Alphaproteobacteria; order Caulobacterales; family Aquidulcibacteraceae; genus Vitreimonas. The sequence goes on from CAZIOD010000018.1 coordinate 16,021, forward strand.
AACCACGACAAGGCGATCCTCTTCATCGATGAGATCCATACCGTGATCGGCGCGGGCGCCACGTCGGGCGGGGCCATGGACGCCTCGAACCTTCTGAAACCTGCGCTGCAGTCCGGTCAGCTTCGCTGCATGGGTTCGACCACCTACAAGGAATATCGCCAGCACTTCGAAAAAGATCGCGCGCTGGCGCGACGCTTCCAGAAGATCGACGTCAACGAACCCTCGATCCCGGACTCCATCAAGATCCTGATGGGGCTGCGGTCCTATTTCGAAGACTACCACAAGGTGAAATATACTGACGACGCCATCAGATCGGCGGTGGAGCTGTCGGCGCGCCACATGGGCGATCGCAAGCTGCCGGATAAAGCCATTGACGTTGTCGACGAAGCCGGCGCCTCGATGATGCTGCTGCCGCAGAAGGATCGCAAGCAGGTGATCGATGTCGCCGAGGTGGAGGAAGTGGTGTCGCGCATGGCGCGCATCCCGCCGAAATCGGTGTCCAAGAACGACAGCGAAATGCTGGCCTCGCTCGCGGGCGACCTGAAGCGGGTGGTGTTCGGCCAGGACAGCGCGATCGAGCAATTGGCGGCGGCGATCAAGATGGCGCGCGCCGGGCTGCGCGAGCCGCAAAAGCCGATCGGCTGCTACCTGTTCGCCGGTCCCACCGGCGTCGGCAAGACCGAGGTCGCGCGTTCGCTCGCCAATGTGATGGGCATCGAACTCCTGCGCTTCGATATGTCGGAGTATATGGAGCGCCACACCGTCTCGCGCCTGATCGGCGCACCTCCCGGTTATGTGGGTTACGATGAGGGCGGGCTCCTGACCGACGGCGTCGACCAGCATCCGCACTGCGTGCTGTTGCTCGACGAGATCGAGAAGGCGCACCCGGACCTGTTCAACATCCTGCTGCAGGTGATGGACCACGGCTCGCTCACCGACGCCAACGGCAAGAAGGTCGATTTCAGGAACGTCATCCTGATCATGACCACCAACGCCGGCGCCGCGGACGCCGCCAAGCAAGGCATCGGCTTCGGCCGCGGCAAGAAGGACGAGGAGAACGAAGAGGCGATCAAGCGGCTGTTTACGCCGGAATTCCGCAACCGGCTCGACGCATCGATCCACTTCAACGGCCTGCCGCCGGAAGTAGTGCGCAACGTCGTGCAGAAGTTCATCATCCAGCTCGAAGGTCAGCTGGCCGAACGCAATGTCCAGATTGAAATCACCGATAAGGCGGCCGACTGGCTGGCGACGCGCGGCTACGACGAGAGCTTCGGCGCCCGCCCGCTGGCGCGGCTGATCCAGGAGCAGGTGAAGAAACCGATGGCGGACGAACTTCTGTTCGGCAAGCTGAAGAACGGCGGCATCGTCAAGATCGACATCGATCCGAACGATCCGGAAAAGCTGAAATTCGCCTATCATCCCGAACAGCGCGGGCTGCTGACCTTCGGCAAAAAGCCCGAGAAGGCGTAAGCGCGAGCACTTAGTCGGAACGGAACGGCGGCGTTGATCGGCCGCCGTTTTCGTTTATCGAAAGCGCATGCGCGTCACCGTTTGCCAAATGCGCGACGATCGGGCCGGCTTTGCCTCGGACTGGCGCGGATTGCGCGAACACGTCGCCGCCGAACGGGCGGATCTCGTCTTGTTGCCGGAGCTGCCGTTTTCGACCTGGTTCGCGATCGAACAAAGGTACGACGCCAGCGTCTGGCGCCGGGCGATGGAGGAGCACGCCGGACACGAAGCCGGTCTGGCGGACCTGGCGCCCGCGGCCGTGATCTCCACGCGACCGGTCGAACGCGCCGGCCGGCGCTACAATGAAGCGTTCGCCGCGCTCGCCGGCGGCGCACAACAAGCCCTGCACGACAAACGCTATCTGCCCGACGAGCCCGGGTTCTTCGAGGCCTCATGGTACGAGCGGGGCGACGGCGTGTTTGCGATCCATCGTATCGCCGGCGCCAATATCGGCGTGCAGATTTGCAGTGAACTGTGGGTGCTCGACGAGTCGCGCCGCTATGGCGGGCAAGATGTCGATCTGATCGTAACGCCGCGCGCCACCCCGCTGAGTTCACGAGACAAGTGGCTGATAGCCGGCCGCGCCGCGGCCATTCTCGCCGGGGCTTACTCGGCCTCCTCCAATCATGCCGGTCTCAGCGCAGGCGGCTTCGAATTTGCCGGCGCAGGCTGGATCATCGATCCAGACGGGGACATCCTGGCGATCACTTCCGAAAGCGAACCGTTTGTCACGCGCGAGATCGATCTCGGCAAAGCGGCCGCCGCGAAAACCACTTATCCGCGTTATTTGCGCTGAGGTTTGTTCATGCGATTTGGAAGCACGCTCGCCCTTTCGTTGCTTGGCGCCTATTCGACGGCATCGGCGCAAGTTACGCCTTTACCCAGCGCGCTTTGCGCCGGCTGGGAAGGCGAGTCGGTCTGTGAGCGGGTGCACGAGGATGCAGAGCTCCGCGTCCTGCGGTGCACATTTGCGCCGGGCGTTGGGCATGAGCCGCACTACCATCCGCCGCACTTCGGCTATGTGCTGGAAGGCGAAAGCGTGATGCGTATCGTCACCGAAGACGGTGTGCGAGAGGCGCCAGTGCGCGCCGGCGGATCTTTCAGCAATGACGCCGAGGTGCGTCATGCGGCGCTCAATATCGGCGCCCAGACAACCACTTATCTGATCGTGGAAAAGAAGTATGCCGATGAACGCCCGTCGGAAGCGGTGGCGGCGGGTCTTTGCGCGAGCTGATCGATGAAGCGCCCGGATTTCGGGATGAACGCTGCATCCCCGCACGCGACAACGAGCATCCCTTCATTAGAGATCGCGCTTGACGCGCCAGTTGGCGCGTCTGCGCCCGGGAGGCACACATGCTGACACGCCGCGCCTTCGCAGCGATAGCTTCGGTTACCGCGCTTGCCGCGCAGGCGCCGGCCAGGGCGCAAACCGGCGGGCGTCGCGCCGAAGTGGACGCATTGCGCCGGTTCGCCGAAACGACACACCCGCGCGGGCGCGAAGCGGCCGCCGACGCCGATTGGCGCACGCGATGGGAGACGCTTGCCGCAGAAGCCGACACGCTGAGTATTGGCGCCTATCTCATTCGGACGCGCCGGGCGCTCGGTTGGTTTAAGGATGGGCACACCACGGTTTTGCCGTTCGAGTTCGCCGGCGCCCCGCCCGCCGGCGACTTCCAGCTCAGCCTGCCCATTCGGGCGCGGGCGTTTCATGACGGCGTCTATATTGATGCTGCAAAGGATGAGGCGGCGGTGCTGAACGGCGCGCGCGTCACGCGTCTCGGTGAGATGGATGCGGCGGCGCTGGTGCGCGCCATTGCCGAGCAATGGCCTGGCAATGACGCCTGGGCGCATCGGTGGGCCGGCTATCATTTCTCTTCTCCCGCGCTGCTCCACGGGCTCGGCGCTATCCCTGATCCCAGCGGGCCGGTGCGTATTGAAGCTGTGCGCGGCGGACGCCGCGTGCGCGCAAGTTTGCGTCCGCGGGAAAGCGGCAACACTGATCTCGTTGAGATCGCGCGCACGCCAATGCCGCACGAACTCTGGCAACGCGAAGCGGGCTTCGGCAATTATGTCCGCCTCGAAGCGGGCGCAGTGTACGTCAGCTGCAACGATATGGCCGACGAGGAGGACAAGAGCTTCCTCGAGTTCACGCGCGAATGCTTCGCCGCGATGGACGCGCGAGATGCGGTTCGGCTCATCTTCGATCTGCGCCGCAATGGCGGGGGCAACAACTTTCTGCCCGAGGCCCTGCGAAAGCGCATCCTGCGCTCGCGGTTCAATCGGCCGGGCGGGCTTTATGTGCTCGTCTCTCCCTTCACCTTCTCCGCGGCGCAGAATCCGTCAACGCGGTTGGAACGGGACAGCTTTGCGCTGTTCGTCGGCGAGCCGACCGGCGGGGCGCCCAATCATTACGGCGATGCGCAAGCGTTCAGAGGCGAGGTCTCGGGCCTTACCTCGATCGTCTCCACTCTACCGTGGTTCGACTCCTACCCCCAGGACGCGCGGGTCTGGATCATGCCCGACCTGCCGGCCCCCGTGACGTTTGCGGACGTCCAGAGCGGCGCCGATCGTGCGCTTGAGGTCGCGATGACGCACGAAGCCGACGCCGCGACCGACGAACTCGATCGCGCGCGCGTCTTCTACTACGAACGCGAAAGCCAGCGGGCGGAGTGGCGCCCGTTCTGGCGAACTTAGTGCGCCGGACACGCGCCGGGCTCACGCCCATCCTGTTGGTCGGGCTGTAATTGCGTTGACGCAACGAAGGGCGGTTCTAGAATATGCGACCGGAGGGGGCAGATGAACAACGACGGCGGCGGCCTCCTGGGAGCATCGTCCGTCATTCTCGCTGCGCCCGTCGTCGCGTATGGGCTCGGCTACGCCTATTACAAAAGCTACTTCGGGTTTTTCGGCGTGGACGTCCTGACGCTGACCATCCCGATCGATCATTACTTTGCGCAGGGCGTGCTGAGCTTTCTTATCGCCCTGGCCGGTTCGGCCGAGACCGGTGTGTTTCGCTGGGCCCCGTTGATTTGCACCCTGGTCCTCCTGGCGGCGCTGGTGTTTCCCCAATTTGCACGCTTCCGCACCATCGTCGCCTGGATCGTCATTGTGCCGTTGCTCGCAAGCGGCGGCGTAAGCGCTTTCCAGCAGGGGCAGGAAGAAGCCAGCACGCTCGCTGACGGCCCGCCGGCATTCGTGGAGCTGGGAGATCTTTCCGCCGCAGTTTCGTCAAGCGCGGAGCGGAATGTGTGCGACGAACGAAGCGGCTCGACTGTAGGCTGGACCGCGCGACGAGCCCGGCTTGTCCAGGCCAATGAATGCGGCTGGCTGCGAAACATCTGGCAGGACAGCCAGACGAGCATACTAGGGACGCGGGTGTGTCTGGGTGAGGCGGAAGAGAGTTGCCGCTGGCAGGTCTTCAGGTTCTCCCCCGAACAATTCGCATTGACGGCTATCGAAAGCCAAACCGGATTTATCGAGACTTCAGGAGAGCAACAATGATCGTGCGGACCACAATGGGCGCGCTCGTCGCGCTCGCAATTGCTGCTGCGGCTTTGCCCGCGGCCGCCCAGCAAGAGCCGGCCGGACCGGCGATCGAGGCGCCCATGCCGACCATGACAGCCCAGGTGGCGCCCGCGCCGACCGCAGCCGTCCCGACTGCAGCCGCTCCCGAACAGGCCGAGAGCGACAACGAGGCGCGCCCGACGAACATGCCGCGATGCCGCTGGGAAAGTCCCAACCGCCGGGGCGTGGAGTTCATCCTGGTTCCGCTCGATATCTTTCGCGAAGGGCTGAGTTCATTGCGCCGCGGCACGGTGCGGCGCTGCTCGCGCTGACGTCCTACTCGATCGCCGCAGCGATTTCGCCCGCGATCCGCTGCAATTCGGCGATGTCGGCGCGATTGCTGTGGCCGTGTCCGGCCAACCGCACACCCGCATAACGCGGGATAATGTGGAAATGCAGATGGAAGATGGTCTGACCGGCGTCCTCGCCGTTGAACTGCGTAACAGTCACGCCGTCGGGCTTGAGCGCCTTGACCGCCGCTTTCGCCAGACGATGCACGCATGACGTCAGGGGCGCGACTTTCTCTTCGGGCAGTTCGATAAAATTCCGCGCCTTCACGTTCTTCGGCACGACTAGGAGATGGCCACGCGCCTGGGGAAAGATGTCCATGAAGGCGAGCGTCTCCTCGTCTTCGAACACCTTCACCGCCGGAACCTCGTCGCGCAGGATTTTGGCGAAGAGGTTGTTGTCGTCGTAGGTCCCGTGAAGGCTCATGCGGCTGCTCCTTTGTGACGCAACCTAGCGGCATGGGCTCGCGGCGTCACCGTAAGCGGCTTATGTTGTGGCGATGAGTTCCGCCAACCAGTTCAAGCTCAACCCGGACGAAAAGCCGTTCGACGCGCCGGAAGGGCAGAAGCCCAAAGCGAGCCGTCCGCGCGATGCGGCGACGCTGATCCTGGTGCGTGGGGGGCGCGAAGTGATGATGGGCCAGCGCGCCAAAGGCCACGTCTTCATGCCGGATAAGTGGGTCTTCCCCGGCGGCAGGGTGGACCCCGGCGACGCGCGGCTGCAGGCGGCGGCTGAGCTAACTGCCGAGACCGAAGCGCTGCTGCGGGCCGGGGGACTGGTGCGCCGGCCGCCTCGAGCCTTTGCGCTGGCCGCGGTGCGCGAGACGCGGGAGGAGGTAGGCTTGGTGCTCGGCGGCCAGGCCGGGCCTGACCTCTCCAAGCTGGCTTTCGTCGCTCGGGCGGTTACACCGCCTTACCGGCCCCGGCGCTTCGACGCGCGCTTCTTTCTCGCCGATGCAGAATCCGTCGGCGCCCACGCCGATCCCGCGCCCAGTGACGAATTGCTGCACAGCAAATGGTTCGACCTCGACGAGGCGTTGGCGCTGGATCTGCCGTCGATCACGCGTTTTGTCTTGAAAGAGGTGCGGGCGCGCCTAGCCGGTGAGCAGGTGGCGCCGCCGTTCCTGCGGTTTTCCCGCGGCAAGCACACGCTGGAGCGGCTCACCTAGCAAAAAGTGCTGCGAGCTGCGCTTGCCGGCCGGGATGGGTGTGCGCTTCGACATCGAGCCAGAGCACGTCGGACCTGAGAAACCTCTCCCGCCGCGCGTCGAAAATGCGGTTGTAGAAGAGGGCGCCGTCCTCTTGAATGAAGCTGTTGATATAGGCCCCCGGCAAGCTCTCCGCTGAGATGATAAGGCCGGCCAGCCGTTCGCACGCGTCGATAACCGCCTGCGGCTCGCTCACCTGCGGCCATCGCAGCGCCGCCGATAGCTTCGAGTGGGCGCCCAGCTTCGGATAGAGCCGCCAGCGGATATCCGCGGCTTCCGCGCCCGCGGCGTTTACCCAGTCGGCCAGGACAGCCCGAGCAGCGGTCTCGTCCTCGGTGTCGACCACCATGGCTGCAACGACGATTTGACCGGCCAATTTCAGCCTCCGGCGATTGACTTTAGGGCGCGGGTCCGTATTTTCGCGCGCTTTCCTGAACCTTCGAGTATTCCGGGCCCGACCAATGGCTAAGCCGACTGTCATCAAGATCCGCCTCAATTCCACGGCGGACACGGGCTATTTCTACGTGACCAAGAAGAACCCGCGGACGAAGACGGAAAAGCTCAAGTTCCGCAAGTATGACCCGATCGCGAAAAAGCACGTCGAGTTCGTCGAAGGCAAGATCAAGTAACGCAACACGAGCTGTGCTCGCGGGGCAGTAGGCAACGGGCAGTAGGTATTGGCCGCTGCCCATTCGTTTTTTGGCTATTGCCTATTGGCCAGGGCTTGCTGCCTAGTCGGGCACATGACCCAGCGCCAAGTCAAAGCGGCCGTGTTGTTGATCGGTGACGAATTGCTCTCCGGCCGCACGCAGGACGTTAACCTGCAGGCGATCGCCAAATTTCTGGCGCCCATCGGCGTGCAAGTCGCCGAGGCGCGGATTGTCCCGGACGTGACTGCGGAAATCGTCGCCGCCGTCAACGCACTGCGCGCCAGGAACGATTACGTGTTCACCACAGGCGGGATCGGCCCTACGCATGACGACAAGACCGCCGACGCCATGGCGGCGGCGTTTGGCGTAAACATCGGCGTGCGCGAGGATGCGCGCGCCATCCTCGAAGCACACTACAAGAACCGCGATGCGCTCAACGAATCGCGCCTGCGCATGGCGCGCATTCCCGACGGCGCCATCCTGATCGCCAACCCAGTCTCGAAAGCGCCGGGCTTTCAGATCGGCAATGTCTTCGTGTTGGCAGGTGTGCCGTCGATCATGCGCGGCATGCTGCAAGACATCGCCCACCGCATCGAGGGCGGCGAAGTCGTGCAAGCGGTGACTGTGCGCGGCAAGGGCGTGCGTGAAGGGCAGATCGCGGAAGGCCTGGAGCGTCTTGAGCGGGGTGCGCCGAATGTCTCGTTCGGCTCTTATCCCTGGTTCACTCCCGACGGTTACGGACTGCACCTGGTCGCCCGCACCAGCGACGCGGACGCGCTCGTCAAGGCGCAGGCGGATCTGACCGCCCTGATCGCTGCGTGCGGCGCCGAGCCCGAAGTGGTCGACGACGCAGAATAACGATACGCGCGCACGCCCAGGGCCCCACGCACCCATTTTTGCCGAACAGGCCTCGCGCGCGGATGGCCGGCGCGCATGGGGATCGGCGCGCTTGCGTCGGCCGGCGCCCCGCCCTTATGTGCCGCTGGCCTGCGAGCGTGGCGAAACTGGTAGACGCAGCGGACTTAAAATCCGTTCGCCCAAAAGGCGGTGCGGGTTCGACTCCCGCCGCTCGCACCATCCGAGGCCCCGCGATAGGGCGGGGTAGGATGCCGACCGAAGCTTGGCGAAGGTCGCTGTGCGGCGCCACGCGCGAGCTGCGGAAGGCTGACGCCGATCAGCCCAGCTTGGCCTCGAGTGTGATCTCGGCGTTGAGCAGCTTCGAGATCGGGCAGCCTTGCTTGGCCGCGTTAGCCAGTTCGTCGAATTTGGCCTGGTCGATTTCCGGGATCTTCGCGTCGAGCTTCAGCGCCGAACGTGTGACGCGAAAGCCCGCGTCTTCCTTCTCGACGCTGACCGTCGCTTCAGCATTGAGTTCGCTTGGCGTGAAGCCTGCGCTCTGCAGCTGAAACGCCAGCGCCATGACGAAGCACCCCGCGTGCGCCGCCGCTATCAGCTCTTCCGGGTTAGTGCCTTGTTCGTTCTCGAACCGCGTCTTGAACGAATAGGGGGTTTGGGACAGCACGCCGGAATCTGTTGTCAGATGGCCTGCGCCGTCTTTGCCTGTGCCGCGCCACTGCGCACGCGCTTTGCGGTTCATGTTGCTCTCCTTGCTTGCCATGCACTCTACATAGCAAGCGCAGCGGCGAGTTCGAAGTGGAACCGGCGAAAATCGCCCCATAGACCGGAGTTCCGTGCTGCGTCATGCTGCGCGCGTGCTGTCGCCTGAGTCTTTTCCCGCTCTGCCCCCTGCCTGGGACTATGTCGGCGTCGCTATTTTTGCGCTGACCGGCGCACTGGTCGCCGCGCGAGACCGTCATGACATCATTACGTTCTGGTTTTTCGCGACCGTCACTGGCATCGGCGGCGGCACGCTGCGCGATCTCTTAATCGGCGCGCCCGTATTCTGGATCAGCGATGCTGCTTACCTCGGCGTTGGCCTCGCCGCGGCGTTGATCGTTTGGTTCGGCGCTCCGCATATCGAGCGGCTGAAAACGCTGATCTGGCTCGATGCTGTGGGCATCGCGGTTTACGCGGTGATCGGGGCGGCCAAAGCTCTTTCGCTCGGCGTCGATCCGTTCATTGCGATCGTCATGGGGGTGCTGACCGCCACGTTCGGCGGCGTGATCCGGGACGTGCTGGCCAAGCAGCCTTCCGTGTTGCTCAAGCGCGAAATCACGATTTCCGCCGCATTGCTTGCTGCGGCCGGCTTTGTCACGCTTGAAATTGTTGGCGTTCCCCCATTGTGGGCTGGAGCGTTTGGCGGCCTTGCGGGTTTCGGACTACGCGCCGGCGCCATACATTATGGCTGGAAACTGCCCGCGTTTGGAGCAAGGCGTGAAGGAAAAGCTTGAACTCGTAGAAGTCAGCCCGCGCGACGGATTGCAGAACGAGCCGGAGATCGTCTCGACCCAGAACAAGCTTGCATTGATCGATCGCGTTGTCGCCGCGGGCTTTAAGCGACTGGAGGCTGCGAGTTTCGTCAATCCCAAGAAGGTGCCGCAGATGGCCGACGGCGATGCCGTATTCGAAGGCGTCCGGCGGCGTGTCGATTATGGGAGCGGCGGCGTCACCTTCATCGCCCTCGCGCTCAACCTGCGGGGCGTTGAGCGCGCGCTGGCTGCGGGCGCCAAGGAGATCAATTACGTCTTCTGCGCCTCGGACGGGTTTTCCATCCGCAACAATGGCGGCACGGTTGAGGAAACATTCCGCGTTTGGCCGGAAGTCGCGGAGACGGCGCGCGACGGCGGCGCGCGCCTGAGCGCGACGATATCGACGGCTTTTGGCTGCCCGTTCGACGGCGAAGTGTCGGTTACGCGCGTCGTCGAAGTGGCGGAGCGCTGCATGGCGCAAGACATCTTCGAACTCGCGCTCGCGGACACGATCGGCGTCGCTTCACCGAAAGACGTGCGTGAGCGTTTCGGCGCCCTTAGAGATATGACCAACGGTCTGCAACTGCGCGCGCACTTCCACAACACGCGCAATACCGCGCTCGCCAATGCTGTCGCGGCGGTGGAGGAGGGCGTGCGCGTGCTCGATGGATCGCTGGGCGGCATCGGCGGCTGTCCCTTCGCGCCAGGCGCGGCCGGCAATGTGCCGAGCGAAGATCTCGCCTACATGTTCGCGCGCATGGGTTTCGAAACGGGTGTCGATTTGGACAAAGCCGTGGACGCTGCAAAGTTCATCGGCGGGGTGCTCGGCCGCCAAACGCCAGGCATGGTCTCCCGCGCGCCGAAATGGCCGGGCTAGAAAATCGGCGCCGGGGATCGCACGGCAGAACTGGTGATGAGCAGTGGCGCGCTCTGGCTGCTGGCGATGGTGATTGTCGGCGGGGCGATTTTGCCGGCTACAGTCACCCCGCCCCAAAGCCGGCCAAAAGTCCTGCGACAGCGCCGACTTGGGGGCGGGCTCAATGACGTGCGGAACAACCCCTTGTCATCGGCGTTCGGTGGTATTGGGGGGAGCGACCGCTGGTGGGCGCAAGCTGCGATCCGCCGCCACTAGGGTCGCGCACCGAGGAGGATTGGAATGTTTCTAACCAAGCAACATCTGACGACGGCGCGTACGCTTGGCATCGCGATCGTCGCCACCCTGGGTCTTGCGGCCTGCGCCACCTATGATGACGAATTCGCCACAATCAACTCACGCCTCGATCAGCTCGATCAACGGGTCGCAAGCGCGGCTCAGAGCGCTGAATCCGCTAATCAGTCCGCCCAACGCGCCAATCAGCGGCTGGATCAGATAGAAAGCCGCATTCAGCAGGTCGAATCCGGCCCGGCGCGCTCGCCTCGCGGCTAGTCGCGCTTGCACAATTCACGACGAACGGTTTGAATCCGGGGGCTGGCGGCCTTCATGGCCGCCGGTCCCCGGCCCACTTTTCGGTCTTTGCTGCAAGGAACTGCGCCATCCGTATGTTTCCACACTTTAGGGCTCTTTTGGGCGCGCTGACACTCGCGATTGCGAGCTTCGGGTTCGTGAACTTGGCGAGCGCCGAAGATAACGGCAGGCCGGCCGCCGCTGTCGATCAGCTGCCGCCAGGCCAGGACGTCGCAGACACCGTCATTGAACTCGCAGGCTGGGTCGTCGCCACGCGGGATAGCGAAGGCTATCCATTCGCGATTATCGACAAAGGCGCCGCACAGGTTCTGGTGTTCGGCGCCGATGGCCGCCTTCGTGGCGCGGCGCCCGGGCTCTTTGGCTCGGCAGTCGGAGATCACACGGCTCCAGGCATTGCCGGTCTTGCGCTGCGCGAGATCCCGGGGCGCGATCGCACAACGCCGGCCGGTCGCTTTGTCGGTGGATACGGCCCCTCCATCGATGCCGGACGCGTGCTGTGGGTGGATTACGATTCCGCGGTGTCCATCCATCCTCTGATTGACGGCCCGACCGAAAGGCGCGCGGAGCGCCTTGCGTCGCCTACGCCAGAGGACAACCGCATCACGCATGGCTGCATCAACGTCTCGCCTGAATTTTACGAGGAGGTGGTCCGTCCGACGTTCGCGCGCGGCGGCGTGTTCTACATCTTGCCGGATCGGGCCTCGCTAGCGGAGGCGTTCCCTGAGTTTGCGCAAAGTCGTGAGGCCACGCGCAACGAACGCCGGCGCGGCCGTCCCGCTCGCCACTGAAAAGAGCGTCCGCGCAGCGCCCGATCTTGCGCGGCGGCTGCGTTGCGTTTGCGTCCCGCCCTCTTCTTGAGACCCGCAAGGTCAACAAGGATGGCGCGCCTGCGCGCCGGCGTCGACCGCCTAAAAGTGATTTGCGCTGCCGCAGGGCATCGGGCGCCCTTTAGGCGTGACTGCACGCCGGGGGAGGCGAGATTGTGGTTGTGCTGGCGCTGGTTATCCCGCCGGTCATGAAATCTACAGAACGATCGACAATCGTCGGTTTGTTGCTTGTGCGATTCCTGCTGGTCGGCGCGGCAGTGTTCGCACTTTTGCACGCGGTGCTGCTCAAGCCGTCATGAGCGCAGCATGGGGTTATCCGCGGCTCTTATAGGTCGCCACGCCCTGGTCCGGCAGCCACAGGCCTTGAGGGGCCGCGCCCGTTTGCCAGAAGACGTCGATCGGCATGCCCCCGCGTGGGTTCCAATAGCCGCCTATGCGCAGCCAGGCCGGATCGACCGCCTCGATCACGCGCTTGGCGACCTGCAGCGTGCAGTCTTCGTGGAAGGCGCCGTGATTTCGAAAGCTCTGCAGGAACAGCTTCAGGCTCTTGCTCTCGACGATCCAGTCCTTCGGCGCATAATCGATCAGCAGCGTGCCGAAATCGGGTTGGCCAGTTACCGGGCAGATTGAGGTAAACTCGGGCGCGGTGAAGCGTACGAGATAAAGCGCGTCCGCATGCGGGTTCGCCACGCGCTCGAGTGTGGCCGCGTCAGGGTTTGCCGGAATCGGCGCGGCGCGGCCGAGCTGCGTCAGGTTCGGATCGGTGCTCATACCGGCCGAACACTTGAAGACAGAGGACGCGGCTGGCAAGCCCACCCACAAAGAGGAGGCGGCAGATGCGCGATTTCGAAGACAAGATCGTCCTGGTTACGGGCGCCTCGACTGGCCTCGGCGCGGCGATGGCGGTTGGGGCGGCCGCGCGCGGCGCCAGGGCTGTGATCGTCAATTACGCCAAGAGCGCTGCCGAAGCCGAGGCCACGGCGGAGGCCGTGCGCGCGGCGGGAGCGGAAGCGGTGCTGGCGCAGGGCGATGTGTCTGTTGATGCGGATTGCAAAGCCGTCGTGCAGAAGGCCGCTCCGTACGGACGTATCGATGCGCTGGCCAACAATGCCGGGATCACCAAGTTCGCGCCCGCCCACGGCGACCTCGATGCGCTACAGGGCGAGGATTTCCTCAAGCTTTACGCCGTCAACGTGGTGGGGCCGTTCCAGATGCTTCGCGCGGCGCGCCCGCTGCTGGAAGCGGCGGAGCGCGCCAGCGCGCTGATGGTCTCTTCCATCGCCGGCGTCACGGGTATCGGCTCCTCGGTGGCTTACGCCGCATCGAAGGGCGCACTCAACACCATGACCATTTCGCTGGCGCGGGTCTTGGGCCCGAAAATCCGCATCAATGCGCTGTGTCCGGGCTTCATCGATACGCCTTGGCACGACAAGCTTATGCCAGCAGAATTCGTCGAGCGCATGCGCGAAGCGACCAAGCGCAACACGCCGTTGCAAGCGGCCTCGACCGCGGAAGACGTCGCCGACGCGGGGCTCTTTTTCCTATCCGATGCAGCGCGCCATATTACCGGGGAAACGCTGCTGGTGGACGCCGGCCTTCATCTCGGCTTCGCATCGCTCTCCATGCGGTAGCGCCGGACGCGCCGCAACGCGTGCCGACTTAACTGAAAGTTCACGCGCCCACATGAGCTTCGCGTAGGCATTTGCGCGGCTTTGGAGGAACGGAACATGCGCACGTGGATCGGAGCCGTCGCCATCGCAAGCGCAAGTATGTCCGCCGCCGCCTACGCGCAAACCACGGCGAACGTCGCACTCACCACAGACTACGTCTTTCGTGGCGTCTCGCTCTCTGACAATGGGCCGGCCATCCAAGGGGGCTTCGACTGGTCCTCTGAACTTTTCTACGCAGGCGTGTGGGCCTCCAATGTGGTGGAGGGCGTGGAGCTCAATCTTTATGGCGGCGTCACACCCACTACAGGTCCTGTTGAATGGACTCTCGGCGCCATGGGCTATTTCTATCCCGGAGCAGACGATGACGCCTCGGAGTTCGATTACGGGGAGGTCCTTGTCGGCGCATCGACGGCGCTGACCGATCAAGTCAGCGTTGGCGGCGCGGTCTATTACGCACCGGACAATCGCGGCGACACGGGCGCTGCTGTCTATTATGAAATCAACGGGTCGTATCAGCCCATCGACGCGTTGTTCTTTTCAGCTGCGTTTGGCAACCAAAGCATCGAAGATCCCGACGGCCTGCCCGGCGGCGCCGATGAGGACGATTACAACACCTGGAATGTGGGCGGAACCTACGCCTTCCATGGGTTCACGCTAGATCTGCGATACCACGACACCGACATCGATGCGGGGTCCGACATTGAGTTTTATACGGACGGTCCCGCGACTTATGACGCCGCCATCGTCTTCACCATCGGTCGCGAGCTTTAGGTGACTTCGACAGCGCTCAGAACCGCGAGATGCGCGCTCCAACATCGGCGCGCACGCGCTCGGTCGCGGGTTCGCGCGCCGTGCCTAAATAGACAAAACCGGCAATCCGCTCATGTTCAGCCAAGCCCAGCGCAGCGCGAGCGCGTGCGTCATAGGCCGGCCATTCCGTGAGCCAGCAGCCGGCATAACCGAGCGCGTGCGCAGCCAGCAGGAGCGCAAAACACACCGCGCCCGACGAAAGCTGCTGCTCCCACTCGGGAATCTTAGCATGAGGCGCGGTAGTCGACACCACCATCACCACAGCAGGCGCACGCATGAAGTGCGTCCTGGCCGCCTCCAGTCGAGCCTCACCAAAGCTTTCATCGCCCCTGATCGCGGCCGTTATCGCTTCGCCGGCGCGCGAGCGAGCTTGACCCTCGATCGTCACGAAGCGCCACGGGCCGAGTTTGCCGTGATCGGGCACGCGCGCCGCAAGGCGTAGAAGCGCGTCGATCTCGTCGCGGCTCGGTCCCGGCTCGATAAATTGCGCGATCTTCGTCGAGCGTCGGTGCGCCATGAGCTTAAGCGTCTCCGCGCTCTCGTGCGCAGACCGTGCAGGTTCGCCGTCATTGGGGGCCGGTGGGATGACTGAAAGGGAAAGCGGCATATCGCCTCCATGGCGCGCCGCGGTGCGCGGCGCTATGAAAAAGGATGACCGGTGAATGGGAAGAAGACGGCGATCCGTGGATCGTCAAGGGCAAGACACGGGCATTCGAAAACCGGTGGCTCGCGCTTGATCAGTATGACGTCGTGCATCCCGACGGCAGCGACGGAACTTACACCGTGGTGCGACCCGTTCGTCTGGCGGTTGGCGTGCTGCCCATCGAACCTGACGGCAGCGTGCACCTGGTCGGCCAATGGCGGTTTCCGCTCGGGCGCTATTCGTGGGAGATGCCGGAAGGCGGGGCTGAACCTGGGGAGGACGCGCTTGAATGTGCAAAGCGCGAGCTCGCCGAGGAGACCGGTCTCATTGCCCGGCGCTATGAGCGCGTCCTCGACCTCGATCTCTCCAATTCCATCAGCGATGAGCGAGCGGTGATCTTTCTCGCCTGGGATTTGATGCCGGGGCAGCCGATGCCAGAAGCCACCGAGGTCCTCCGGCGCCGCCGCGCGCATTTTCAGGACGTTGCGGCCCGCGTCGCGGAGGGCCGCATCCGAGACGCCCTCACGGTTGCGGCGGTGCTTCGCGCCCACCACATGGCGCTCACTGGCAAGCTGCCGGCTGAGCTTGCGCATGCGATGCTAGGGTCGAGCGAGGGAGAAGCGAATGGCTGAGACGCACACGCGCGTTTTCGAAGCGTCCGGCGGCGTGTGGGCGCAATTGCGTGTCGAGGCCGTCCAAGCTGCCGCTGAAGAGCCGCTGCTCGCGTCGTATCTGCATGCCTCCATCCTACATCACGATCGCATCGAGGATGCACTCTCCTACCATCTCGCGCAGAAGCTGGGCCACGGCGATCTGCCGGCGCTGCAACTGCGCGAGGTAATTCGCGAGGCTTACGCCGACGCGCCGGAAATGGCCTTACAGGCCGCGCGCGACATGCGCGTGGTGCGCGAACGCGATCCGGCGTGCCGCACATATCTGCAGCCATTCCTCTACTTCAAAGGTTATGGCGGCTTGCAGGCCTACCGCATCGCGCACTGGCTATGGACGCAGCAGCGCGAAATTCTCTCCTACCATCTGCAAAGCCGCGTCTCAGAGCTGTTCGCAGTGGATATTCACCCGGCGGCGCAGATTGGCGCGGGTGTCTTCATCGATCATGCGCACGGCATCGTGATCGGAGAGACAGCGGTGGTCGAGGACGATGTCTCGATGCTCCACTCGGTCACGCTGGGCGGCACCGGCAAGGAGGGCGGCGACCGCCATCCGAAGATCCGCCGCGGCGTAATGATTGGCGCCGGCGCGAAAGTGCTTGGCAATATCGAGGTCGGTGAAGATGCGCGGATCGCCGCCGGTTCGGTTGTGCTCGACTCGGTGCCTGCCCGCTGCACGGTCGCCGGCGTGCCGGCGAGGCCGGTCGGCAAACCATGCAGCGGCGGCGTCGCCCCCTCCGAGAGCATGGATCAGATGATCGAGACCGGCTACTCGATCTAACGGCCGCGCGCGGAATACGTCGCGGCGTTGCCTATGGCCGTTGCGCTGGCGGCGGCGGTGTTCGCGAACGAGGAGTTCGCGCGCGCATTCGCGCTAACATCGCCGGAATTGGTCTGCCGGTTGTCTGCGTAGAGGGACGGCACGTTCGTATCGCACTGGCTGCACAACGCGCCCGTGACAGTGTTGCCGTAAGCCGCCGCTGAGGAGAGCGCATACTCGCCGCCGGCGCCGCTGAATAACGCATTAGCGGCGATGTCTCCGGCATTGTCCTGCGCCGTCGTCATCATCATGTCCGAGCCGACATTGGACGCCGTGATCTGGTTGCCGACGCCGAACGCGCCGGCCGAGCCAAACCCGTGAAAGTGGTCGCCCAGCGTCACTTCGGAGTTTGCCGAGACGTGTGCAGAGGCATTCTGGATCACGCGGGTCTCCAAGAAGCCCCACTGATTGTCGAGCGTAATGCTATTGGCGCTTGCAGCGGCGTTCCCCGAGGCGTCGTGTGCGTGCGCGGCGTTTAGATTGACACTCGCGCTCACGTCCTCGCCGTGCGCGTTCTGGCGCGTGCGGCTAAGCAGGGTTGTGGTGTATCCCGTCACAGTGAGATTGTTCGCGCTGGCGACAGCGCCGGCAACCGCCTGATCGTCGACGTGTCCGTGCTCGGCGGTAACGCTCGCAGCGGCGCTGCCCATGCTATCCTGCGCGATCAGCAGCTCGACGTCGCTAAAGTCAGCGGAAACGGCCGCGACGTTCCCCGCCGCAGAAGCGGATGTGGACGCGTTTACTGCGTAGCCGCTTGTAGCGTGGGTGGCGGCCATCGTGTCGCCGTTGGCAACGGTGAGAGAATCGATGGTGACGGCGCTGCCGCGCAACTCCGCCGTCGCGGCGTTGGCGATCGCGGAGGATGCTGTCACAATGTTGCCGTTTGCGCTGTCGACCTCAGATATCGAGACGGCCGTGGTGTCGCCGTCCATGATCTGATCGTTGAGCATGAAAGCGTCGGCATCATCGGCCGCGACCGATACTACGTTGCCGCTCGCAACGGCGGTCGCTGCCGCATCTTGCGTTTGGCCGAGGTCGATGGTCGCCGTCGAAGCCGCGTCGCCGCGTTGATGCTGGTAGTTCGTCTGCGCGAAAGCCGCAGGCGATAGGATCATTGCGGTAAGAAGGAGGGCGGCTCGCATAATTGCTCCGATGCGGCTTACGAACGGCCGCGCAGGCCGGCGAGATTGTTGTCCCGATTGGCGTTCCAGGCATCCGGGTCGGCCAGCGCGCTGTCGATTGCGGCGGAGGCGGGGCTCTGGGACGTCGCCGGGGCGGTTTCACCGGGTCCCATCGGATCGCCCTGGGCGTACAACGCATCATGACAAACCGAGCTGTCGTCGACCCGGTAGAATCGGCTCATCACCTGCACGACGGCCCGTTCGACGCCGGCGCGGACCGCCAGTTGCACCGGCTCCAGCGCACGTTCTCCCGCAGCGATATCGATAAAGGTGGTGTCGAAGAAGGAGAAGACGCCGGCGCGAACTTCGCGGCCGATGATCTGCTTCTGATAGGAGATCACGTCCACCACTTCGAGCGTGCGGGTGTCGATCAGGCGAAAGTCCAGCGCAATATTCATCACGTAAAGTCGCGCGCCGAGATTGCCCACGCCGTCGCGCGCATCGGTGTGTCCGCCTTGAGCGTCCACGCCCATGGAGCGGATATTGTAATTGAGTTCGGTGATGCCGCCCACGAAGTAGAAGTCAGAGCCTGGCATCTGCCCGGCATAGATGCGGCGCACGTTTTCGTCGCCCTCCTGACCAATCAGACGGTTGTTGGCGTAGCGCAACTCGAGTTCGGTAACTGAGGTGTCGAAGCGCTCCACAAGGCGCGCGCCGGCCTTTGCGAATGCGCTCATGGCCATCAAGGAGGCGCCTTGGGTGATGCGCCGGCCGCCATCTTCGTTGACCGTGCCGGTATAGTCCAGGATGCGGCCGACGGCGATACGAGGCGCAACTAGTTGAGTGTTGCGCGCGTGCGCGCTCAGGCAATCGAGCGCCGGCGAGTAGGCCGTCGGGTTGGCCGTCACGGGGGCGTCGCCGATTGGCAGCGTATAGAGTCCGTCGCCGCCGGAATAGGGCGTGATGCAGGCCGTAAGCGCAGTCGTGCAGGCGAGAGCGGCCAGAGTTTTCAGCGCGCGCATTGGATTATTCTCCGTTGGTGTCGGCGCTGATGTCGCCGTTGTTGATCTGCGTGGAGTCGACGATCACCGTGTTGTAATTGCCCTGGGTGATGACGTTCAGCTGATTGCCGATCGCTTGCGCGGAGGAGACGCCAAGGCCGGAGCCGAAGCCGTCCATGATGCCGCCCGTCAGGGCGCCTTCGATGGCCATGCGCCCGTTGACGATCGTGCGATTGCCGTTGGCGTCGCGGGTCGCAGGGTTGATCGGCGTGTCGAAGCTTTCCCAGTTCATGCCAAACGCGCGCTCGACGTCGCCTGTCCCGCTTGGGATAGGATCGGCAAAAGCCGGCGTCGCGATCATGACGGCGCCGATTAAGATAAACGTCCGCACTGCGTGAGCTCCGGTTGAATTCGTGCGGGGAGGGAGGAAGCAACGGCCATGCCAGCCGTTTTGGCGAGGCGCGGCGTTGGACACATGCGCGGCCGGCCCCATATCGCGCCATGCGCAGGCGTTAATTGCAGGGAGCCTTGATTTTGGCCGAAGAAACCGTCCGCCTGCCGACGCCATTCATCGTGTGGGCGCTGGTGGGCGCCATTCTGTTTTCGTATCTCGCGTTCGTTCTGGCGACGCCCGCGCAGCAGCAGGCGATCGATTATGCGTTTGCGTTAATTCCAGAGCGGTTCAACCCCGAAAGTCCGGCGCGGTTCGTTAACTGGGGCGAGGCAGCGGCGCCCTTGTTTGGGCATGCCTTCCTGCATCTTGCCTGGTGGCACGCCGGTCTTAACGCATTCTTCTTTTTCCTGCTGGGACGGCTGCCCGCGCTAAGGCTCGGCTGGTGGCGCTTCCTTCTCGTGTTCTTTGCCGGCGCCGTGCTTGGCGGCGTCGCGTTTATCGTACTGAACTGGAACGGCGAGATCGCCGCGGTTGGCGCGTCCGGCGCTGTCTGCGGCGTATTCAGCGCTTATTTCCTCGCGTTGCGGCCCTCCTGGCGGCAGGCCATGTCGGATCGGCGCATCCGGGGCGCTTTCGGTTCAATCTTCTTTCTGAACGTGGTGTTGATGGGGCTCGTCAGTGAGTTGGGATGGTTGCCGATCGCGTGGGAAGGACATCTGGGCGGCTTCGTTGGCGGCGCGCTTGCGTACATGTTCCTTGCGCCGCGTCATCGCGGTCCTTGGGGCTAAAGCCAACTCAGCTCGAAGCGTTCGTCGTCGACGATCAAGCCTTTAAGGCGCGCTCGCCTGTCGCGTCCGATCGAGACGAGCGCGAAGGCGCGGGTGGCTTGCTCCGGGCGTTGCTCGCGCAGAATCCGTTCGATGCGGAGCGCATCGGCTTGGTTGATGTGGAAGCGGTCGATGCCGAGGTCGAGCTGCACCCAGCCCGGCGCGATGAGTTCGCCTTCGGCGTCCACCACCGGCTCGTTGCACACGAACGAGCCCTTCACGGGCGCCGGCGCGATCTGCTGGGCAGCTTCTCTCGATCGCGCGCCGCCGACAAAGGTCAGCACGTCATTATCGCCGCGCGTGAAGGCAACCCACCCCGTTCCCTCATCGGCCTGCGGGCAAGCCTGACCCTCGTCCAGACGCTGAATCATGCGAAGTTCTACAAAATGGCCTTGCAGCAAAGAGCGTGGATCCACCGCTTCGATGGGCAGCAGCGCCTCTTGGCCACGCTCTCTGGCGAGTCCTTCGCTGATGACGAGTCCAACGAGCGCGGCCGCGCAAAGCGCAGCGACAGCGAGAATGCGCGGCGCAGGCTGGATCTTCATGACGCTTTCGTCCGCTGGCGCAGCGCCAGGCCGCCTACGACGGCTGCGATGGCGCAGAGCAGGAACACACCCGCCGCAGCCAGCAAGTCAAGGTTGAGATCATTGAGCAACGCGAAGATCGCGCCGATCATGCTGAGCACGCCGATCGTGCTGACCAGGGCATGGCCGTCATAGCGTCCAAGCGCAAGCACGGCGCCGGAGGCGGCAAGCCACACGATGCGATGCAATATCCCCGCAGCAAACGCTGCCTCGCCGCCGAACCAAGGCAGATAGCCGGCGATCGCGAAGAAGAGCAGCGCGCCGCAGACAAACCAGCCGTAGAAGACGCTCGCGAATGCGCGCTGGCGTTTGTGGAGCCAACGGGCGCCGGCCGCCAGGGCGCCCAGAGCGATGGAAAGGAAAATTAGCACCGCCGCTTCTGCTTCGACGCGCGCGGCGAACCAGCCGAGACAATAGATGACCGCGAGCGCAGAAACGTGTGCAAGCGGCGCGGACGCCCAGCGAAGGGCGAGATAGGCGCCAAGAGGAGCCGCAAACAGCATCCAGGGCGCATCGGAGTTCAGACCTGAGAACCACGGCCGGTTTGTGAAATCGCCGAGTGCGATGAAGACGAGCCCGACAATCGCAGCTCCCGAGGAGCGCCCGGCGAGCGCAAGCGCCAACGCGGCGATCCCGGCGGCGTAAAACGCCGAACGCGGATCTGCGGCCAGGTCGAAGATCTGCCCGGTCAATCCGATCGAGGCGGCGAACACGAGCGACGCAGCCATCAAAGCGATGTTGGAGACGACGGGCCGTTCCTTGTGTGCGGCCCAGGCGCCAGCCCCGGCCAAACCGAGAAAGAAGCCGAGCAACAGACCGAAGCGCGCGAGCCGCGGCAGTCCCTCCCAGTTTGCCGCGATGAACGCGATAACAGCGATGCCAAGCAGGAGACCGCCAACCCAGGCCAGCGCGGTCGCCGCATCGAGGCGGCGCGTGTCGGGGATGGACGCAAGAATGGCTGCGCGGTTATCGGCGGAGACGTGCCCCGCCGCGATCCAACGCTCGAGATCTTGAGCGACACGTTCCTTGTACGCAGCCATCGGGTAAGCTTACTCGCGTGCAGGGGAGCGGCAAGACGGGTGTTCGCGCTTGAAGCGCGCCCGCTCGCAGCGCATGTTGGCGTGCAGCAGAGATGGGAGAAGACGGCCATGCTGATCGCCCATGTGCTTCGCGACAAGGGCGCGTTAGTGCATACAGCGCACGCTGACATCTCGCTTGAGCAGGCGGCGCGCGAACTCGATCAGAAGCGCGTCGGCGCGCTGGTCGTGCTTGCAGAAGCAGGCGCCATTGCCGGCGTCGTCTCCGAGCGCGACATCGTGCGCGAAGTTTCCCGCAAGGGCCCGCAATGTCTCGAAAACGCGGTAAAAACCGTGATGAGCAAAGATGTGGTGACGGCGCGCCCAAGCGAGACCATCGATGAAGGCTTGGCGCGCATGACCGATCGGCGCATCCGCCACCTGCCGATCATAGATGACGGTAAGCTGGTTGGCATCGTCTCGATCGGCGATTTGGTGAAACACCGCATTGCGGCCGTCGAGGCCGAGGCGGCGGCTATGCACGCCTATATAGCGACACACTAACTGACCGCGGTTCGGAGACGCTGTCGGGTCTGTGCCGGACCCTTGAAATGGGAGCTACACATCCCATCTGGGAAGGTCGCGCCGTCTTCCCGCGGGAAGGCGCTGCGGCGTCTTGGCGAGCTACTGGGCGCTTGAAGCCTCAGAGGCGAATCGCTAAGGTTTGATGTTGCGATCCTCAAACGATCTGAGCGGAAGAATCAGGTCGGTGAGCGCGCAGAAATCACGTTGATTTTTCAGGCGTTTCTTTCGCGACTGAGAAATGCGTGTTTTGCGCGAAAAGGTCGTTGACATAGGAAAGGGGCGCGCATAGAAACCGCGCCTTCCGCCGAGACCTGGAATTGGTTTCGGCCCGCACGTGTCGGGCTTCGGTTCTGCGCGGGCGGGTTCGGGGAAGCACCCCCGAATGGCGCTCTTTGACATTGTGATTTGGAGAAGGGAAACGCAGGCGGCGGCGTGCTGCGGGCGAGCGAGCGATCGCGAGCCACATCGACGCTGACGGTATGCGTTTTCTGGAACTAAAACTGACTTACAGAGCCGGTCTT
>CAZIOD010000019.1:0-35382 GCA_964540785.1 uncultured Terricaulis sp.
CGACGACGTTCGGCGCGCTGAGCCTCTACATCAACTTCATCAACCTGTTCCAATTCATCCTGAGCCTCATGTCGCCGCGCAACTAAGCGGCTCTCAGGAGCAGGAACGACAGCGCCCCGGCCTTGGCCGGGGCGTCTTGTTTTCAGTCGCCAATTACCCGCATCCGCTTGGGTTCCAGCACAGCGAGCACGCGCGCAAGGTCGTGCCCGCGCCGTAACACCCTGCCGTCAATGGCTCTCACGCTGTAGGGGCCGGCGCGACGCGCTTCGGCTGGGCGCTTCTCGATCTGGTAGAGCGGCGCCTCGCTGGTGCGGCGGTAGACGCTGAACAAGGCCCGGTCCGGAAGCGCGTCCAGGGCGTAGTCGCGCCACTCTCCCGCGGCGACCATGCGGCCATAGAAGCGAAGCAGGCGGTCAAGCTCAAGACGTTCGAAGAAGACCTTGACCCCACTCATGTGTCGGCGCCCCCGCTTGGGATAAGCTGTGAGCAAAAGCAGAGCCTATTCCTAGGCTTATTACAAATTCCGCAAGACTTCATATTATGCCTTGTGTCTGCCCCAATGAAAGGCAACCTAGGGATCGTGGCCGGCCGGAGAAAGGCACGTGCTGGGTATCCATCAGCCCCCCCAGCCCCCCCAGTACGCGCTTCGGTCGGTCACACTTTGCTCCTCGACAAGCCCGCCGCTCGGCGGGCTTCGTCGTATCTACGGCCGCGAAAATCCCTGTAAATCGGCGATTCCGCGCATCGTGCGGAGGACGTGCCGTCAGCAGCGCCACGCCGACGTTCGCGCATGGACGCCAAGACATCGTCCATCGCGAGCCGGCTTAACCGGAGCGAAAGCAACGTCGGGAATCAGGCTGGTGATTCGCGCGTCTTGCCCGCCGTCTGTGGATAAGAAGCAGTGGCGTTTTGGTTTGAACCGCCCTATGAGCGGCGCTCGCTTTCGTTTGGGGGTTTTCGCGCCACATGCTGCTGCAGGTCGATGGCTTGCGGAAAACGTTCGGCCGCAAAGCGGCGGTCGACGGCATCGGGTTCTCACTCGATGTCGGGGAAATTGTCGGCTTCCTCGGTCCGAACGGCGCCGGCAAGACGACCACCATGCGCATGATTGCCGGCTATCTCGAGCCTGACGAAGGCAGCGCCAAAATCTTCAATATCGACGTCGCACAGGAGCGCCGGCGCGCTCAGGAACGCCTGGGCTACCTGCCTGAAGGCAATCCGCTCTACGGCGAAATGACGCCGTGGACCTTCCTGCGCTTCGTCGCCGAAGCGCGCGGCATGACCCGCGAAGCCGCCCGCCACGCCGTGCGCCGCGCGGCCCAGGACGCGCGTCTCGGCGATACCATCGATCAGCCCATCGATACGCTTTCGAAGGGCTATCGCCGGCGCGTGGGACTTGGCGCAGCGTTGCTGCACGATCCCATGCTGCTCATCCTCGACGAACCGACCGACGGGCTCGACCCCAATCAGCGCACAGCCGTTCGCGACCTCATCCGCCGGCTCGGCGAAGAACGGGGGCTTATCATCTCCACCCACAGCCTCGAGGAAGTAGACGCAGTATGCACGCGCGCCATCGTCATCGATCAGGGCCGCATCGTCGCCGACAAGGCGCCTGCCGCGCTGCGCGATGAGCATGGTTCGCTTGAGCGCGCCTTTACGGCGCTGACGCGCGGGGAGGAGCGGGCGTGAGGAAGCGTCCGGGTCTGTCCAGTCTTGGCGCCATCTACCGCCGCGAGGTGCTGTCGTACCTGACGACGCCGACGGCTTACGTGTTCGTCGCCGTGTTTCTGTTCGCGATCGGTCTCTTCACCTTCCAGGTCGGCGGCCTCTTCGAATCGCGCCGCGCAGACCTCACCGCGTTCTTCTCATTCCATCCGTGGATATTCATGGTTTTCCTTCCCGCCATTGCGATGCGCTTGTGGTCGGAAGAGACGCGGTCGGGGGCGATCGAATTGTTGATGACGCTGCCGGCGCCGACCTGGTCGCTGGTGCTCGGCAAGTTTCTCGCGGCGTGGACTATCGCGGCGGTCGCCCTGCTGCTCACCGTTCCGCTTTGGATCACCGTCAATGTGCTGGGATCTCCCGATAATGCGGCGATCTTCACGGCCTATCTGTCCAGCCTGCTGATGGCGGGCGCCTACATCGCCATCGGCTCGGCCATGTCGGCGTTGACGCCGGCGCAGGTGGTGGCGTTCGTGCTCGCGGTGCTGGCGTCGTTCCTGCTAACGGCTTTGGGTCTGCCGCTGGTGCTGGACTTCTTCTCCGACGCCATCGGCGGCGCAGCGGCAGCGGGCGTGGCGCGCTTTTCAATTCTCTATCACTTCGATGCGGCCCAGCGCGGCGTCGTTGAGTTCAGGTCAATCTTCTACTTCGCGTCGCTGATCGCCTTGTGTCTGGGCTTTACCGCGCTCGCGGTCGATGCACGGCGGGGAGGCTAGGCCATGAGCGCACGCCGCTTTGCCGTTTTTGCCGGTTTGGCGCTGCTGGTGATGTTCATTGGCGCGAACGTCACCGCCAATTCCTGGTTTCGCGCGCTGCGTCTCGATCTCACGGAGAACCAGCTCTATTCGCTGAGCTCCGGCACGCAGCAAACGCTCGACCAGCTCAGCGAGCCGGTTGAGCTCACGCTGTATTATTCGCGCGATGCAGCGGCTTCGCTGCCGCAGCTGCAAGCCTACGCCTCGCGCGTGCGCGAGATGCTTCAAACGTTCCAGGCGCGCTCGAGCGGGCGCGTGCGCTTTCGTGAGATCAATGTCGAGCCGTTCTCCGAGGAGGAGGACGATGCGGTCGAGGCCGGCATCGAGCCGCTGCGCCCGTTCGAGGGGGCCGACCCGGTCTATTTCGGCCTCACCGGCGCCAATGCGATCGACGACCGGCGCACCATTCCGTTCTTCCATCCCCAGCGCGAAGCCTTCATCGAGTACGAGATCACGCGTCTCATCTACGAGCTGGAGAATCCGAACCCGACCCGCGTCGGCTTGATTACGTCGCTGCCGATCGATCCTTCCACGGCGCGGTTCGGTCCCATCGGCGGTCCGTTCTCCGTATTCGCGACGGAAATGCAGCGCCTGATGGAGCCCGTGCAGCTCGGCCCGGACTTCAGGTCGATCCCGGCCGACGTGGATGTGCTCGCCATCATCCACCCGGGCGCGCTCAGCGAAAGACAGCTCTACGCGATCGACCAGTTCATCTTGCGCAAGGGCCGTGCGTTCATTGCTGTGGACCCGGCGGCGCTGCAAACGCAGCAAACCAGCTTCGATCCGTTCAATCCGGGCGGCGCTGCGCCGACGTCGTCCTCGCTCGAGTCGCTGCTGTCACGCTGGGGCGTGTCGATGACGCCCGGCGTCGTGCTCGATCTCGATCGCGCTTTGCCGGTAGCCGCGCAGAATCCGCAAACAGGTCAAACCGAGAATCTGCCCCAGCCGCTGTTCTTCCAAGTGCCGGCCGATCAGCTGGACCGTCAGGATCTGATGACGGCGTGGCTGTCGCGCGGGGTGAATTTCGGCCTCGCCGGCGGGCTCACCTGGAGCGAGCGCGAAGGGGTGGAAGTACACGCGCTCGCGCGCACCAGCGGCGCCACGATGCGCATGCCTGCGGCGACTGCGCTCATGCGGCCCTCGCCCTATGAAGTGCTGGCGATGTGGCCCCAGACCGGAGGGCGCATCGAGACCATCGCCTTGCGGCTCTCGGGCCATCTTGAAACGGCGTTCCCAGAGGGCCGCCCTGAAACGCCGCCGCCTGCGCCAATGGACGATGGCGAAGCGGCGCCTGCGCCGGCGCTCGAGCTTGAGCTCGAAGAAGAAGCCGCGCCGCTGCTGCGCTCCGAGACGCCGGCGGAGATCGTCATTGTCGCCGATACCGACTTCCTGGCGGACGACTTCTATGTCGATCCGCAAAGCGGCGGCGCGGCCGCCGACAACGCCTCGTTCGCGCTGAACGCCATCGACGTGCTTGGCGGCTCGGATGCGCTGGTGTCTTTGCGCTCGCGCGCGCCCTCGGTGCGGCGGATGGAGCTGGTGGAAGAAATGGAGGCGGACGCCGATCGCCGCATCCAGCGCCGCCAGGAAGAGCTGCAGCAGGAGTTGCAGGAGACCGAGGCGCGTCTTGCCGAATTGCAGGCGCGCGGACGCGGCTCCGGCTTCTTCGCGGGCGACCTGGGCGCCGAACTGACGCCCGAAGAGAACGCCGAGATCGAACGCTTCCGCGCGCGCGTGGTCGAGGTGCGCGGCGAGCTGCGCCGCACCGAGCGGGAGCTGCGCGGCGACATCGAGCGCCTCGAGGCCGCTGTGGTGTTCATCAATGTCTGGTTGGCGCCGGTGTTGGTCGCGGGTGTCGGCCTTTTCCTGTTCTGGCGCCGGCAGCGGCGCGGGAGAGCGCGGCGATGAGTACGGACCTCGCCGAACGACGCAAACGTCGCCTGTTGACGCTTTGGCTAATGGCCGCGGCGCTCGCGGCCATCGCAGCGGTGACCATCGGGATCGAGTTCAGGGCGGCCCGGCCCGACCTGGCCGCCGGGCCGGTGCTGCCGGGCCTCGCCGAGAACATCCGCGACGGTCAGCGGATCATCATTACCAGCGCCGAGGCCAGCTATCGCATCGAACGCGCTCAGCGCGGGGAGCAATCCGTATGGGTGATGCGCGACCGCGACGATTATCCGGTGCTCGCCTCGCGTTTGTCGCAGCTCACCGAGGGGCTGCAAAGCCTTCGGTACACGCGCCGTATGACCAGCGATCCCGCGAAGCACGAACGCCTTGGCGTGGGCGATCCGCGCGAAGGGGGACGCGGCGTGCTGGTTCAGATTGAAGACAGCCGCGGCGCCCTGCTGGTGAACCTGATCCTCGGTGTCGAGACAAGCGGGCTCTATGTGCGCCGCCCCGACAGCGATCAGACATGGGCGGCGGAAGGCGATCTGCCTCCGCTGCGCAACGTCGCGGCGTGGCTGCAGCTGACGCCGCTGGATATGCCGGCCGACCGCCTGGCGCGCGTGGAGATCATGCCGCGCGAAGGCCGCGCCTACATTTTGGCGCGCGACAGCGCGCAAATGCCCTGGCGCATCGTCGCGCCGGCGCTCTCGGCGCTCGCCCAATCGAGTGTGACCGCTGCGGCCGAGCATATCACCCAGCTGACGCCGGTTGACGTGCGCACGGCGCCCGCCATCCAGGGCGCGCCCTTCGCCCGCGTCCGCGCGACGACCTTCGACGGCATTACGCTTGACGCGGAACTGATCGAGAGCGACGGCCGACCCTGGCTGAAGCTGGTTGCACGCGCCGAGGCGGCGGAGCAGGAGCCCGCCGCCCTTGAAATCAACAATCGGGCCGCGGCTTGGGCCTATGCGCTGGATGACGTGGACGTTGAATCACTCGCGCCGCCCCTGGGACGGCTCATTCCCGGCGTCGAGTGATCAGCGGTCGCGCAAGGACGTGTAGGCCGCGGCAATGATGCGCCCGCCGTTGGGCTCTTGAATCAGCACGGCGCATTCGCGCGAGCAGCGCGAGTACTCGAAGTAGACGGGGGCGCCGTCCCAGCGGCCCACACGCGCCATCTCACGCACGAGATTGTAGTGATAGACGCGCCGGTTGATGTTGACGCCGCGCGTTACGTATTCCGTCACCGGCCCACGGTCGTAAGCCACGACCCAGACATCCGCCGGTTCCGCGCGGCGCGGGCCGGAACCGAGCGCAACGCGCACGCGGCTGTAGCGCAGAGGCGTGAAGGAAATGCTGGGCGTTGTGTTGAGCGGTTGCTCGCGCGCGTGATCGAGCGAAGCGCGCGCCTCGTCCCAATATGACGCGCTCATCACCGTGCCGCCATTGATCACCAATTGTGGCGTGTAGCGGCCACGCACCCGCAGCGCGCGCGAATAGGCGCGTTGGCGATCGGCGAAATCCTGTTCCGCGAACGTGTCGCGCCAGCCGAGATAGTCCCAGATCGGCACCGCGAAAGTGAGGGCAAGCACGCCCTCGTCGCGAGAAAACATGCCCAGCAGACGGTTGGCGCGCGGGCACTGCGAGCATCCCTGGCTGGTGTACAGCTCGACCACCGCCTGGGCGCGCGCGGTTTGCGCGTGCACAGGCGTCGCCAGCGCCGCAATTCCAAAGAAAAGCGCGGCGGCAAGGAGGCGGCCGATCATGGCGCGGAGCATGGCCGCCCCGTCTCCGGCAATGAAATCAAACACGCGTGACGGGCGGTAAAAACTCAGCCGGTTTTGGCGAGGCCGCGCAAGACATAGTGAAGAATGCCGCCGTTCCGGAAGTATTCGACCTCGTTTTCGGTGTCGATCCGGCACAGCACTTCAGCCTCATCGGTTCGTCCGTCACTGCGCGTGATGCGCAAAGTCACACGTTGACGGGGCGTCAGCGCGGAAATCCCGGCAATCGAGACGGTCTCATCGCCGCCAAAGCCGAGCTGTTTCCATCCGCCGTCGATGAATTGCAGCGGCAGGACGCCCATGCCGATCAGGTTCGACCGATGAATGCGCTCGAAGCTTTCGGCCACGACTGCGCGCACGCCAAGCAGCAGGGCGCCCTTGGCCGCCCAGTCGCGCGAGGAACCCATACCGTAATCGTTGCCGGCCAACACCACGAGCGGCCTGTTCTCGTCCTGGTAGCGCATCGCCGCGTCATAGATGGACATCCGCTCGCCGCTGGGATGGTGCACCGTGAAGCCGCCTTGCACCGGCACGCCGTTCTCGTCTTTCACCATATGGTTGACAATGCGGATGTTGGCGAACGTACCGCGCATCATGACTTCGTGGTTGCCCCGCCGCGAGCCGTAGGAGTTGAACTCGCCTTGCGGAACGCCGTGATCGGTGAGGTATTGTCCGGCGGGGCTGGCCTTCCGGATCGAACCGGCGGGACTGATATGGTCGGTTGTTATTGAGTCGCCGAAGAGCCCCAGGATGCGCGCCTCGTGGATGTCGCCGGGCGGCGTGGGCGTCATGGTCATGCCCACGAAATAGGGCGGGTTTTGCACGTAGGTGGAATTGGAATCCCAATCATAGGTGCGCCCGGCGCCGACCTTGATGGCTTGCCAGAGCTTGTCGCCGTTGAATACGTCAGCGTAGCGCTTCGAGAACATTTCTGGCGTGACAGCCGCGCGCACCGTGCTTTCGATCTCCTGATTGCTCGGCCAGATGTCGCGCAGATAGACCGGCTTTCCGTCGCTGCCCGTGCCGAGCGGATCGGTCTCGAGATTGACGTAAATCGAGCCGGCAAGCGCGTACGCCACAACAAGCGGCGGCGAGGCGAGATAGTTGGCGCGCGTGTCCTGATTGATCCGCCCTTCGAAATTGCGGTTTCCAGACAGCACCGAGGCCACGACGAGGTCGTTCTCGTTCACCGCTGCGGATATGGCCGGCGGCAGCGGCCCGGAATTGCCAATGCACGTGGTGCAGCCGTAGCCCACCAGGTTGAAACCGAGCGCGTCGAGATCGTCGTCCAACTTGGCCTTTGCGAGATAGTCGGTGACGACTTGCGAGCCTGGCGCCAGCGAGGTTTTCACCCAAGGCTTGACCTGAAGCCCCTTGGCCCGCGCATTGCGCGCCAGCAGGCCCGCCGCGAGCATTACGCTCGGGTTCGACGTGTTCGTGCATGAGGTGATCGCGGCGATCACGACGTCGCCGTGGCCGAGATCGTGCTTTGTATCGGCAACCGACACACGCTTTTTCAGCTCCGCGCTTTTGCGAAATTCGTCGTGCATGGCTTTTTCGAAGCCATCCGTCATCGCGCCCAGCAGCACACGATCTTGCGGCCGCTTTGGCCCCGCGAGCGAGGGGCGAACGTCGGCGAGCGAAAGCTCCAGCGTGTCCGTGAAGGCCGGTTCGTCCGCCGTGCGCCAGAGGCCCTGTTGCTTGCAATAGGCCTCGACCAACGCGACGCGCTCTGCATCGCGCCCCGTGGCGACGAGGTATTCGATGGTTTTCTGATCGACAGGAAAGAAGCCGCAAGTGGCGCCATATTCAGGCGCCATGTTGGCGATGGTGGCGCGATCTTCTACGCTCATGACGTCAAGACCAGGGCCGTAAAATTCGACGAACTTCCCGACCACGCCCTTCTTGCGCAACATCTCGGTAACCGTGAGCACGAGGTCGGTCGCGGTTGCGCCTTCCTGCAGCTTGCCGCTGAGGCGGAAACCGATGACCTCGGGGATCAGCATCGAGATGGACTGGCCGAGCATCGCCGCTTCGGCCTCGATGCCGCCGACGCCCCAGCCCAGGACGCCGATGCCGTTGATCATGGTCGTGTGACTGTCGGTGCCGACAACCGTATCGGGGTAGGCGAGTTCTTCGCCATTGTCGTCGCGGGTCCAGACCGTCTGGCCCAGATATTCGAGATTCACCTGGTGGCAGATGCCGGTGCCGGGCGGCACCACGCGGAAATTGCGGAAGGCTTGCTGGCCCCAGCGCAAGAATTGGTAGCGCTCCCCGTTGCGTTGATATTCAAGTTCGACGTTGCGCTTGAACGCATCGGCGCCGGCGAAGTGGTCCACCATGACAGAGTGGTCGATCACGAGATCGACCGGGACCAGCGGATTGACGCGTTCGGGATCGGCGCCAAGCTTGGCGGCCGCGTCGCGCATCGCCGCGAGATCCACCACAGCCGGAACGCCGGTGAAATCCTGCATCAGCACGCGCGCAGGGCTGAACGCAATCTCGGCTCCGGTCTTGCCGCGATTTGCCAGCCACGCGGCCATGGCGCGGATGTCGTCCTGCTTGACTGCGACGCCGTCCTCGGTGCGCAGGAGGTTTTCCAGCAGCACCTTGATCGACATCGGCAACTTGGAGACATCGCCCAGGCCGTTCTCCCCGGCTTTGCCGAGGTCGAAATAGGCGTAGGACTTGGCGCCCACGTTCAGTGTGGAACGGGCGTTAAAGGAGTTCGGAGAAGGCATGAACGCGCATCCTGGGCTTGAGGATCAGAGATGCAGACGCGTCGGGGAGCGCCCCAAATCCGGAATCAAACCGGGCGCGCGGCACCCCTTATGTAGCGCGGTTGTAGAAAGTCGCAATTGACGGCCGCGGCTTGATGCGAAGCTTTCGCAAGTTACGTCGGCGCTGGCGGCGGCGCGGCGTTCTTCGGACGGCTGAAGAAGCGTCCGCCCCGCTGTTTTCTCCACCTTAGCGCCAACCACGCCAGCGGCGCGACCACCACGGCGACCGGGATGAGGCCGGCAATGATCGTTATTATGGCGGCAAACCCGGCCACCACGATGCCGAGGAAATTCGCCAGAGCGTGGCGTAAGGGTTCCAGGGTATCGCTGCCCACCGGGCGCGGCGAGGACTGGTAGTTCAATGTAAGTTCCGACATCGACACGCGCGTGCGCATTACGGCAAGGTTCGATTGCGTTGCGTCGATCTCGCCCTGTACGCGCGCAAGCTCGCGCTCCACCTCCAACAGGTCGGCGAGCCGTCCGGGCCTTGAACGCAGCAAATCCTGCAAGCGATCGCGCAAAGCCGTCAGCGCGCGCATCCTGGCTTCAGTGTCTACGATTTGGCGCGTCAGGTCTTCCGATTGCACGGTCTGCGCTGTGATGCGCCCGCCTGCTTGATCGGCTTCGCCTTCAAGTCCTCCCATGAATGCGCGCAACCATCCCGGCTCTCCGCGCATGGAGACGTATCCTTGCATATAGCTTTCGGGATCGCCGCTGCGGTTGGAGCCAATCAGTTGGCAAAGCCGCGGACCCGCAGTTTGGCAGGCCTGCACGTGGCGATCCATCACGCCGGAAAGGCGCTGGCTCGGAATCTCCAGCCCGACGCCGTACGAATAGGCGAGATAAAGGATGGGCGTGGGGCCTGCCGGTTGGCTTGGTCCGGACTGCGTCGGTTGCTGCACGGCGTCGTTCGGCGCAGCCGGCGCCGGTGCGGGCGGGGAAGCGGGAGGGGCCGGGGACGCCGCGCCCTCGGCGCGGTCCATTCCGGCATAGCTCCCGCTCTCCTCGCTCGCCGTGGGGTCGGAGAACCGATCGGCCTGGCCGCAAGCCGCTAAAAGGCCCGCCAGCAGCAGCCCGGCCGCAAAACGACGCATCGCAGCACCTCCCTCGCCACGCGCACAAACCCCGCCTTGGCGGACGAAGCAACCCTTTCTAGAACCGGGGCCGCATTATGGGCGGGTCCGGACCTTTCCAAGACAAACCGTCGCTGCGGGTCGAGGACTTGAGCCTCGTGCGCGGCGGCCGCGTGTTGTTTGAGGAGCTGAGCTTCAGCGCGCCGCCCGGGGCCTATGTCGAACTGCGCGGCGCCAACGGAACGGGCAAGACGAGTTTGCTGCGCGCGCTTGCCGGCTTCCTGAAACCGCGGTCCGGAATCATCGCCTACGACAACGCGCCCGAGCCTGCGCTCGCGATACATTTCATCGGTCACGCAAATGCATTGAAGCGAGAAGCGAGTGTGCGCAGCCATGTACGCTATTGGCAGGGTCTATTCTCGGTTGACGACTACGATGAGTCTGCGGCGATGGCGGCCTTCGGTTTGATCGATCAAGCCGACGCGCCGGTGCGTGCGCTTAGCCAAGGCCAAAGCCGCAGGCTCGCCCTGATGCGGCTCCACATCGCGCCGCGTCCGATCTGGCTGCTGGACGAACCGGCCGCCGCCTTGGATGCCAACGCACGCGAGTTGTTCGCCAACGCGGTCCGCACGCATTGTTCGCTGGGCGGCGTCGCAATCGCGGCGGTGCACGAGCCGCTAGGTCCTGAACCCGCGACAGCGCTAACACTGACGCGGGCGGTCCTCGCTCTGGCAAGCGCCCCGTGACTCCGTTCGCCGCAACATTCAGGCGCGATATCGCGCTGATGTGGGGCGCGGGCGGTGGCGCGCTGGCGCCGCTCGGCTTCTTTCTCGGCGCCACCGTGCTCGTGCCGTTGGCGATGGGGCCCGATCGCGCCTTGTTGGAAAGCGCAGGGCCGCCGCTCGTGTGGATCGCCGGGGCGCTGGCCGTGCTGGCGACCTTGGAGCGTCTTTTCCAAGCCGATCTCGAAGACGGCTCGCTCGATCAGATGCTGTTGTCGCCTGCGCCGCTGGAGGCGCTCGTGTTCGCTAAGGGCGCGGCCCTCTGGGTGGCCGTCGGGCTGCCGCTTGCCTTGGCGGGCGCGCCCGCCGCAATCGCGTTGCAGGCGCCCATTGAACGCGCACCGCTAGTGGTTGCGAGCCTCGCGCTGGGGATGGCCGCCTTCATCGGCGTGGGGCTGGTGGGCGCGGCAGTGACCGCGGGGGTCAAACGCGGCGGCGTGCTGATTGCGCTTATCGTGCTGCCCTTTTTTGCCCCGCCCATCATTTTCGGCGCCGCAGTCGCTGCGGGCCAGGATGTCGGCGCGGCGCTGCTTATCCTCGCGGGCTGCGCGCTCGGCGCCTGCGCCCTTGGCCCGCTTGCTGCGGCTGCGGCGCTGCGGCTGCAGGCGGAATGACCGCATTGCGTTCCCTCCTGAACCCGGATTTGTAACGCCGCAATGCTGTCGACGTTCGCCAACCCCGCGCGCTTTATGAGCCTATCGGCCTGGGCGGCGCCGCTATGCCTGCTGATTGCGCTGGTGCTGTTCGGCGCTGGTGTGCCCTGGGCTTTGTTCTTTTCACCGGCGGACTATCAGCAAGGTGAGACGGTGCGGATCATGTATCTGCACGTGCCTGCAGCCTGGTGGTCGCTGGGCGTCTATGTGTTCATGGGCGCGGCGAGTTTCGTCGCGCTCGTTTGGCGCCACGTGCTGGCTGACGTCGCCGCACGCGCCGCTGCGCCGATCGGTGCAACATTCGCTGCGATCTGTCTGGTGACGGGCTCACTCTGGGGCGCGCCGACCTGGGGCACGTGGTGGGAATGGGACGGCCGGCTTACCTCCATGCTCGTCCTCTTCATCATCTATCTGGGTTACATCGCGCTTTGGAATGCCGTGGAAGAGGAGGAGAAAGCGGCGCGACTCGCCGCGATCCTGTGTCTGGCCGGTCTCATCAACATCCCGATCGTGCATTTCTCGGTCGATTGGTGGTCGACCTTGCATCAGCCTGCCAGCATCCTGCGCGCGGGCGGGCCTTCGATCCACCTCGCCATGCTCGGCCCACTCTTCACCATGGCCGCCGCGTTTCTCTTTCTCTGGATTGCGCTCACCATGATGAACATGCGCGCGGCGATCTATCGCCGCCGCATCGAGGCGGCGCGCCTGCGGGGAGGCGAGTCATGATCGCGGGAGGCTGGGCCTTCATCTGGGGCGCGTACGCAATATCGGCCGCTATGCTGCTCGTGCTGGCGATCGTCATCATCCTCAACCATTCGCGCTGGTCAAACCGGGCGCGCGCTTCGGAGCGCAGGCCGTGAATCGCGCCATCGCCCTCATTCCGATCGTGGCGCTCGCCGCGCTGGTCGCCGTCGGCGTATTCCTGCTGACGCGTGAACAGGTCGAGGAGAATTTTTCGACCGGACGAATTGGCCGGCCCGCGCCCGTGTACGCGCTTCCCGCCCTCGACGGCGGTGAGCCAGTTGTCAGCGCGACCCGCGCGGGGCGAGCCTATGTCATCAATGTCTTCGCCTCCTGGTGCACGCCATGCCGCGCCGAGCATCCACAGCTCATGGCGCTGCAGGCTGGCGGCGTCGATATCGTCGGCGTCGCCTATAAGGATCGTCCCGAAGCGACCTTGCGTTTTCTAACCGAACTCGGCGATCCATTCGCCGACGTCGGCCTGGATCCGGACGGCAGTTTCGGCATCCAGCTCGGCATAACCGGCGCGCCGGAAACCTTCGTCATCGGGGCGGATGGCACGATACGCGCCGTCCATCGTGGGCCGCTCACGCCGCAGATTGTCGAGGACGAAATCCTGCCGGCGCTGCAACCGTGAGCGACTAAGCGCGCGCCTTGCGGGAGCGTCTAGGCTCGGCTTGTGCTTTTTCTTCGCGAGACTTTCGCTTGGTCCGGCGCTGGCGCTTGCGCGCTTCCCGTTTGGCGTGACGTCGGGCTGCGCGTTCGGCGCGCGCCGCTGCTTCGTCGGCCAATTTCGACAGCTTGGTCAGGAGATTTTGTAGCGCCTTCGCCTTGGTGCGCGGCAGCAGGTCGAGGATGGCCGCATCCGCCGCGCGCGCGTGCCGGATAGAGGCGGCGAGAGTCGCGCGGCCTTCCGCGGTCATATTCACCGCGCGGGCGCGGGCGTCGGTTTGCGAGGTTTCGCGAGCAACGAGGCCACGCTTTTCCAGCCGGTTGAGCATGTCCGCGAGCGTTGAGCGATCGATGCCGGTGGCGCGAACCAGATCGGTTTGGCTGAGGCCGGGCGATTCCGCCACGGCGCTAAGCACGGCGAACTGGCGAAGCGTCAGCGCATCGCCCGCCAGCTGCGCGAAGCGGTCGGCCGCCAATTGCTCCGCGCGGTGCAGCAAGTGGCTCGTCGAGAGCGCGAGCCGATACGGCCCGGACTCAGCAGGGTCCGCCATCTTGCCCATACACCGCCGCCCCAAAACGCGCGCGAACATTAACGCGGGAACATGACGGTTCAATCACGTGTTCAAGCTTGGTTCTCCAGAAAGGCGAAATTTAGTCGAAAACCTCGTGCGTCTTAGCTGCGGGGCGCGGCGGGCATGGGGGTCTCGTCTGCCTCGCGATGGTGCTTCAGCACCAGCGGCGTATTGAGCAGGGCGAACCCCAGCACGCAGGGCGTGAAAATGAACAGGCGCGAATTGACCCAGAATTCCGTCGACTGCGTGAGTCGGACATACTCGTTTAGTAGCGCCAGGAAGACGAACAACGCAGCCCAGCGCAATGCGAGGACGGTCCACACCCGATCGGGTAGATTGAAGACGTGCCGAAAAAGCAGCTTCCACACATTCTGTTTGATCAGCACCGAAACCACGATCGCCGCCGCATAGAACAGATAGACGAAGGTCGGCTTTACCTTGATGAAGGTCTCGTCGTGCAACAGCAGGGTGAGACCTCCGAAGCACGTCACGAGTACGCCGGTGACGACCAGTACCGGCGGGACGTGTCCCTGCTTCAATCGGCAATAGCCAATCGCGATTAAGGTCGCGGCGATGAAGATCGCCGTGGCGAGATAGACGGCGTTGTCTTTGGTGGCTTCCACGCGCTGCAACACGTTGAACGCCACCACGAAGATGGCGATGGGGCCGAGATCGATCAGCAGTTGGTTTGTTCCGCCGGACTTGCGGGTGGCGGCGGGGGCGAGTGGCGTCTCGTCATTCATGGGGTTCTGATACGACGAAGCTGCGTATTGAGACCAGCCGCTTGCGCTCCCGGCCAATCCCTGCCCAGATCGCGGCGAGATCGGAGGAGGGCAGATGCGGGTAAGCGGATTCCTGGGACTGGCCGTGCTGGCGGCCTGCGCAAGCGCGGCAGCGCCCGCGGACGGGCAGGCGCCCGTGCGTTCCCTCGGCGAGGTAATTGATCAATCTCCCGCCGCCGACTGGGCGCCGCTCGATCCGGAATGGACGCTTTACATGGATCTGCCCCAAGGCCGGGTGATCGTCGCGCTCTCGCCGGACTTTTCACCTGAGCACGCCGAGAACGTCCGGGCGCTGGCGCGCGAGCGGTACTGGGACGGCGCCGCCATTACCCGCGTGCAGGACAATTATGTCGTTCAATGGGGCCGGCCTGAAGACAGTCCAGCTGACATGGGTGAAGCGCGCACCGAGATACCAGAGCCGGAATATTATCGAGACGGGTCCGGCTTGCCCTTCACACGCTTGCCTGACCCGGACTCGTATGCCCAGCAAACCGGCTTCACCAACGGTTTCTGGGCCGCCCGCAACGACCGCGGCGAGACATGGATGGTGCATTGCTACGGCGCCATCGGTGTTGGGCGCGAAAACCCGCCGAACACCGGCAACTCGAGCGAGCTCTATACCGTGATCGGCCAGGCGCCGCGCCACCTCGACCGTAACCTCGCCATGGTCGGCCGCATCGTTCAGGGCATGGAATTGCTCACTGCGCTGCCGCGCGGTACCGGGCCGCTGGGCTTCTATGAGCAACCCGAACAACGCACGACAATCCGCTCGGTGCGTCTTGCCTCCGACGTTCCCGCCGGAGAGCGAACGAATCTAGAAGTTTTGCGAACTGACAGCGAGACCTTCCGGCAGGTGATCGAGTCGCGCCGCAATCGGCACGAAGAGTTTTTCGTCGAGCCTACGGGGCGGATCAATGTCTGCAACGTCCCGCTGCCGGTGCGCGCCGCGGAATAAGCAGAGCTGGACGTTAACGACCCCCGCAAAACGCTCTGCGGAGCGATGTGAATTCCGCTCACATGGCGGTGTCGAAATCCTCGTTCGCAAGCGCCGGCCCGGCGCACCATCTCGCGATCTCCAAGACAAGGAGGCCGCTATGACCCTGTTCGATCCACATCCCGCCCGCTTCGCACCCGACGCGTTTCCACCGGGCTTGCGCTTGCTGAGTCTCGTGCTCGCGACCGCGCTCATTGGGATCATCGTTTTTGAGACCGCCACAACGGCCGCGCTCATAGCTTAGGAGGTCCATATGACCCGCTCATTCCTGCGACCGCTGTTGACATTCTTACTGATCGCCCTCGGACCATTAGTGCCGGTGCTGGCGCTGGGTCTCGCGCTGGAGGCGATCTGAAGGTCAGCCTGCGGGCAAACCAACGAGCGCGCGTGCGAATGCATCCGCCTCGAAGGGCTTCAAGTCTTCCGCCTTTTCGCCGACGCCGACGAAGTGAATGGGAATGGCGTGCCGTTGCGCCAGCGCGACGAGCACGCCGCCTTTCGCGGTGCCGTCGAGCTTGGTCATGACCAGGCCGGTGATCTCGGTGACGGAGCGGAAGCTTTCCACTTGCGAAAGCGCGTTCTGACCCACCGTCGCGTCCAGCACGAGCAGCGTCTCGTGCGGGGCGTCTTCGTCGATCTTGCGCATGACCCGAATGATCTTGGAAAGCTCCGCCATCAGCTCGGACTTGTTCTGCAACCGCCCCGCCGTATCGATCAACGCGACATCGGCGTTGAGCTCCTTGGCGCGCTTGACGGTTTCAAACGCCACGCCCGCGGCGTCCGCGCCCTGGCTTGAAGCCACGAACTCGGCCTCAGCGCGGTCGGCCCACACCTTCAATTGTTCGATCGCCGCGGCGCGGAACGTATCGGCAGCGCCGATCACCACTTTTGCGCCGGCATTGGTGAGATTGTCGGCCAGCTTGCCGATCGTCGTCGTCTTGCCCGAGCCGTTGACGCCGATCACCAGCACGATGCGCGGCTTGGGTCCTTCAGCGAGATCCAGCGTCGCTTCCCGCGGCTTGAGGATGCGCGCAACTTCCTTGGCCAGCGCCTCGCGTGCTTCGGTGTCGGCGTTCTCCTTGCTGAACCGCTGATCGGCCAGCGCAGCTGAAATGCGCGCGGCCGCGCTTGCACCCATGTCGGACGCGATCAGCACCTCTTCGAGGGCGTCGAGATCGGCGGCGTCGAGCTTTTCCTTGGTGAATACGGAGCTGAAGTTGTCGGCCAGCTTCGCTGACGATTTGCGCAAACCGTCGAACAAGCCCTTGGACTCAGCCGGCTGCTGGTCCGGTTTCTTCTTCTTGTCGAACAGGCCCCAGATCATGCCGGCACGCCGATCAGATGTTGGCCGTCATGGCCGGTGAAGCGGAGGCGGACATATGGACCGCCGGCGCCCTCGCCGGCAGCACCGACGCATGCCGGCGGTCCATATTGCACCGGTGTAAAATCCGGCAACCGGGCAAAGCCTTCGCGTTCGACGAGGCCGACGGCTTCGCGCCCGACCCAGCCATCGAGATGACGGAGCAGCGCCGCCGCACCGGCCGCGCGTAAACGGGCCGCGCGTTCTTTCACCAAGCGCCGATCAAGTTGCGGAATGCGCGCGGCCGGCGTGCCTTCGCGCGGGCTGAACGGAAACGCGTGCACAAACGCGAGCCCGCAGTCATCGATGAGGGACAAAGTGGTCGTGAAGTGGTCTTCCGTTTCCGTCGGGAATCCCGCGATCAGATCTGCGCCCAGGGCGATTTCCGGCCGCGCCGCCTTGAGACGGCCGCACAGCTCGATCGCCTGAGCGCGGGAGTGGCGCCGCTTCATGCGCTTGAGGATGAGATCGTCGCCGTGCTGCAGCGAAAGGTGCAGATAGGGCGCGATGCGCTCGTGCTGCGTGACCAGTTCGAACAGCTGCTCGTCCATCTCGATCGCATCGAGCGAGGAAAGTCGCAGCATTGGCAGGGCGGGCACATGCTTGAGGATGCGCGAGACCAGCGCGCCGAGCGGCGGCGCCCCGGGCAAATCCTCGCCCCAAGAGGTGAGATCGACCCCGGTCAGCACCACCTCCGGAACGCCGTTCGCGACCAGACGCTTGACTTGCTCCACCACATCGCCCGCGGGCGACGAGCGTGAGTTTCCGCGTCCGTAGGGGATGATGCAGAACGTGCAGCGGTGGTTGCAGCCGTTCTGAACCTGCACATAGGCGCGCGTGCGGTCATGGAAGCCGTCGATCAGGTGCGATGCGGTTTCGCGTACGGCCATGATGTCGGCGACCGCGACCCGTTCATGCGGTCCCGGCGTAAACGTTTCCGCGCGCATCTTCTCGGCGTTGCCGAGGACGCGGCTGACTTCAGGCATGTCAGCGAAGCTCTGGGGATCAATTTGCGCGGCGCACCCGGTGACGATGATCTCTGCGCCGGGCCGCTCTCGATGCGCGCGGCGGATCGCCTGGCGCGCCTGGCGCACCGCTTCGTTCGTCACAGCGCACGTGTTGACGATCACCGCGTTTTCGAGCGCCGCCTCGCCGGCCAGCGCGCGCATGGTTTCGCTCTCATAGGCGTTAAGGCGGCAGCCGAGCGTCACGATCTCGACGTCCGCGCGCGGAGGTCTTGCCGGCGCGTTCATGTCATCTGAGGGAATAGGGCAGTAGGGCAGTAGGGCAATAGGGGTGACATGGGATTTCAGCCGCCGCGCGCAATGCGCCGCGCACGTGTCTACTGCCTGAGATGGTGAGTGCGCTCGCGGAGCTGGCTACTTCGCCGCTTCGCCGCCGGTTTCCGCAGCTTCGCCGACGAAATCCTCCTCGCGCGCCCCGCCGGCGCGTTCGGCGATACGCGCCGACTTGCCGCGGCGCTCGCGCAGATAATAGAGCTTGGCGCGCCGGACTTTGCCGCGACGCACGACCTCGATCGAATCGACGGTTGGCGAGAACAGCGGGAACACGCGCTCAACGCCTTCGCCAAAGCTGATCTTGCGCACCGTGAAATTGGCGTTGAGGCCAGTCCCCGAGCGGGCGATGCAAACGCCCTCATAAGCCTGGATGCGTTCGCGTTCGCCTTCCTTGATCTTCACGTTGACGCGCACAGTGTCGCCGGGATCGAAGGAGGGGACGGTCTTGCCCTTGGTAATGCGGGTAAGTTCTTCTTGTTCGAGCGTCTTAATCAGGTTCATCGGCGCACCGGAGCGCACAAGCCCTAGGGCCGGCGCTTCCATAGGAAACCACGGGAAAGCGGGGCGTATAAGCGAACGTCAGGCCCCTGTCGAGGGGCGTCACGAGCGCCAGGTTGGCGCGCAGCCGACAAAATTCAGGATCCGCCCCTCGGGGTCCCGGACGCGGAGCAGGGCGTGCTCGCCGCCGCGGCCGAGTTGCAAGGCAATGTCGCGCCCGCCGGCGTCGCGTACGCCGATGAAGCCCTCGGCTTCACTGATCACCCCGATCGCCCCCATGCCGCTGGCGAACCAGTCCATGGTGGGGTCTGGGAAGAAATACGCCGCCTGCGGGTCGTCCGTCGGGACGATCAAGAGACCGCGCAGGGCTCGCACGCGGGCCAGCGAGGCTTGGGTGAGCACGGGCGGCAGCGCCGCTTCGACGGCTTCAATTTCCTCAAGCGCGCCAGCGCATGCGGCATCGACAGAGGCCGCGTCGGCGATCGGGCGCCACATGGCCGAAAGCGCGCGCGCGGCACGGGTCGCTTCTGCAGCGGATGCGGCTTGCGCCGCTGCGGGCATGGGCGCCAGCAGGGCCAAGGCGATGAGAACGGAGCGCAGCATCACTCGCGGGTGCGCTTCAAATCTGGCCGTCTTTGGGCGGTGAGCCGCTCGCGCTCAGCCCGCCGCCAGGCGGCCACCTTCGCGTGATCGCCGGACGTGAGCACGTCTGGGATGGCGCGGCCCTCCCATTCGCGCGGGCGGGTGTAGTGCGGATGCTCAAGCAGGCCGTCGCTGAAGCTTTCTTCGACGACAGATTCATCGTTGCCGAGCACGCCTGGGATCAGCCGCACGCAAGCCTCGAGCAACACAAGCGCCGCAGCTTCCCCGCCCGCCAGCACTGCATCGCCAACGGAAACTTCGCGCATGTTGCGCGCCTCGATCACACGCTGGTCCAAGCCCTCGAAGCGGCCGCAAAAGAGAATGACGCCAGGCCCCGCCGCCCATTCCTGAGCAAGCGTCTGAGTCAACGGCTCGCCGCGCGGCGAGAGATAGATCAGCGGGCGTCTTGGACCGCCGGCGTCCTCGCCGGCATTTTCCCGAGCGGCATCGATCGCCCCCGCCGCGACATCCGGCCGGATGACCATGCCCGCGCCGCCGCCGGCCGGGGTATCGTCAACGCTCTTGTGCGGGCCGACGCCGAAGTAGCGCAGCGGCACCGTTTCTAGAGACCAAACGCCCTCGCGTAGCGCTTTGCCGATCAGCGACAAGCCCAGCGTTCCGGGAAATGCTTCCGGAAAGAGGGTGATGATGGAGGCCGCGAAACTCATGCGAGCCAAGGGTTCAGGACGCGGACACCCAGATCGGAAAAGTGACGCTCGTTGCGTGTTGCAACCACCAAACTGTAAACGCGCGCTGTCGCCGCCATGAGTGAGTCGGCGCAGGGCAATGTCCGGCGCAGCGCAGCGCTCATCTTTCCCCACTCCGCCGCCACCACGGCGTCAACGGGGAGCAGCCGAGCTTGGAGGGTCGACGAAGTCACTGTCCTCAACCAGTGTTCAAGCGCTGTCCTTCTCTTGCCGGGCGGCAGTCGGTCGATTCCTTTGATAACTTCGCCCACTGTCATAACGCTGAAGAAAGATGTGTCGATCTGCGCGGAGGCCCAGCGTTGGACCTCAAGGGCGGGTCGCGGCTTCCCCAATTCGGAAATGACATTC
The DNA here is from genome assembly GCA_964540785.1 of uncultured Terricaulis sp. Lineage (GTDB taxonomy): Bacteria > Pseudomonadota > Alphaproteobacteria > Caulobacterales > Aquidulcibacteraceae > Vitreimonas. The sequence continues at coordinate 20,051 of CAZIOD010000019.1, forward strand.
GTGTCGATGAGAAACATCTATTTGTCGCGGTCGAATTTTTCGCGATCCTCGCGAACGCTTCCACGCGTTTCGCGAAGCACAGCCTCAATCGACTCTGCAAGTTCGTCGCCCAGACCGCTCTCGCGCAACGGCTCAAACAGTTCCCACAAGGACTTCGGCTCGACTTGACGCAGGCTTCCGGACACAGATGTGTCGTCCTTGCGCGTAACGACGTACTCTTCCTTGCCGCGGACGCTAATCGTCTGCGGGCCTTCCTCGCGCACTTTGCGCAGGAGTTCGCTCAGTCGGGCCTTCGCCGTCTGCAGCTGCCACGTCGCCATAGGAACAGACTAGTCTGACTAGTCAGCTCCTGCAAGCTTACTTGCCCACCGGCTCGGGCGCGGGCGGGTCGATGACGACGCGCTTGGCGGCCAGATCCACGTGCGGCACCGTTTCCTTGGTGAAGGTGACGCGGACGTTGGGCCCGCTTGGCGGACGATACTCGATGATGTCGCCGGCGCCGAAATTCCACACCGCGACGATGTCGCCAAGCACGGTGCCGTCCAGCGCTTCGGCCTTGGAGCCGAGCAGATCGACGACATAAAACTCGTCTTCCGCCGTCGCAGGCAAATTGGCGCGCGGCACAAAGAGTTTTTGCCCCTTCATCTTCTCGGCCTGCTCGCGCGATTTCACTTCCGGCGCGACCACCGCAACGCCGTCCTTCAGTTCGCGCCAGTTCTTCGGCTTCAGCACGATCTTGCCGTCTTCGCCGTAGAGCGGGCCGTAGGAGATGACTCCGTCCTTCTTCTCGGTGAAAGCGCGCAGGCGGACTTCGCCCTTGACGCCGAATGCGCCGGCGATGGCGCCGACGAGCACCATGCCTTTGTTGCCGGCGGCTTTCGCTTTGAAGGCGGGCACGGCCTTGAGGTCACCAACAAGCTCGGGCTCTGCGGTCGGCTTGGGCGCGGTCAGCGGCTTGGGCGGCGCTTTCGGCGCCGGCGTCGCGAGCACGCGTGATACGGGCGCGGCCCGCCCGGCGGCGACGGCGAGCGGTTTGGCAGGCTTCGGCTTGGCGAACGCGGCCTCGACCGGCGCCAATTTCGGCGGCTTAGGCGGCTTCGGGGGCTTCGGCGGCTTTTCAGCCTTCTTAGCCGCCTTCGCGGCCGGCTTGGCCGTCTTCGCTTCCGGATCCTTGCCGTTTACCTTCGTAGCGGCCTTCGGGGCGGGCGCCTTGGCTTCCGCTTTCGGCTTTGCCGCCGCCGGCTTTTTTTCGGCCTTTGGGGATGTCGCAGCTTTTGCAGGGGCTTTCGGCGGGGCCGTGGCCTTGACCGGTTTGGCCGCTTTGGCGGCGGGGGTCGGCTTCGGCGTGGCCTTGGCGGAGCTTGCTTTCGCTGCCTTCACCGGTTTGGGCGGGGCCGGCTTCTTGGCCGTGGCGTCGCGGCGCGCGCCGGCGGCCTTCTTCGCTGGCGCGGTCTTGGCCGCTGCTTTTGCGGGCGTGGCCTTCGATGCGGTCTTCTTGTCGGGCACGTGCTTTTCCTATGCCTCCGGAGCAGCCTCGCCTTCGGCGGCCGGAGCGTTCGCTGCGGCGCGCTCGCTCATCTTCTTGCCGGGCTTGGCCTTGTTAGGGTTGTTGCGAACCTGGCGTTTCATCACGCCGGCCTGGTCGAGGAACCGCGCCACGCGGTCAGTCGGCAGGGCGCCTTTCTTCATCCAGTCTTGGATCCGGTCGAGCTTGAGGGTGACCCGGTTGGGGTCGTCGGACTTCAATATGGGGTTGTAGGTTCCAACTTTCTCGATGAAACGCCCGTCGCGGGGGCTGCGGCTGTCGGCCACCACGATCGAGTAGAACGGCCGCTTCTTAGCGCCGCCGCGGGCGAGACGGATTTTTAACGACATTTACGCGCTTCTCCTTTGAGTTCTTAGCCTTTTTTGTCGCTGCCGGGAAGACCCGGCAGCCCGCCGGGAGGTAGTCCGGGCAGTCCGCCCGGCTGGGAAAGGCCCGGCAGCTGCCGGCCTGACCCCAATTGTTTCAGCGCCTCAGGCGACGGCATCCCCCCGCCGGGGAGTCCGAAGGGCATTTTTCCCTTGCCCATCGCCTTGGCCATGTCGGCCATGTTGCGGTGGAGCTTGAGGAGACGGTTCACCTCAGCGACCTCGACCCCCGCGCCCTTGGCAATGCGCGCGCGGCGCCGGCCGTTGAGCAAGTCCGGCTTGGCGCGCTCGGCCTTTGTCATGGAGCGGATGATGCCGATCTGACGCGTGATCTGCTTATCGTCGAGCGCGGCGTCGCTGATCTGGTGCTTGAGCTTCTGGACGCCGGGCAGCATGCCCATCACGCCCTTGAGCCCGCCGATCTGGATCAGCTGCTGCAACTGCTTTTCCATATCGTCGAAATCGAAGCGGCCTTTGGCCATCTTCTTGGCGAGCTTCTCAGCTTCCGCCCGATCGACGTTTTCGGTCGCCTTCTCGACGAGGCCGACGATATCGCCCTGACCGAGAATGCGGCCGGCCAGACGCTGCGCATCGAACGGCTCGAGCGCATCGGGACGCTCGCCGGCGCCGAGGAACTTGATCGGCAGTCCGGTGACGGCGCGCATCGAAAGCGCAGCGCCGCCGCGCCCGTCGCCATCGACACGCGTCAGCACCAGACCTGTGAGCGGCAGCCGCGCGTGAAAGCGCTTGGCGGTCTCCACTGCGTCCTGGCCGGTCAAGCTGTCGGCCACCAACAGTATTTCGCGCGGCTTGGCGACTTCTGAGATCGACGCCGCTTCCGACATCATCTCTTCGTCGATCGTCGTGCGGCCAGCTGTATCCAGCAGCAGCACGTCGTGTCCGCTTTGTCGCGCTGTGGTGAGTGCGCGCTTGGCGATTTGCTGCGGCGATTGCCCGGCGACGACGGGCAAGACATCGACGCCGATCGATTTGCCCAGGGTCGTCAATTGTTCCATCGCCGCCGGGCGGCGCGTGTCCAGCGAAGCCATCAGCACGCGGCGCTTGTCGGCCTTGGTCAGCCGCAGCGCGATCTTTGCTGTCGTCGTGGTTTTGCCGGACCCCTGCAGGCCCGCCATCATGATGACGTTCGGCGGTTCGCCGGCGATGCGCAGGGGTTCGGGCTCGCTGTCTCCGCCGAGCGTCTCCACCAGCGCATCGTGAACGATCTTTATGACCTGCTGGCCGGGTTTGACCGATTTGATGACGGCTTCGCCAACCGCCTGGGCGCGGACCTTGGCGATAAAGTCCTTCACCACCGGCAGGGCGACGTCGGCCTCCAACAGCGCCACCCGCACCTCGCGCAGCGCCGCATCGACGTCCGCCTCACTGAGCGCGCCGCGCCCGGTGAGCTTGTCGAACACACCGCCCAACCGCTCTGAGAGCGTCTCGAACATCAAAACTCCTTGCGCCAAAAACTTTAGCCCCGCCGGACGATCACGTCGGGCGGGGTGCCTCGCCAGCCTCCCGAGCCTCATATAGGGCCCATGTGCCGGTCAAAGCGCAGCTTGATGCTGGCGCGTGTGGGGGCCTTGTAATCTCCGGCCGCCTCAGCGTCAAACCGGAAGCCGCCGCGCCGCTTCCGCGCCTATCGCCAGCGACGAGGTGAGCCCTGGGCTTTCGATACCGAACAGGCAGACGAGACCGGGGATGGCGCCATCGATAACGAAATCGCCCTGGGGTTCGCCCGGACCGTGCAGCTTGGGGCGGATCCCGGCATAGTCGGGCTGTAAGGCGCCGTCCGGCAGGCCGGGCCAGAAGCGCCGCACCGTTTTGTAGAATTCCTCTGCGCGCGCGGGATCGACCACGTAGTCCTCGCGCTCGACGAATTGCAGATCAGGGCCGAAGCGCGCGACGCCGCCGAGGTCGCGACGGTAATGCGTGCCAAGCGCGCCGGGGATTGGCGGAGGGTAGATGAGCCGCGCAAACGGCGCCTTGGCGCCCTGGAGTGCGAAATAGTTGCCCTTGCCGAAATGGAGGGGCGGAATGCGCGCGGGCGGAAAATCCGCAATCGTCCGCGCGCAATCCTGCGCGCCAAGCCCTGCGGCGATCACAAGGCGCCGGGCGCTGACGATCATCGGCGCATCGCCGCCGACACTGATTTCGAACGCATCTCCCATGCGTCGCGCGCCCATGAAGGGCGCATTGAGCGCGATCGCGCCGCCGCGCGCTTCGATCTCCCCCTGCAGTGCAAGCATGTAGCCATGGGCATCCAGGATGCCGCTCTCTGTGGACTCGATCGCCGCCACGGCGCGAAGTTCCGGCTCCAGCGCGCGCGCCTGCGCGCCATCCAGCCAACGCACGCCTTCGACCCCATTGACCTGGGCTTGCCGCGCCAGGTGCTGCAACGCCGCGATTTCCGGCGTTTCGGTGGCCACGATCAGCTTGCCGCATTTCTCGTACGCGACGTTGTGGCTCTCGAGAAAAGCGTAGAGCGCACGGCGGCCCTCCACGCATAGGCGCGCCTTTAGCGAACCCGTCGCATAGTGCAGCCCTGCATGGATCACTTCCGAATTGCGCGCTGAAATGCCCGCGCCGATGCGCGCTTCGCGCTCCAGTACGACGACGCCTTGATCCTGCTTGGCCAGCGCATAGGCGCAGGCGAGCCCGACGACGCCCGCGCCGACGACGATAGCGTCGAAATCGCTCACGCCCGAATTGCGCCCGTTGTCATGCTCACTCCTTAAGCGGAATTAAGCGTTGTAACGCGTAGTACGAACGATCGGTTAATCCAAACGCAAGAAGCGTTCGGTATCACGTGTGCGGGGGTTGTTGCGTGCTGAAATTGAACGATCCGACCATGCTCTCCGCGGCGCGCGGCCGCGTGAGTTCGTTGCGTTGGCGGTTCACGCTCGGGGCGATCTTTGCGACCGGCGCGTCGTTCGTGCTGGACTCCATGTCGGCCGGCTTCGGCTGGTATCTCGCCCTCTGCATGGTGATGGTGTTCGATCACATGCTGGGCAGCTCCTACGTCATGGCGCGCGGCGAGAAGGCGCGCGTGACGGCAGGCGGCCTGTTTGTTTGGGGCAGCGTATTCTCTATCGTCATCTTTGCGGCCATGCCCGTTGTGCTCGCCGCCTTCGGCGGGGGACCGGGGCGCGTGCTGGGCGTGCTGATGGCGGCCAGTTCTCTCGTCAGCGTGATGCTGTTCACCTTCCAGGCGCCGCGCTTCATGATCCTGTGCGCGCTGCCGGCGACGGCCGCATTGCTGACGATGCCGTTCATTCCATTCCACGAAGGGCCGGCCGATGCGATTCAAGGCGCGGTTGGCGTTGGCTGCGGCGTCGCCGGCTTCATGGCCTACATCACCCGCGCTGCGCTCAACAACATGAAGATGGTGGCGGGCTGGAAGGCGGCGAACCAAGCCGCCAAAGAACGCCAGCTCGAAGCGGAATTGAAGCGCGCGGAAGCCGAGGAGGCCAACCGCGCAAAGTCCGAATTCCTGGCGGTGATGACGCACGAATTGCGCACGCCGCTCAATGCCGTGATCGGTTATGCCGAGCTGATGAATGAGGATCTTGCCGCCGAAGGCCGCACCGAACTGGCGGATGACGCGGGTCGCATCACGACGTCGGCGCGTCACTTGCTCGGACTTATCGATCAGATCCTCAACATGTCCAGCATCGACGCCGGCCACGAGGGGCTTGCGCTTCGCGATGTCGACGTGCGCAAGCTGTTCGATGAGGCCGTGGCGTCCGTACGTGACGAGGCGCGCGATGCGGGCAATCGTATCTCGATCCGCGTGAGCGCCGACGCGGAGCGCGCCTACACCGATGGCGGCAAGCTCGCCGTATCCATGGCGGCGCTCATTTCCAATGCGGTGAAGTTCACTCAGAACGGCCTCATCGCGGTCACCGCCGAGCGCGAGGTCATCGACGACAAGGACATGCTCATCCTGGCCGTGTCCGACACGGGGATCGGCATCGCCCCTGAGCACCTCTCGCGCATCTTCATGCCCTTCACCCAAATCGAGGGCGGTGCGACCCGCACCAAGGGGGGCATGGGTCTCGGGCTCTCGATTGCGCTGCGCATGGCCAATACGCTGGGTGGCGACATCATCGCGTCCAGCGAGTTGGGCTCCGGTTCGACGTTCACGGTGCGCGTGCCGCTGCGCATGGCCAACGCGGCGACGCCGGCGCGGGCGGCGGCGTAATATCTCACTTCATATATAGAAAAGGCCGGTCCATATAGGATCGGTCTATGGACCAACGTTTACCCGCCTCCGCGATGCCGACGCTTCGGCAGCTTCAATTCCTGATTGCCGTGCGGGCCGAGGGCAGTTTCGTCGCCGCCGCGGAAACGGTTGGCGTCACCCAGCCCACTCTGTCGGCGGGGATCAAAGACCTGGAAACCGCTCTGGGCGTCACCCTGGTCGAACGCGGCCGCGGCGGGGCGGTGCTGACGCCGGCCGGCGCCGACGCCGCCGAACGCGCGGCGCGCGCGATCGGAGAAGTCGAAGAACTGGTCCGCTCGGTGCAGGCCGCTGGCGAGCCGTTTTGCGGCTCGTTCCGCCTCGGCGCCATCCCCACCATCGCGCCGTTCTTGCTGCCTCGGGCCTTGCCGCTTTTGAAACAGAAGTTTCCGCGCTTGCGCCTTCAAATGCGCGAAGACCTGACCCACCGCCTGGTGGAAGCGCTCCGGGCGCGCACGCTGGACGCCGCGCTGATCGCGCTCCCGTACGAAGCGCACGGAATCGCCACTATGGCGATTGCCGAAGACGAGTTTCTGTTTCTGGCGCCCGAGGACCACCCGCTCGCTAAGCGCAACGACTTGATGCCCGAACAACTCGAGCAGGAAGAATTGTTGCTGCTGGAGGACGGTCATTGCTTACGCCATCACGCACTCTCGGCCTGCAAACTCGCGCCCAGCCGGCGGTCTTCAGAGGTTAGTGCGACAAGCTTGCATACGCTCGTGCATATGGTGGCGGGCGGTTTGGGCGTTACGTTGTTGCCGAGGATCGCCGCCGAAGCGGGCGCGGCCGCCGGCGCCCACGTCGCCATACGCCCGTTCGTCCGGCCTGTTATCGGTCGCGCTATCGGCGTCGCCTGGCGTGAGCATGGTCTGCGCGAGAAGGAATCCCGCATGCTTGCCGATGTGTTGCGCGAGCTGTTTTGAAGCTGCGGCTAACTTGTCGGCCAATCCGGTTTGGAGAGCTGTTTGGCGAGGTGAGGCAGCCTGATCACAAACCAGAGCGCGGCCCAGACATTGCCGATAATGAACACGGGCGCAGCCCATAGCGCAGCGACGATCCAGGATCGCTCGGTGAGGAACACCAGCACTGCAAACAAAAGAAAGCCAATGAAGAGATCGGCCAGCCCGGCGACGCCCCAGGGCAGCGTCGTCAGCACCGCGAGCTGATCCAGGAATGAGCCGTGCAGTTCCCGCATCGCGAACGCGGCCCAGAGGATCAGTCCCAGCAAAGCCAGGCCTGCAATGCCGATCACCGCACGGACAACGTTCATAAAGAGCCGCTCAATCCATCAATCGTTGCATCAGGTAAGTGTATTCCAGCGCGCGCCGGTGCGCAGCCTGATTAAGGTTGGCCGCCGCTGAGTGACCGCCCTCTATGTTCTCGTAATAGAGCACCGGCATGCCAAGTTCGATCATGCGCGCGACGTACTTGCGTGCATGCCCGGGATGGACCCGGTCGTCCTTGGTTGAGGTGATCACCAGGGGCAGCGGGAAATCCTCGCGCTGACGCAGGTTGTGGTAGGGCGAAATCGAGCGCAGGAACGCGCCCTCCTGCGGATCGCCCGGACGGCCATACTCGTCCACCCAGGAGGCGCCGGCCAGCAGCTGGTCGTAGCGCAGCATGTCGAGCAGCGGCACCTGCACCACCGCCGCGTTGATCATCTCGGGATGCTGATTGAGCATGACGCCCATCAAGAGGCCGCCGTTAGAGCCGCCCATGATGCCGAGACGGCGCGGACTGGTGATCCCTCTTTCGACCAGATCGCGTTCGACGGCGTAGAAATCGTCATAGATGGCCTGCCGATTGGTGCGCAGACCCGCCTGGTGCCAGGCCGGCCCGAACTCGCCGCCGCCGCGGATGTTGGCCATGACATAAACGCCGCCGCGCTCTAGCCACAGCTTGCCGACCGAGGGGTTGTAGCTCGGCGTCATGGACACCTGGAAGCCGCCATAGGCGTAGAGCAGCGTTGGGTTCTCGCCATTGAATTGCATGTCGCGCGGACGCACGACGAAGTACGGCACGCGCGTGCCGTCGCGGCTGGTCGCTTCGAATTGTTCGGCGACGAAGCGCGAAGAGTCGAATTGCGCGGGCAACGAGCGGATGGTTCTCGCCTGCGACGCCTCGTTCTCCAGCGCGTAGAGCGTGTCGGGCGTGACATAGTCTTGATAGACTGCGAAGGCGAGATCTTCAGTCGGCGAGGCCCCGGACAAGAAAACCGAACCGGTCGTCGGCAAGTCGAGCGTTGTCGTTCGCCATTCGCCGCCTTCCTGGTCGATGCGCATGATGCGGCCGCGCACGTTCTCGAAGCCAGCAAGCAGGATCGCATCGTTGGTGATGGCGATGTCCTCGATCGACTGACGTTCATTTGGCGCAAACAACACAGTGGTTCGGGGCGCGTCGGCGCCGGCGTCGTCCAGCGGATAAGCAGCCAGCGCGCCCTGCGGTATGCCGCGCCAGGCTTCTTCCAGCGTAAAGACAAGATTGCCGCGATAGAGGCCGCGCACGGTTGCTTTCGCCGGCAGGTTTACGCGTCGAGGGGCCGGCCCATCGAGCAGCCAGACGGTGGACTCGAAGAATGTGTCGGCTTCGACCGCCATCGGAACACGCCGGCCGTCGGTGTCCATGAGCGCGCCGGCAAACACGCCGACATCGCTGGCTTGGCCCCGCATCACTTCCGTCGCACTGGCGAGCGGAGCGCCGCGCCGCCATTGTTTCAGCACGTAGGCGTAGCCCGATTCCGTCATCGTTCCTTCGCCCCAGTCGGTGCCGACCAGGAGCGTGTCCGCGTCGAGCCAGGAGACGGAGGACTTCGCCTCCGGCACGATGAAACCGCCCTCCACGAATCTGCGCTCCGCGATGTCGTATTCACGCCATGTCGATGCATCGCGACCGCCGTCGGAAAGCGACACCATGCACCGCGCCGTGCCTTCCAGGCAGTTGGCGCCCTTAAAGACCCAATTCGCGTCTTCCGCCGTCGCCAGCGCGTCGAGATCGAGCAGGATTTCCCAGTGCGGCTCGCCGCGGGCGTAATCGACCAGCGGCGAGCGCCGCCAGATTCCCCGCACGTGCGTATCGTCCTGCCAGAAATTGTACAGATACCCCTCGCGCACGCCGCCCAGCGCCAAGCGGTCCCGGTTGTTCGCCAGCGCAACAGCGTCTGCGTGCAATTGGGCGAAGCGTGGGTCGCCCTCGAGCACCGCAAGCGAGCGCGCATTCTGCTCGCGAACCCAGGCGAGCGCGCGTTCGCCTTCGATCTCTTCGAGCCAGAGGTACGGGTCTTCCCCCATTATGCTGGTATCCGTTCCGGGAGTGGCGGCTGTCGTACTGCACGATGCCAAAACGATGGCCGCAAGCGCGGCTAAGGCCCCTAAGCGCATGCCTGATCCTCTGACCCCTTACTGAGGGCGCAACCAAGCAGATTGAGCCGGTTGAGAAAAGCCCGCATTGGCTAAAGGCCGCAGTAGCCCAGCCAGGCCTGATAGCGCCGAGGCTTCCGCCGCGCTTTCTTAAGCCAAGCAGGGGTGCAGCGGCGGGCCAACGCTCCTACAATAGAATCGATGCGCTATTTCAAGATGAACGGTTGCGGCAACGACTTCGTCATTATCGACGCGCGCTCGCGCGGTTCGCTGCCGCTGTCGTCAGCCCAGGCCCGCGCGATCGCGGACCGCGATGGCGGGCTCGGCTGCGACCAGGTGATCGTGATCGAGCGCTCTATCCGCGGCGATGCGTATATGCGCATTTGGAACGCCGATGGGGGCGATACAGAAGCGTGCGGCAACGCCACGCGATGCGTCGCCTGGCTGTTGATGGAAGAAGGCGGCGCCGTTTCGCGCCGCATCGAAACGCCGGCAGGCATGCTCTACGCCGAGCGCGCCGGCGACAAGGTCATCACCGTCGATATGGGTTCGCCCTTGTTGCGCTGGGAAGAAATTCCGCTAGCGCGCGCGATGGACACCGACCGCATGGCGTTCGCGGCCGGCGGGTACGAGGCGCCCGGTGCGGTCAGCATGGGCAATCCTCACGTCGTCTTTTTCGTCAACGATGTACGCGCAGTCCCCATTGAAGCGCTGGGCCCGAAAGTCGAGCACGATCCGCTCTTCCCGCAGGGGGCGAATGTAGGATTCGCCGAAGTCCGCTCGCCGGAGCAGATCCGGCTGCGCGTCTGGGAGCGCGGCGTGGGGCTGACCCAAGCGTGTGGCACGGGCGCCTGCGCCGCAGTCGTTGCGGCTCACCGGCAAGGCCGCACCGGCCGCCGGGCCGAAGTGCTGGTGGACGGCGGTTCACTTGAGATTGAGTGGCGTGCGGGCGATGACCGAGTTTTGATGACGGGGCCCATCGAATTGGAAAGCGCCGGGGAGCTGCCAGCCGCATGAGAGTCTTCATCGCCCTGCTTCTGACGGCGGCTTGCGCCACCTTCGAGCCGCCGACGCCGGATTCGCGCGTGGCCGGCTGTTGGATTTCGCGTGACGACGCGGGCTCGGCGACGACCATGCGCTGGCTGCCCGATCCGGCGCGGCCCGGCGCCTTGCGCGGCGACAAGCTCGCCTACACGCCTGAGGGTGCGGACCAGAGCGAGCAATATCGGCTCGAGCCGATGGGCGCGCAGTGGTCGTTCTGCCAGATTGAAGCCGCGGGCGAACGTTGCTGGAGCGTGGCCGAAGGCGAAGAGGGCTCGCTCGAAGGCGGCCGCGCCTTCATCGACGCGCACCACGAGTCCCTGCGCATCAGCGTTATCGGCGACGGCGCAGACCGCATTGTCTTCGAAGGCGCCCGCGACGGCTGCGACTAGTAGTGATTTCCGGCATCGATCATGTCGTTATTGCCGTCCGCAACATCGCAGAGGCGGTGCGGGCCTACGAAACGCTGCTCGGCCGTGAGGCACGGCAAGCGGAGGTGCGCGACGGCGTCGCCAGCGCTTCTATTGCGCTCGACAATATCGCCGTCGAGCTGATGGCGCCGGCCGGGGACGGCGAAGCAGCGACGCGTCTGCGCGCAGCGCTGGAAGATGGCGAAGGACTGAAAAGCCTCGTCTTTGCAGCAAAGGACATCGTGCGGGGGCGCCGCCGCTGCGAACGCTTGGGCCTCAACCCGCATGCGCTTAACAGCAGCCCGACAGGCCGCTCGTTCCGCGCCGATACCGCGCGCACGCACGGCGTGCGTCTCTTTTTTGTAGAACGCGGGACGCCGCTGCCTGTCGCGCCGCCAGGTCCAGCGAGTGCGCTGGCGCTGGATCACGTCGTCGTTCAAAGCGCTGACATGGAACGGGCCGCCGCTTTATACGGCGCACGGCTCGGCCTCGACATGCGTCTCGATCGCGAATTGCGGGGCCGGCGGCTCATGTTCTTCCGCTGCGGCGATGCCGTCCTCGAAGTCGCGCAAGTGGAGCACTTGCGACAGGATCTCTTGTGGGGGCTGTCCTGGCGCGTCGTCGACGCTGCACTCGCCCACGCACGACTCACCGCGGCCGGCCTCGACGTCTCGGAGGTGCGGGCCGGCCTCAAGCCCGGGACGCGCGTCTTCACGGTGCGCGACGGGACATGCAATGTCCCGACGCTGATGATCGAAGCGGGGTCGGTAAGCCTTTAACGTCGTCAGAGCGCGGGCGCGTATGCGCGCGCGATCGGCTTGCAGCCGATGGGCCGGCCGCATTACGTCTTGCGATTGTTAGGGCCGCGCTCCATGCTCGCGCAGCGCCGTCATGGGGGACGATATGGCCGATCGGCAACCGCTGAACGCTACTTTCTTCGCTTTTCGCAAACGCGAGCCCGGCGGCGTGCTACTGGGCGCCACGCTGACTTATGTGGTCATCCTCGTGGTGGTGTTTGGCGTGTTCGCCCTGCTCAACTGGCAAGGCGTTGCGGACTACATCCATTGGACTATGACGATGACGGAGGCCGCGGAGCGCGCAGACCCCAACGATCCCAACGCGGTGCTCGCCAGCATCATGCCGCCGGCAAGCGTGATGTCGCTCATGCACGCGTACTTCCTCTTCCTGTTCGCGTCCTATTTCCTGCTGGCGATGTACGAAGCGGCGTGCCTGCGCTGGATGATACGGGGGGAAAAGAAGGGGTTTTTCGGCCTGGCCTTCGACGCCGATTCATTGCGCGTCTATTTCACCTACTGGCTTTGGTTCGTCCTGTGGCTGGCGCTTTATCTCGTGCTGGCGATCGTGCTCGCCGGACTTGGGGTTGGCATCGCGATGTCCGCCGCCTCGCAGGACGCCGGCGGGCTGGGTGCGAGCGTGCTGATCATGCTGTTGGTCGGGCTCGCTGTGATCGTGGCGCTCATTTATTTCGGCGTACGTTTCGCTCCGGCCGCCGCGACCTCGATCGCCCGGCGGCGGTTTGCATTCTTTGAAGCATGGACCGTCACCAAAGGGCGGTTCTGGGCGCTGTTCGGCTCGTTCGCGCTTCTATTCCTGATGTATTTCGTCGGCATCATCATCCTTTGGGTGGCGATAAGCGTCTCGTTCGGCATGGGCATCTTCAGCCAGATGCAGAACGGCGGGGAACCGGAGACGATCCAGGATGTGTACGCCATGTTGGCCTCGCCAAGCGTGTGGATACCGATTGCGGTGGCGTACGCCTTGATGCTTGTCGGCGTATTCGCGTTTTATGTGGCGCTGTTCGGCGTGAATGCGCGCGCCGCCGCCGCAGCGCTCGAAGAAGGCAAGATTCAAGCCGCGGAGTGAGCAACATGGCTGAACCGGAAAAGCTGGACGCGACCTTCTATGCGTTCAGGCGGCGCGACCGGCGTTACGTGATCACGCGTGCCGCCATTGGCTACTTCATCCTCTATGCGATCATCACGGCTGTGGCGCTTGCGTTGATGTGGGCCGCGTTGGGCGCCATCGTCGCCTGGTACGCCAGCGTAATGCAGGCCGCAACGCAGGGCGTCGAGCCGGCGCCGCCGCCGGCCGAAGTCTTGAGGCTCGCGCCCTTCGGCGTCTTATTCGGACTTATTGGTCTGGCGCTTTTTGCGGCGTTCGAAGCGGCGTGTTTGCGATGGTTCGTACGCGGGGAGAGCGGCGGGGGCTTGCTGGGCCTGACAGCCGGCGCGGATACCTGGCGCGTGTTCGCGGTCTATTTCGTGTGGCTCGGATTCTTTATCGGCTTCAGCCTGCTCATCGTGCTTTTTTATGCGCTGACCGGCGTGATCGCGAGTATGGGCGCCGGCATCGTCGCCATGCTCCTAGGCGCGCTCGCCCCGCTCGGCTTCCTCGCACTGTTGATCTGGGGCGCAGTGCGCTTTGCGCCGGCCGCGGCCGCGTCGATCGCGCGACGCCGGTTCGCCTTCTTCGAAGCGCCGCGCATCACGCGTGGCCGTTTCTGGCCGCTGCTCGGCGCCTTCGTCATCGTATGGGTAGGCTACATAGTGCTCGTCTCCATCGTCGGCACGATCATCCAACTGCCTGCGCAGAACGTGATGGCGCCTGTGATGGTCAGCATCATGAGCGGCGCGGGCGATGTTGGTCCGCGTATGCTCGAAGCGATGAGTTCGCCGGTCTATCTCGCCTCGATGGGCGCCTACACCGTGTTCACCACCATCGCTGCGATCGTGTTTTACGTCGCGCTGTTCGGCGTCAACGCCCGTGCTGTGCTCGCCGCGGACGAAACTTCCGCCGCGTCGCGCTAGCCCGCTACGGCCTTCTTGCCGTTGCGCTTGGCGGCTTTCGGCGCAGGGGCTTGGGCAGCGGCGGCCTTGCGCCGAGGCGCTGTGCGCTCGCCCTGTCGTTTGAGCGCCTGCGCCAGATAGCGGCCGGTGTGGCTTTGTTTTACTGTGGCCACGTCCTCAGGCGCGCCTTGCGCAACGATGCGGCCGCCGCCGTCGCCGCCTTCGGGGCCGAGATCGATGATCCAGTCCGCCGTCTTGATGACGTCGAGATTGTGCTCGATGACCAGCACGGAATTTCCGTTGTCGACCAACTCGTGCAGCACGTCGAGTAGCTTCTTTACGTCTTCGAAGTGCAGACCGGTGGTCGGCTCGTCGAGAATGTAGAGCGTGCGCCCGGTGGCGCGCTTCGACAATTCCTTGGAAAGCTTCACACGCTGCGCTTCGCCACCGGAGAGCGTGGTCGCTTGCTGGCCGATGTGAATGTAGCCGAGGCCGACGCGTTTCAGCGTTTCCAGTTTGTCGCGGATCGAGGGCACGGCGTTGAAGAGGTTGGCCCCTTCTTCGACCGTCATGTCCAGGACGTCGGCGATGGACTTGCCTTTATATGTGATTTCGAGCGTCTCGCGATTGTAGCGTTTGCCCTTGCACGTATCGCACGTGACGTAGACGTCCGGCAGGAAGTGCATTTCGATCTTGATGACGCCGTCGCCCTGGCAGGCTTCGCAGCGCCCGCCTTTGACATTGAATGAGAACCGCCCCGGCCCGTAGCCCCGCGCCTTCGATTCCGGCAGCGCCGCGTACCAGTCGCGGATCGGCGTGAAGGCGCCGGTATAGGTGGCCGGATTCGAGCGCGGCGTGCGCCCGATCGGCGATTGGTCTATGTCGATGATCTTGTCGATGTGCTCGAGTCCAAGGATGGCGTCGTGCTCGGCCGGGACCTCGCCGGACCCGTGCCATTGGCGTGAGACGGATTTGAACAGCGTCTCGATCACCAGCGTCGACTTGCCGCCGCCGGAAACGCCGGTGACGCAGGTGAACGTTCCGAGCGGGATGTCGGCGTCGATGTTTTGCAGATTGTTGCCGCGCGCGCCTTTAACGGTGACCGTGCGCTTGGAATTGATGCGCCGGCGCTTCTCGGGAATGGCGATCTCGCGCCGACCGGTGAGATAGGCGCCGGTGATGCTCTCGTCGCTGGCTTCGATCTCGGCCGGCGTGCCCTGAGCGATGACGCGCCCGCCGTGAATGCCGGCGGCCGGCCCCATGTCGATGACATGATCGGCGGTCAAGATGGCTTCTTCGTCGTGCTCGACCACCAGCACGGAATTGCCGAGGTCACGCAGCCGCTTCAGCGTGTCGAGCAGGCGCGTGTTGTCGCGCTGGTGCAGGCCGATGCTCGGCTCGTCCAAAACGTAGAGCACGCCGGTGAGGCCCGAGCCGATCTGCGAGGCGAGACGGATGCGCTGGCTTTCCCCACCGCTGAGCGTGCCCGACGCGCGGCCAAGAGAGAGATAGTCGAGGCCGACATCAACCAAGAACCGCAGCCGGTCGTTGATCTCTT
>CAZIOD010000020.1:0-34123 GCA_964540785.1 uncultured Terricaulis sp.
CCGGACCAGAGCCGGTCCATCGCCGGCGTCAGCCAGGTCATGCGCGCCGCGGCGGCGAGATCGGCGGCGGTCGCGTGCATGCCGTCGCGGCGCGTGACGCGTCTCACACCGCCTTCTGGCGTGCGCTCTGCGCCCGCCCCAAGCACCGTCTCTTCGCCGTCGCTGATAATTCGCGCCGACACCGCCCATGGCTGGGCGCGCTCTTCCACGCCATCGGCGCGCGCGACATCCGTCAGCGATGCGCTGCGCAGGCCGCGCCCCGGCGCCAACATAGTCAGCGCTTCGAGAATATTGGTCTTGCCCGCCCCGTTCGGGCCGTAGAGGCACACCGGGCGTGCGTCGAGCTGCAGGTCAATCGCGGCGTGATTGCGAAAATCGGCGAGCGTCAGGCGGGAGACGAAGAGGGAATGCATCAGCGATTGGCGAATAGCGAATGGCGAGCGGGACGATGCGTCATTTCTAATCGCTATTCGCTACTCACTATTCGCTAGACCCTGAGCGGCATAAGCACATAGAGCGCTTTGTCGTCCGCTTCGTCGCGCACCAGCGTGGGCGAGCCGGAATCGGCGAGCTCGAACAGCGCTTCTTGGCCTTCGATCTGCTGGGCGACGTCGAGCAAATAACGCGCGTTGAAGCCGATCTCCATGCTGTCGTCGCGATACTCGGCGGCCAGATCTTCGGTGGCGACGCCGGCGTCGGGATTGTTCACGGTGAGCGTGACCTTGTCCGCTTCCAACGCCAGACGCACAGAGCGAGAGCGTTCGGCCGAAACTGTGGCGACACGATCGACGGCGTCGGCGAAAGCTTTGTTATCGATCTTCAGTTTTTTCGAATTAGATTTCGGGATGACGCGCGCATATTCGGGGAACGAGCCATCGATCAGCTTCGAGGTCAGCACCGCATCGCCGAGCGTGAAGCGGATTTTCTGCGGCGAGACCGAAACCTCGACCAGGTCGGCGGCGTCGTCCAGCAGACGCTTCAGCTCGTTGATCGTCTTACGCGGCACGATCACGCCTGGCATGCCCTGCGCGCCCTTCGGCGCTGCGTAATCGGCGAGCGCCAGACGATGGCCGTCGGTGGCTACGGCGCGCAACATTGCGTCGCCCGAGCCGTCCGCGACGGTGTGGAAGAAGATTCCATTTAGATAATAGCGCGTCTCTTCGGTCGAGATTGCGAAGCGCGTCTTGTCGATCAGGCGACCAAGTTCGGTCGGCTCCACTTCGAAGCGCGTCTCAAAACCGTCGGACGGCATGGACGGGAAGTCCCCTGCGGGCAAAATCGGCAGATGCAGGCGCGACTTGCCGGCGGTGATGAGGAGGCGCGGATCGTCGCCGGAAACATCGAGCTTGACGGGCGCGCCGTCGGGCAACTTGCGGACGAAATCGTAGAGGTAGTTTGCCGGGGCGGTTGTCTGTCCGCCGCGTTCCACTTCCGCCGGCGCCGCTTCAGAAATCTCGATGTCGAGATCGGTCGCCGTCAGGCGCAGGGAATCGCCCTGCGCGGACAACAGCACGTTGG
Source organism: uncultured Terricaulis sp. (assembly GCA_964540785.1). Lineage (GTDB taxonomy): Bacteria > Pseudomonadota > Alphaproteobacteria > Caulobacterales > Aquidulcibacteraceae > Vitreimonas. Next base: position 1,519 of record CAZIOD010000020.1, read on the forward strand.
AGAGGATTGGAATCGTGTTGCGCCGCTCGACGACGCTTTGCACGTGATTGAGCGCTTTCAAGAGCGCTGAGCGCTCGATGGTCAGCCGCATTGCTTCTTCCTGAGCCCGCAGCCCCGACGGGGGCCGAATACGATCACCCCCCGCCGGCGGACTGAGTCGCCGCCGACAGGGGGTGGGAAAGTATCAGATGCAGCACGATCCCCAAGCCCCCATTTGCCAGATTTTGGGGCGTGCAGCAGTGCGGCCTCCCCAGGTCTAGGGCTCGCGCTTGATGGCCCGCGCGATGCTCTCGACTTCGGCCTTGAATGCAGCGTCTTGCTCGACCAGCGCGGCGACGCGATCGCGCGCGTACATCACGGTGGTATGATCGAAGCCTCCGAAACGCGCGCCGATATCCGGCAACGACGCCTGAGTCATCCGGCACGCCAAGAACATCGCGGTCTGCCGCGGCCGCGCGATGGTGTGACGTCGGGTGCGTTCCAGCAATTGCTGGACGCTCATATTGTAGTGTCGAGCCACTACCCTCTGCACAAGTTGCACCGTGATCCGCCTCTCAGCGGCTTCGGACAATTTCGCTTGCAGAGCATTCGCAGCGGCTTCCATTGTCACTTCGGTCCCTCCAGAGATTTTCCATTCGATGATAAGTTGGCTGAGCGCGCCGTCGAGATCGCGACCGCTCCCCTCAATGCGCTCAGCGATCATGTCCAGCGCATCGGAAGCCACAGAAAAGCCCGGCGTCAAGCGGGCATGATGCTGAAGTCGCATCTCGACGATCTGGCGACGCAACGGCGCATCAGGTTCTTCGATCTCGCATGACGGCACGCCCTTCAAGCGCGCGCGCAGCGCATCATTAAGATCCTTCAATCCAGACGCATCGTTGTCGGCGGCAAGCACGACCTGGCCCCCGCGGCGCGTCAATTCATGAATAGTGTCGAAAGCTTCGAGCTCGGTGGCCGGCTTACCGCAAATGCGATGGAAGTCGTCGATCAGCAACAGCTGTGGCGCGCGCACCATTTCCTTGAACGACGAAGAATCGCGCTTCTTGTGCAAGGCCGACTGAAATTGTTCGAGATATTCCTGGCCGGTCATCATCAGCACTTTGCGGTCGGGCGTGCGCTGCCCCGCCTCGTGCGCGATCGCCGACAGCAAGTGTGTCTTTCCGAGCCCAGGGCGCGAGTGTACGAGCCACACGGGAAAAGCGTCGCCCTCCCCCGCAGCGATCAGCCGCGCCACAGTGAAAGCGCGCTGATTGGAGGGGCCCTGACAGAACGTGTCGAAGGTCAGTGACGAGGCCTGAGGCGCTCCGGCGCTTGGCGTGCGGGCCTCCTCGATGCGTGCGTCGGCGAGTGCGCGCACATCCTCAGGAATTTCGTGCTCAAGCAGGATCTCGATCGCTTGAACGCGAGGCTCATAGGCCTGCAGACGCTTTTGCAGCCGATGCTGGGCCTGCTGACGCAGACGCTCCTGGGCGATCTGGGTATTGGCCCGGAACAGCAACACCCCGTTCAGCTCCGCCACGAGCCGCAATGGGTCCAGGTAGGATCGATAGAAATCCGCCCCGAACTCACCGAACAACTCCTTGCGGACCAGTTCGTAGGCCCGCGCCGCTCCGACGCCCGCCGTCGCGCGACGGGCTTCATCGCCCAGTTCCATAAGCCAACCCCCGCTTTGAAACGTTGTGGTTTTTCAGCCGCCCCTACGGCGCGCATACCTTCCCCGTTCGAGCCGAATGACCCTTCGGCCCGATGCCTTGGCATCGGTGTCACTGAGGCGTCGAACAGCGAGGATGTTCGCCGGACAGGAGAACGATGCGCCGTTATCAGAGCATCGTCAACAGGCTCTTTTTAACTAATTCTTAAGTTACCAACATATTCCGGAAGCGCTGATTTAATTGGGTTTTTTAGGCACCTGACACGTGCGTGGTTGCAACCGTGTACGGACGGTCACCGAGGCCTCCGCAAGGCCTTGTTGCAGAACCGGAATACGAGGATTCGCGGGCTTTGGAAGCGCCTACGAGGGCTTTTTGCCACCGGCAAGTGCGCCGACCCGTTTGGCCAGGCGGGAAACTTTGCGGCTGCCCAGATTCTTATGCACGACGCCCTTGGATACCGCTCGCATGGTTTCGGCTTCGGCGGCGCGAAGCGCTTCGGCCGCTTTGGTCGCCTCCCCGGCGACGATCGCCTCTTCCACCGAGCGCCACGTGGACCGCATGCGCGAACGCCGCGCCTTATTGACCGCCGTGCGGCGTGCAATCACGCGGGTCGCCTTCTTTGCGGACTTCGTATTCGCCATGATCTTCTGTTCCGGTGTGGAGATTTCGCTCGCGGAGCGCGCGGCTATAGCATGGCCCGGCCCGGCGTCAAATGATCAACGGTGTTTAAATTCGGGCGCCCGCTTTGCAATGAAGGCGGCCATCCCCTCTTTCTGATCCTCAGTCGCAAACAAGCTGTAGAACAGGCGCCGTTCGAGTCGGAGCCCTTCGTTCATCGGCGTCTCGAACGCCGCATTCACCGCTTCTTTGTTTGCGATCGCCGACAGGCGTCCGAACGACGCGATCTTCCTGGCCGCTCCGAGCGCTTCTTCCATCAACTTATCGGCTGCGACAACGCGTGCGACGAGGCCGCAGCGTTCGGCTTCGGCCGCGTCCATCATGCGGCCTGTGAGGCACAGATCCATAGCCTTGGCCTTGCCGACACTGCGCGTAAGCCGCTGCGAGCCGCCCCAGGCCGGCATGACGCCAAGCGTGATTTCCGGCTGGCCGAACTTCGCGGTGTCGGCGGCGACGATGAAATCGCACATCATCGCCAACTCGCAGCCGCCACCGAGCGCGTAGCCGGCGACAGCCGCGACCAAAGGTTTGCGCGTGCGCGCGACGCGTTCGAGGTTGGAAAACGGATCGTGCGTGTAGAAATCCGCGAATTGCGCGTCCGCCATCTGTTTGATGTCCGCGCCCGCCGCGAAGGCTTTTTCCGAACCGGTGATGAGAATGCAGCCGATCGCATCGTCGGCCTCGAATGCATCGAGCGCTGCATTGAGTTCCCCGATCAGCGCATCGTTCAGCGCGTTCAGCGCTTTGGGCCGGTTGAGACGGATGATTCCGACGCCGGCGTCGGTTTCGACGAGAATATTTTCGTAGGTCATGGGGCGATTGCTTGCGCCCAAGTCTCGCGAAAATCAATCGCCCTGCGAGTCCGCACCGTTCACCAGCAGCCTCGCACGCACGAGGACGCGTCCATTTTCCGATTCGCTGAAGGAAAACATGAGGCGCTCTCGCCCGCGCACATAGACAAATGCGTCATCGAGTTGTGGCGATGGCGACCAGCCAAGCGGCGGCAACGCCTCGACGTAGAACCGGCGCACGGAATGAGCATCCCCGCTTCCCTGCGCGCGAACTTCCGTCAGCCGCCCGCTCTCTGCAGCCATGCTCCAGCCCGCGTTCATTTCGACGAAACCGGGCGGCAGCGGCAAGTCTTCGATCGACGCGAAATACGCAACGTCTGCGAACGCAGGCGCGGCGACGGCCAATGCGGCGGTGAAAGCGAAGCGACTCACATCGCCACTATAGCGCAAGATGGAGCGCGGAGGGGCGGCCGGCGCGCTATGTTCAACGCTGGCACCGAGGACACCAGAAACTGGAGCGGCCGCCATGCGTGGCCCGCACGATGGCGCCGCCGCAATCGGGCGTCACGCATCTTTCACCCTCGCGGTTGTACACACGGAACCTGTGTTGAAAGCCGCCTTGCTCGCCATTGGCGCCGGCATAGTCGGAGATCGTTGAGCCGCCAGCGTCGATCGCCTCTTCTAGGACAACGCGAATGGCATGAAACAGCCGCTCGAGGCGCACGGCGCCGATGCGTCCGGCCTCTTTGGTCGGCGCAATGCCTGCGCGGTGCAGGGCTTCGACGACATAGATGTTGCCCAGCCCGGCGACGATGCGCTGATCCAGGAGCGCGGCCTTGATGCTGGTCTTCTTTCCGGCGAGCGCTTTTTTCAGATAGGGCAGATGAAATTCATTGCCGAGCGGCTCGGGGCCCATACCCTTGAACCAGGGATGCTTCTCCAGCGCGTCTTCAGCGATGAGATCCATGTAGCCGAAGCGGCGCGGATCGTTGAACTCAAGCCGCGCGCCCTGCTCCATGTCGATGACCACGTGCGTGTGCGTGGGATCGGGCGGCTCGGAATAATAGAAATCGCCAGGCTGGCGCTCGGCGCCGAGGATTGACCAACGGCCCGTCATGCCAAGGTGAGTCACCCAGACATTTCCGTCGTCCAGATGCGCAAGCATGTATTTCGCGCGCCGCTCCAGCGCATCGACGCGCCTTCCCTTCAAACGCGCGGCGAAGCGCGCGGGAAACGGGAAGCGCAAATCGGCGCGCGTGGTCCGCGCGCGTGCGATGCGTTTACCAACCAGCGCCGGGGCCAAACCGCGACGCACCGTCTCGACTTCCGGCAACTCAGGCATGCGGCGAAATGTCGGAAATCAGCGGCGGGGGCATCGGGGGTCGGATATAGCCCTGACTTTGGGGCGTCGCTATGGTCCCGCGCCATGACCGATGAGACCGCTTCTTTCGGGTTCCAGGACGTGCCGAAGGCCGAGAAGGCCTCCCGCGTGCGCGAGGTGTTTTCCTCGGTCGCGTCCAAGTACGATTTGATGAACGACGCGATGTCGGGCGGACTGCACCGGCTTTGGAAAGACGCCGCCGCTGCAAAGCTCAACCCCCAGCCGGGCGAACTCATCCTCGACGTCGCCGGCGGCACCGGCGACATCGCGCGCCGGCTCAAGAAGCTCGGCGATGCGGCGGCGCAGCGGCGCGGTCGCGAGCCCCCCGAGATCCATGTCATCGACATCAATGCTGAGATGCTGGAAGCAGGCCGCAAACGCGGCGAGGACGGGCTGTTCTGGCACGAAGGCGACGCCGAGAACCTCCCGGTCGATGACGCCGCGGCGGACGCCTACATCATCAGCTTCGGCATCCGCAATTGCACCGACATTCCCAAGGTGCTGCGCGAGGCGCGGCGCGTGCTGAAACCTGGTGGGCGCTTCTACTGCCTGGAATTCTCGCGGCTCGCCGTCGGCGGACTCGAGCCGGTTTATGATTTCTATTCTTTTAACGCGATCCCGGCATTGGGGAAATTGCTCGCGAACGACCCGGATTCCTACCGATATCTGGTCGAATCCATCCGCCGCTTTCCGGATCAGGAAACTTTCTTGACTATGATCCGTGAGGCGGGTTTCGCGCGTTCGGCCTATCGCAACATGGCCGGCGGCGTGTGCGCGCTGCATTGGGGTTGGGCGGTTTAGTGTTTTGGTTAGTCCTGATCCTTGCCCTCCTCGTGGCGGTCGGTCTCGCCACTGGGGTGATAGGACATATCTGGCGTCTGCTGCGCGTGGCGGTGACGCTGGCGCGCTTCGACGTGCTCCTGCCGGGCGAATATTACGATCGATATCCTATCTGGCTGCAGTCGCTGCGGACGCTGACAATTCCCATCATGAAGCGCCGCCGCGGCCGTTCTGTCGGCGTGCGCTTGGCGAAGGCCCTGGAGCGCCTGGGGCCCGCTTACGTTAAGGTCGGCCAGTTCCTGGCCACGCGGCCCGACATGATCGGCGTCACGGTCGCGCAAGAACTCGGGCGGCTCAAGGATCGGCTGCCGCCCTTCTCGCGCACCGCCGCGCTCGACACGATCAACGCCGAACTCGGCGGCACCGAGGAATTGTTCGCCGGCATTTCCGAAGCGATGGCCGCAGCCTCGATCGCTCAGGTGCACCAAGCCATTGTGCCCCGGCAAGGCGTTGTCGCCATCAAAGTGCTGCGCCCCGGCATCGAGAAGCGTCTGGAACGTGAGATGGCGGCGCTGCGCTTCCTGGCGCAGGGCATCGAACTTTTCTCACCGCGTTCGCGTCATCTCGAACCCGTGCAATTCATCGACACGGTGAGCGCGGCCATGCAACGCGAACTCGACTTGCGTCTCGAGGCCGGCGCTGCGGCCGAGTTCCGCGAAGTTGCGGAGAAAGACGGCTATCTCACGGTGCCCGAGATCGATTGGACGCGCTCGTCCAAGCGCGTCATGACGCTCGACTGGATCGAAGGCGCCCCGCTCACCGATCTGAAAGCGCTCGACACGGCGGGCGCTGACCGCAGCGAGCTTGCGACGGCGATCACGCGCGGTTTCCTCGCCGCCGCGCTGGATTACGGCTTCTTCCACGCCGACATGCACGAGGGCAACCTCATCTACGGCAAGGACGGCAAGCTCTGGATCGTCGACTTCGGCATCATGGGCCGGATCGGCCACAAAGAACGCCGCTATCTCGCTGAGATTCTCTACGGCTTCCTGCGGCGCGATTATCGCCGCGTGGCCGAAGTCCACCAGGAAGCCGGCTACGTGCCGGAAAAGTTCACGGTGGAAGAATTCGCCCAGGCGTTGCGCGCGATTGGCGAGCCGATCTTCGGCAAGACGGCGGACAGCATTTCCATGAGCCGCCTCCTGCTCCAGCTGTTCGACGTCACCCATATGTTCGGCATGCATTTGCGCCCGGAACTGGTGCTGCTGCAAAAAACCATGGTGCAGGTCGAAGGCGTGGCGCGCGCGCTCGATCCGCAACACGACATGTGGGCCGCTGCGCGTCCCATCGTCGAGCGTTGGGTGAAGCGAGAGCTCGGGGCCGAGGCGGTGGCGCGGCGCGCCGTCGATGAAGCCGGCGTCGGCCTCGCTGCGCTTCGGCGTCTTCCGCAGACCATGGCGACGATCGAAGCGGCCGCTCGCAAGGTGAGCGCCGAGGCGCCGCGCCAGGAGCGCCAATGGTATCAAATGCCGGTGTTCTGGATCGGCCTCATCGGCGGAGCGCTCATTATGTTCGTGTTCGGCCCGCGCGGCATGGTGCACGAACCGGCGCAAGCGGTTCGCGCGGTCGCGCCCATCGAAACGCCCGCGCCCGCCCCAACGCGCGCGGACGAGCCCTCGGCTACCGCGCCGATCCCCCCAGCGGTCGAACAGGCGCAGGATGCGCTCGAAAATGGCCCTCCTGAAGATCCGCAGGCGACGACGCCATGAAGCGTATCCTGCTCATTATCGGCGGCGGCATCGCCGCTTATAAGAGTCTCGAACTCATCCGACGCCTGCGCGAGCGCGAGGTTGCAGTGCGCGTAGTGATGACGAAGGCGGCGCAGCATTTCATCACCCCGTTGGCGGCAGGCGCGATCGCCGGCGAGCGCGTGTTCACCGATCTCTTCGACCAGGCGCAGGAATTCGATGTCGGCCATATCCGGCTGGCGCGTGAATGCGATCTCATCATCGTCGCGCCGGCGACGGCCGATCTCATGGCCAAAGCTGCGCAAGGCCTTGCCAACGATCTCGCCTCCGCTGTGCTGCTGGCGACCGACAAGCCTGTGCTGTTCGCGCCCGCCATGAACCCGCATATGTGGGCGAACCCGGCGACCCGGCGCAATCTTGCCGTGCTGCAGAGCGACGGCCGGCGTTTCGTCGGCCCCAATGAAGGCGAGATGGCCGAAAGCGGCGAACGCGGCGTCGGGCGCATGGCCGAACCCGAAGAGATTCGCGACGCCGCGCTCGCTCTGCTCAACGGCGCGCCGCAGCAAAAGCTACTCCATGGAAAACGTGCGCTGGTGACGGCCGGGCCGACGGTGGAGTCGATCGATCCGGTGCGCTTTCTGTCGAACCGCTCGAGCGGCAAGCAGGGTTACGCCATCGCCGCAAGGCTCGGAGAGCTTGGCGCGGAGGTGACGCTCGTATCCGGCCCGACCAGCCTCGCCCCTCCCCATGGGGTGAGCTTGAAGCGCGTGGAAAGCGCACGGGAAATGCTCGCCGCGTCGCAGGCCGCGCTCCCCCTCGATGTTGCTGTCATGGTCGCCGCGGTCGCCGACTGGCGCCCAGCGCAAACCTCAGACGAGAAGATCAAGAAGGACAAGTCGGGCATCCCTGCGATCGCGCTCACGGAGAACCCGGACATTCTGGCGACCTTTGCCAAGATGAAGAAAAACCGTCCGAAGCTGGTGATCGGTTTCGCCGCCGAGACGGAAAACGTCGAAGAGCACGCCCGCGCCAAGATCGCCAAGAAGGGCTGCGACTGGATCGTGGCCAACGATGTCTCGGGAGACGTCATGGGCGGCGATCAAAACCAGGTGATGCTGATTACCGGCGCCGGCGCGGAAACCTGGCCACGCATGACGAAGGACGCCGTGGCGCGGCAACTCGCCGCAAAGATCGCCGAAGCGCTCGCGCCAAGGCCGCCGCGCCGCAAGTAGACCCTGCGGAAACGCAACCTCGAGGGACTTGAGCCTCGCGCGCGGGACGCTATGTAGGTCGTCCGAAAATCCCAAATCCGATTCCACCGCTGAGCGCGCGCCGCGCGCCCTGAAGGACGACGAATGAGCTTTCAGAACCACCACGAACGCCGCGAAGCCGCCGAAGCCGCCAAGAAGGCGATGTTGGAAAAATTCAAGCAGAAGGCGCCTGCTCAGCTCGATCCCAAGAAGGCCGCCGAACTGGCCGCTGCGGCCCAGGCCAAGGAAGAGAAGCGCCTGGAAGCGGAGAAACGGCGCCGCGAGCGAGTCGAACTCGAAAAACTTGAGCGCAAGCTGGCCGCCGAAGCGGCCGCCAAGGCCGAGCGCGAGCGCGTTGCGCGCGAAGCCGCCGAAGCCGCCAAGCGGCGCAAGAAGGAAGCGGAAGAAGCAGAGATGCGCCGCTTCGAGGACGAAGCGCGGCGCGACCTGATGAAAGCCGCGCGCGGGCTCGCGAAGAAATTCAGATAAGCCCTTACCTCAGCTCTCGTTTGGTTTGCATTCAGACGGGCGCGTGCTGAATCAGGTCCATGAAGAATTTCATTGCGATTGCCGCGCTCGCGCTTCTCGGCGCCTGCTCCGGTGGACGCAGCGACACCACGATAGAGCGCGCTTGCAGGCCCGGCGTTTATGCAAGCGCAGGCGGAGAGACGCTCGTGCTCACGCCCACAAGCAATGGCGGCTATCGCTGGCGGATGCTCGACGGGCGCACCGGCGCGCTCCGCCAGGAGAACGGAATTTGGCGTTCGAGCTTGGGGTGGACCGGCGAGGCCGACGGATTCAACGTTGACCTATCGAAGTGCGCCGACGGCGAGCTGCGGCTTGGGCCGGAAGACAATGCCGTGTCTTACGAACACGCGCCGATTCAAACGGTCGAGACGACATTCGAGCGAGATGGCATCACGCTGGCTGGCCGGTTGCTGTTGCCCGCGAGCGCGCCGACTCCGCTGGCCGTGTTCGTGCACGGGTCGGGCGATTATTCCGCACTCACGCACGAGGCCTATCCTTGGATGCTCGCCGCCGAGGGCGTCGCGGCGTTCGTTTACGACAAGCGCGGCACGGGCGCGTCGGAAGGCGAATACACGCAAGACTTCGATGTTCTCGCCGCCGATGCGCGCGCAGCATTGGCCGAAGCGCGCCGACTCGCAGGCGACCGGGTGTCGCGCGCAGGCTTCATGGGCGCAAGCCAGGGCGGCTGGGTCGCGCCGCTGGCGGCGAGCGAAGCGGAGGTGAATTTCGTGGTCGTCCTCTACGGTCTGGCGGTCAATCCGCTGCAGGAGGACCGCTACGAAGTCATGCAAAGCCTCGCGCGCGCAGGCTGGGGCGAAGCCCAACAGGCCAAGGGCGCCGAACTCTCGGACGCGGCGGGCATGGTGATCGCGTCAAACTTCCGGAAGGGCTTCGCGGACTTCAACCGGCTTCGCCAGAACTATCGTAACGAGCCCTGGTACGAGGACATCGAAGGCGAGTTCACACACGAAATGCTGCCCTATCCCGAGATCGCGCTGCGCCTCGTAGGGCCAATGCGCAGCAAGGGCACGAGCTGGACCTATGAGCCGGTTCCTGTCCTGCGCGCGCTTGATGTGCCGCAGTTCTGGATGATCGCCGGCGACGACACAGAAGCGCCGCCGGAAGAAACCATCGCGCGCATCCGCGCGCTGCAGGCGGAGGGCCGCCCCATCGATCTGGCCGTTTATCCGGGCGCCGATCACGGCATGACGTTGGCGGAACGCAGTGGCGATGGCGTGCGCGAAACGGGTCACGTGCGCGATTATCACCGGCAGATCGCGGCCTGGATCCTCTCGCGCGATCTCGGCTACGCGCGCGCGGCCGGCGCGGATGTTCACGCAGCCGGCGCCGGCCGGTAAGCTCAGCCTTTTCGCTTTTTCTTGCCGCGCGCCACTTCAGTGGCGAGTGCGTCCAACTTGTGCGCCCAAAACCCGCGAAAGTGGGAGAGCCAAGCATCCACCTCGCGCAAGGGGGCGGACTCGAAAGCATAGATGCGGCGCGGTCCGTCGGCGCGCACCTTGGCAAAGCCGCTCTCGCGCAGAACCTTCAAATGTTGCGAAACCGCCGGCTGGCTGATGCCGAACTCCCGTTGGATGATTTCGACGATCTCTCCCGAAGCGTGGTCACCTTCGGCCAACAGTTCCAAGATGCGCCGGCGTACGGGATCGCCGAGCACATCGAACGCGTGCATCACGCCTCGCCGCTGTAGAATTTGCGTGTTCGCTCCGCCGCCGCACGCGCATCGGCGGCGTCTTCTCCCCCCCCGATCGCCGCTTCGCCCCAGAGCTCACTCGAGAGAGTGACGAAATGCTTCGCCTCCGTGGTAGACCACCACGCGACGTCGGCCTCCGGCGAACGTCGTCTCGATGGATCGCTCAGGTGCCACGACAGGCCCATCAATCCGGCCTCCCAGCCAATTCCGGCGGCGCCCGGCCCGAATTGCTCCCAATGTTCATCCGGGTGCGCAATATGCTGCAATTCAAGATGTGTGACCTCTTCCGCGCGCTTGGTGAGACTGACGTTCACCCAGCTCACGGCGCCGCCAAACTCCCAGGTAAGTGAAAGCTCGCGCGGCGGTTCGCAGCATCTGATCGTGCCGCTGGCGTTGCCATGCACCCGATAACGCCCGCCGAGCTTGAAGTCGCCTGTTACTGGCGCAAACCAGCGCGGCAAACGCTCGGCATTGGTGATTGCATCCCAGAGATCGTCGATTGAGGTGTCATAGGTCCGAGCAGCCACGACCATCTTTGCCGGTTTGCCCTCGTACTCGATATCGCGCACCTCGCGCGTCACGGCGCCAATGAAGGCGGCGATATCTGCGGTCATCGCTGTTCCTCCGCTCACCATTATATAAGTCATTACTTATATGCGGGCAAGAAAAAATCGCGCCAAGTCGCGTGGGTCCGGTTGAAGCACCGGCCGCGCATTTTTTCCCCGCTTGCGCCGAATCCGGTTTATGCCCGAGGCATGGATTCGCGCACCGTCCCCATCCTGGTTACACCGCTGCCGCACTTTGAGGGCTTGGTGCTGCCGGCTTACGAGACCGCGCTCTCGGCGGGCATGGATCTCCGCGCCGCCGTGCCCGAGAACGAGCCGCTGACGCTGCACCCCGGCGAGTGGACGCTGGCGCCAACCGGCCTCACCATCGCTCTGCCCGCGGGGTACGAGGCGCAAATACGGCCGCGCTCAGGCTTGGCGCTCAAGCACGGGATCACCTGCCTCAACACGCCCGGCACCATCGACGCCGACTATCGCGGCGAAGTGAAGGTCATCCTGATCAATCTGGGCCAGGAGCCCTTCACCATCCGCCGCGGCGAACGCATCGCGCAGATGGTAATCGCCCCGGTGACGCAAGCGCATTGGGAGCGCGTCGAGGCGCTGCCGGACAGCGCGCGCGGCGCGGGCGGCTTCGGATCGACCGGGCGCGGCTAGCGCACGCGCTGCGCAAGGCTTAAGTCAGCTGCATGGCCATGAGCCCGGAAGAACGCGAACGCTATGCGCGCCACATCATGTTGCGCGAGGTCGGCGGACCCGGTCAGCAACAGCTTCGCCGCGCGATCGTGACAATTGTCGGCGCGGGCGGGCTCGGCGCGCCCGCGGCGCTCTATTTGGCGGCGGCTGGCGTGGGACGCTTGCGCTTGATCGACGACGACGCGGTTTCCCTCTCCAATCTGCAACGCCAAGTGCTGTTCCGCACAGCGGATGTCGGCGCGCCCAAGGTGGAATGCGCGCGCGGGGCGTTGAACGCGCTCAATCCGCATGTGGAGATCGAGACGCGCCCGGAGCGGCTTACGAACAGCAACGCCCGCGCATTCGTTGATGGCGCAAGCATCGTGCTTGATGGCTGCGACAATTTCGAAACGCGCTTCGCCGTCAACGCCGCGTGCCACGACCTGGGCGTCACGCTCGTCTCTGGCGCGGTGGGGCGCTGGGACGGGCAGGTGGCGACGTTCAAATCCGGGCTCACCAAGCATTTGCCGGCCGAGCAACGCCTGCCTTGCTATCGCTGTCTGGTGCCGGAAATCCCGCCCGACGCCAAAACCTGTGCGCAAGTGGGTATTGTCGGCGCCCTGCCGGGCGTCATCGGGGCGATGATGGCGCTCGAAGCGATCAAGGAAATCACCGGCGCGGGTGAGAGCTTGGCGGGGCGCATCTTTATCTATGACGGTCTCAGCGGCGAAGCACGAACGATTGCGATCCAGCGCGATCCCGGCTGCCCGGTCTGCGGCGATGGCTGAGTCCGGTTGGCCGGCGCTGCTGATCGAGGCCGCGCGCCGCGATCTCGACTTGCGCCGCCAACTTGCCGCGACCGGCGCGCTTTTCCACGGCTATCATCCCGACATGGAAGCGCTGCACAATGAGAACGCAGCATTGCTCGCGCGCGCATTCGATGCGCTCGGCTGGCCTGGCCGCGCGAAGGTCGGCGACGACGGCGCGGCCGCCGCGATGCTCATCCTGCAGCACGCGATCAGCCGACCCGACCTGCAGCGGCGCGGTCTTGCGCTGCTGCTCGACGCAGTTGCGTCGAACGAAGCTAATGCGCTCGACGCCGCCTATCTCTCCGACCGCATCGCCGTGTTCGAGGGGCGCGAACAGGTCTTTGGCACTCAGTTTGATTGGGACGCAGAAGGACTGCTCTCGCCTACCCCGATCGCCGATCAGGCCCAGGTGGACGAACGTCGCGCCAGCGTGGGTTTGCCGCCGCTCGCCGAGGCTGTAGCGCAGATTCGCGCCAGCGCCGCCGCCGACGGCGAGACCGCGCCCCCCGATCAGCCACAGCGCCGCGCCGATTTCGAAGTCTGGGCGCGTCGCGTCGGCTGGCGCGCTTGACGTGCGCGGCGTCGTCGCGATGCTGGCGCGACGGAGGGGACGATGAAACGAATTCTGCTCGGGCTTCTGGTTCTGGTCGGCATCGCTGCGCTGCTGCTTGCGGGCGGCTATTTCGCACTGAAACGGCCCGACGTGCCCTACGAGACGCTGGCGGCGCGGTATGAGAACGGCGCTTCGCGCTATGTTGATCTGCCCAGCGGCGTGCGCATGCATTATCGCGACCAGGGCGAAGGGCCGACATTGCTCCTCATTCACGGCTTTTCGGCCTCGCTGCACACCTGGGAGCCTTGGGTCGAACGCCTGGCGACGGGCGCGGACCGCCTCAACGACTATCGCATCGTCTCGATCGATCTCCCCGGTCACGGACTGACGCGCGCGCCGGTGGACTACCAGGCCTCGATCGGCGCGTTTCGCGATGTGGTGGCTGAATTCGTGCGCGCGCAGAACCTGCAGCGTTTCGCGCTCGCCGGCAGCTCGATGGGCGGCAATGTCGCGTGGGAATACGCGCTGGCGCATCCCGAGCAGGTCGAGGCGCTCATCCTGGTGGACGCCTCCGGCTGGGAAGAAACCCGCCCCGAACTCGCCGAGGAGCCGGCCATCTTCAAGTTGCTGCGCAATCCGGTGATCGGTCCGTTCATGCGCGATCTCGACAACACGCGCCTCATTCGCCAGGGCTTGGAAGCTTCGTTCGGCGATCCGGCGTTCGTCGATGACGCCATGGTTGCGCGCTACGCCGAGCTGTCGCGCGCGCCAGGTCACCGCGACATCCTCCTGCAAATCACGCTCGGTTTCCGCGAGCGCAATTATGCAACGCCCGAACGGCTCGCCGCGCTCGAGATGCCGGTGCTGATCCTTTCCGGCGATCAGGACAGGCTGGTCCCGCCGGAGCACGCGCAACAATTCCACGACGCGATCGCCGGCTCCGAGCTGGTGATGTTTGAGGGCGTCGGCCACATCCCGCAGGAGGAAGCTGCAGACGCCTCGGCCATGGCCGTGCACGAGTTTCTCTATCGCGTGCATGAGACTGCCGCCGGCGCCGCCATCGCGGCGGAATAGCGCGTGCGCCTCGCCAGGCGCACGCTGCTCGGCGCAGGCGCGCTCGTCGCGGCGCCGCGCGCGGCCTGGGCGCGCGACTTGGCGCGCGGCGCCTTCACCCACGGCGTGGCCTCGGGCGATCCCCTGCCCGACGGCGTCGTGCTGTGGACGCGCTTTGCGCCGGCGAATGGGCGGCGCATCGCCTGGGAAATCAGCGAGGATGAGGCGTTCGCCTCCATCGCCCGGCGCGGCGAAGCCAACGCATCGGCAGCTAATGATTTTTGCGTGAAGCTCGACGTGCGCGGGCTGCGGCCGGGGCGGCGCTATTTCTATCGCTTCCTTTCCGCCTCCGGCCCTTCACCCATCGGGCAAACCCGCACCGCCCCAGCCGGCTGGGTCGAGAGCCTGACTGCCGCGCTCTTTTCCTGCGCCAACTTTCCGTTCGGCTATTTCCACGCCTACGGCCACGCCGCGACGCGCGAGAACATCGACATTGTTTTGCACGTCGGCGACTACATCTACGAATATGAACGCGGCGAATATCCCAACGCGCGCGAAGGGCTGCCGGAGCGCATCATCGAGCCAGCGCATGAGACCGTGAGCCTCGTCGATTATTGCGCACGCTACGCGACCTATCACACCGATCCCGATCTCCTCGAATTGCGGCGCCTGAAGCCGATCAGCGCGGTGTGGGACGATCACGAAATTGCCAACGACGCCGCTGCACGCGGCGCGCAAAACCATCAGCGCAGCGAAGGGACTTATGCAGATCGCATCGCCGCTGCTTCGAAAGCCTATTTCGACTGGATGCCGCTCCGGCGCCCCGAACGCGGCGGCATGCGCCTTCACCGCGCGCTGGATTGGGGCGATCTCGCGCGCATTGTTCTGCTCGACACGCGTCTTGCCGGCCGCGACCGCCAGCTCGATTATCGCAGAGCGCTCGCTGGGCGCTTGTCGCAGGGCGGCGGCGAAGCCGCGGCCGCAATCCAGGCGTTTCGCGACACCTTGCTTAGCGATCCGCGCCGCGCGCTGTTGGGCGCCGAACAGGAAGCCTGGCTCGCGCGGACGCTCGCGCAATCCAAACAACGCGGCCAGACATGGCAGATCATCGCCCAGCAAGTGGTGATGGGAGAACAGCGCATTCCGAGCGGCCTCTCGCGCCTGCTCCCGGAAAGCGCGCACGCCAACACACGCCGCTGGATCGCGAGCGGCGAGGCGCTCGGCGCACACGGCCTGCCCTGGAATCTGGATTCGTGGGGCGGGTATCCCGCCGCGCGGACACGCCTGTTGCAGGCCTGCGCAACCCACGCCAACAACGCTGTCGTGCTCAGCGGCGACAGCCACAATTGTTGGCTGAACAACCTTGCTGCGCCCCAAGGCGGTTCTCTCGCGGCCGTTGAGTTCGCCGGCGGCAGCGTCAGCTCGCCCGGCTTTGAGCGCGCGCTCTCCAACGCGAGTCCAGGCGAACGCGAGGCGCTGATGCAAAGCAACAATCCAGAGCTTGCCTGGTGCGACGCCACCCATCGCGGCTATGGCGTGCTGCGCTTCACGCGCAGCGCTTGCGAGGCGGAGTGGAACGGCTTCGCCGACGTGCGCACGCCGGATCGCGCCGCCCCGACCATAACCCGCTTTGCAAGTGCAACCAGCGCCGCGGGCCCCGCGGGCTGGTCATTGAGCTGAGGGATTGCGCGCGCACGCGGCCTGTTCCATTGCTGGCGCATGAGCGATTGGTGGCGCGGCGCGGTGATCTATCAAATTTACCCGCGCTCGTTTTGCGACTCGAACGGCGATGGCGTAGGCGACCTGCGCGGGATTATCGACAAGCTTGAGTACGTCGCCTCACTCGGCGTCCACGCGATCTGGCTTTCGCCATTCTACCGTTCGCCGATGAAGGATTACGGATACGACGTCAGCGATTATTGCGCCGTCGATCCCCTGTTCGGCTCGCTCGCCGACGCCGATGCGCTGATCGCGCGCGCGCATGCGCTTGGCCTCAAGGTCATCATCGACCAGGTCTGGTCCCACTCGTCCGATCAACACCCCTGGTTCGCTGAAAGCCGCGCCAGCCGCGACAATCCCAAAGCCGACTGGTACGTGTGGGCCGACGCCAGGCCAGACGGCTCGCCGCCGAATAATTGGCAGGCGATGTTCGGCGGGCCGTCCTGGACCTGGGACGCGCGACGGCGCCAGTATTATCTGCACAACTTTCTGATCGAGCAGCCCGATCTCAATGTGCGCAATCGGGCTGTGCAGGACGCGCTGCTGGATGTCGCGCGCTTTTGGCTCGAACGCGGCGTCGACGGATTTCGCTTCGACGTCGTGAACTTCCTGATGCAGGACGCCGAGCTGCGCGATAATCCCGCGCTCGCGCCATCGAAGCCGTGCGCGCGGCCGCACCAATACCAGCGCCACCTTTATGACCGGACCCAGCCGGAAACGCTGCGCTTCATCGCGCGCGTGCGCGCCCTGCTCGACCAGTACGGCGCGATGGCAGTGGGCGAGATCGAGGACGAAGAACCCTTGAAGGTGCAGCGCGACTATACCCACGGCGACGACCGCCTGCACACGGCATACTCGTTCTATCTGCTGCGCCAACGCGCCATGACGTGGGATGTCGTGCGCGAGGCGATAGAAAGCTGGTCTGGCGCGCGCGGCTGGCCGGCTTGGAGCCTTTCCAATCACGATGTCATCCGCTTTCCGACGCGCCTCGCCGGTGAGGACTCCCAGCGCGTCAAACTGTTGCTCGCGCTGCTCCTCTGCTTGCGCGGCACGGCTTATCTCTATCAGGGTGACGAACTCGGTCTGCCGCACGGCCAGGTGCCGTTCGAGCGGTTGCGCGACCCGGAAGCGATCGCGTTCTGGCCTTCCGGCGTCGGCCGCGACGGCGCCCGCACGCCGATGCCGTGGATGCGCGATGCGCCGATGGCGGGATTTACCCAGGCCGCCGATGCGTGGCTGCCGCTGGACCCGCGTCACGCAGCGCTGGGGGTCGACGTGCAGGAGGCCGATCCGGACTCCGTGCTGGCGTTTGCGCGCCGTGCGATCGCGCTGCGAAAATCGAGTGCGGCGCTACGCGAAGGCGCGGTTCATTTGCTTCGGGTTGAAGCGGCAAGCGGCGCCTCGGGCTTTATACGCGAGGGCGGAGGTGAAAGCGTGCTTTGCGCCTTCAACTTTTCAGACGCGGAGCGCGGCTTTGCGCTTCCCAGCCCGGTGAAAAAGATTCATCTCGCCGTGGGCCGGCAGCAGATCGATGCAAACCGTTTGACGCTTGAGCCTCATTCGGCCCTGATCGCGCAGCTCTGAGCGGCTGAGAGGCAGCGAAGCGGGTTTTCAACGTCGTTACGCTGTAATACTATAACACCCATGTCTGGGGCGCGGAGAAACCGCCATCCGTACGTGGCCGCGCGCCGCCGCCGGCCCTTGCTCGCGATCGCGAGCCTGCTTGCCGTGCTGCTGCAAGCTTTCGTGGTCCAGCCTCACATCCACGCGCCGGCAGCCCTCGCGGAAATTGCGGCCACGACGAATGACGCCAACGATACTGCTGTCGCGACGCCTGTTGCTGACCTGCACCGCACGATCGTTTGCGCGGTCTGTCAGACGCGCGCAGGCGCGGGCGATAATCTGCTGCTTGGGACGCCGGCGGGTTGGGCCGAAGCGGACTTCGCCGCCGACGCATCGCCGCAAGCCCTGCCGCAATCGTCGCGCGTCCGCGCTCATGCCTGGCAGAGCCGCGCACCCCCTTTGGTCCTTGAAGCCTGACCGCACTCGCCACGCCTGAGTGCACGACGACGCGCATCTGCGCGCCATCTCAACCCCATGCTTCGAGGCCATCGTCCCGTCATGAAGATTCGCTGTTGCTTATGTGCATCCGCCGCCGCTGCGCCTTTTCTTTTTGTCTTGCTCTCGCCTGCCGCCGCGGCGCAGGACCTCATCCAGGAGGAGCAGGAGGTTGTCGTCACTGCGCCGATCGAAGGCTCGCGCATTGAAAGCCTGCAGGGCGCGGAGGTGCTGCGCCGCGAGGACATTGTCGCCAAGCTGGACGGCAATCTGGGCGAGACGCTCGACGCGACGCCCGGGATTGCAACCACGTTCTTCGGCGCGGGCGCCAGCCGGCCGATCATCCGCGGTCTCGGCGAGGATCGCGTACGCGTCCTGCAAAACGGCATCGGCGCGATCGACGCTTCAACCGTTTCTCCCGATCACGCCGTGACCTCGGACGGGCTCGACGCCGAACGCATCGAGGTTCTTCGCGGCTCGGCCGCCCTCGCCTATGGCGGCAATGCAATCGGCGGCGTCGTCAACGTGATCGACCAGAGCATCCCCACGCGCGCCATTGACGGCCTTCGCTTCAGCGGCCTTGGCGCCTATTCGAGCGTCGATGACGGGGTCCAGGGCGTCGCGGACCTGGGGCTTGGCTTCGGCGATGTCGTGTTGAGGTTCAAAGCGTCCGGGAGCGAGAGCGACCCCTATGAAACGCCGTTGGGCGTTGCGCCGAACCAATACGCCAGTTCGCGCGCCTATGGCGGCGGCGGCGCCCTCACCGGCGGCTGGGGCTTTGCCGGATTGGCGCTCAAGCAGACCGAGAACGGGTATGGCCTGCTGCCGCATCACGACGGAGAGCCAGGCGGCCGCATCGAAATGGAGCAGACGCGGATCGAATCGCGCGGCGATTTTCGCGTCGATGTCGGGCCGTTCGACCGCTTCGATTACGGCGTGCAGCACGCCGATTACCAACACGTCGAGTTCGAAGGCGACGGCGAGCCGGGCACGCGCTTCACCAGCGAAGGCTGGGAGGCGCGGTTCGAAGCGCATCACCGTGGCGATCGCGTGCGCGGCGCGCTCGGCGTCCAGGCCAGCGACGTCGATCTCGCGGCCGTGGGCGAGGAAGCCTTCATCGGCGCGACCAACACCCGCGATCTCGGCGTGTTCGCAGTCGAACGGCTGGAGTTTGGCCGCTGGGGCGTCGAGGGCGGACTGCGCTACGAAGAGCGGCGACACGACAATGTCGACGCCGGTGCGCGCAACTTCTCGACCTGGAGCGCTTCCGGCGGCGTCTTCTTCCGGCCCACGCCGCACTGGTTCGTTGGTGGCACAATTGCTCGGACCGAGCGCGCACCGACCGGCGTGGAGCTGTTCTCCGATGGCCTGCACCTCGCGACCGAGAGTTATGAGATCGGCAATCCCACTCTCGATCCTGAAATGGCCCTGTCGCTCGAAGTTTCGCTACGCCATGACCGAGGGCCGCTGCGTTTCGAAGCCAATCTCTATCGCATCGCGTTCGACGATTATGTCGCGCTCGTCGATACGGGCGCGATCTTCTGGGTCGATGAGGCGAGCGACAGCAGTGGCTTCAACCCGCCGGACGCCGCGCCGATCGGCGCCGAACTCTTTTCCGTGTTCTCATTCGTGCAGCAGGACGCGGTGTTCACCGGCGGTGAAGTGTCCGCCAAGGCGCGCCTTTTCGACGCTGGCGGCTTCGCGCTGTCTGCGGACGCAGCCTACGACTGGGTGCGCGCCAGCTTCGACGACGGCGGCCACCCCCCGCGCATCCCGCCCTACTCGCTGACGCTCGGGCTCGAAGCAGAAAACCCCTACTGGCGAGCGCGTATCGAAGCGGCCCATAGCGGAGAGCAAGACCGGCTCGCCGCGTTCGAAACACCGACCGAAGGCCACACTTTCATCAACGCTTCGCTTGTCTTCCGTCCCGGCGGCGAAGAAGGCCCGTGGACCGTACGCCTCGACGGCCGCAACCTCGGCGATGAGCTTGGACGCGTACACAGCTCGTTCCTCAAGGACGCGCTGCCCCTGCCGGGCCGTAATCTGCGCCTTACCCTGCTGACACAGTTCTAAGCGGATAGCCCCACCGGAAGGCGTCGTAGATGCGGGCGTGATCGTAGTTCCATTTTTCGCCCAGCTCGAAGTCGAAGCGTTTCGGCGTGAAAGCCGCATATCCATTCACCGGCGCTTGCGTGATCTCGCCCAGCATGATTCGGCCGTCCAGAAGGTACATGTCGATACGCGCGAAATCGAACTGCGCGCCGATCCGTTCGACAAGCGGCGTCATGGCGGCGACTTGGGAGGGGAGGTCCTCCCCCTTGCCCGCCTTCTTGCCGCGACGTGTCACGCCCGGAAGCGGCGTTAGATCACGATTGTAATGACTATACTCTATTTGCCCAGCTCTACCGGAGATGACCTGAACAAGCTCGACGCGGCCGTGAAATACGAAGAATTTGTAATCGTCCAGGAGCCCTTGCGGCGTATTGCCGTGCATGCTTTCGACGGTGAAGACGCGCGTCATCTGTGTTTCCGGCCAGACGAGCCGCTTGGGATAGTAGGAAGCGGCGAGCCAATGCTTCATCTTCGCGCGCACCGCGCTCCAATTTTCGCGCGCGGGATCGCGGATAAAAAGATTCAACCCGGACCCCCAAGCGGCTTTGATGACGACCGGCGCGGCGATCTGGGAGAAATCAAACCGATCCGGGTCATCGATCACATGAAGTATCGGAACGAAGGATATTCCCCGATCGAGTCCGCGTTCGGCAAGCCAGGATCGGACTCGCACCTTATCGGTCACGACGGGCCATATCGGATCGCGTGAGAACAGGCGCCTGTGGATGGATTTCTCGTTGAAGCTGCGCGGCGCGCGCAGGTTCGGCGTATAGCCCAGCGCAATCCTTCCCTTGAGGCGGGTATAGATGAACGCCGTCCTTTGCTCGAACGCCAGAAAGCGATCGAAATCGGCCGAGACTCCCAGCGCATCGACACTTGCATCGAGCGCTTCTAATGCGGTCTTGCGCAAGCGCGGTTGAAGGACGACGCTCATGCCTCCCCCCTTCTCTGCGCCGCGCCCACCTCGCTCTCGACGATCGCGTTAGTGCGCGCGATCACGCCGGCCTGGAAGAACAGCATCATGAAGCCGTACGACGCGATAAAGAAGAGCGCGGATACATCCAGCGTGACTGCGCAAGCGATCAAACCGACGACGAGGAGCGCTCGCAGCATGTTCCAGATCAGAAACTCACCCTGGCGGTGGAAGATGTTGACGAACGCCGCCATCGGTACCGCCACGATCGTGGCGACCAGGTAGACCGAAAGCCAGGACGCGAAGACGCCAGCCTGCCGCCAGGCGCCGCCGAGAGCGATCGGCAGCACGACCGGCGCGAGCAAGAATATGAGCAGCGCTGCAGCCGATGAGATAATCAGCAGCCTCGACGTGACCGAGCGCAGGATCGCTCTCACCTGTTTAGGCTTGTTCTTGCCAATGCTTGCAAGCTCGCCGTAGGCGGCCTTGCTCAGAGCCGCGCTCAGCAGGTTTACCGGCAAGCTGACTAACATTTGCGCCACAGCCAACTGACCCGCAACCGCGACGCCATAGAACGCGGCGACGAAGACGACCGGCGCCTGCTGGGCGAAAATCAGGATGAATTGCGACGCGAGCCTGTAGGTCGGGAAACCTCGGTAAGCCCAAGCGGCAAGACGCATGCGCGCAAATGAGATGCGCCGCAGATTGGTCTGGAGGTCTGTCCAGAACTTGCGCAGGAGAGAGACGACGCCGCCGCTCTGGTTCAAGATCTGGCCCGCGAGCAGTCCCGCCGGCGCAACACCCAGAAGGCCAAGCCCCAACTTGGTCGCGGCGCCCGAGACGGACTGGATCACGGCGGTCTGCGCGATCGAGCCGTAATCCCTCTTGCGGGTCGCCCACATCGAGAGCAGTTCGAAGCTCGCGCCGCCGGCGACCCCAATCACGATGAGCCACCAATAGGGCGTGATCTCACTCATGTTCAGCGCCGCAAAAACGAACGGACCGCCGAGCCAAAGCGCAAATGTTGTCGCGATCGACATGCCAAGCGCGACAAGAGCCGCGAGCGTGACGACGTTCATCGCCATGCCGTCGTGCTTCGGCAGAGGCACAGCCACGGCGTAGCGCAGCGTCACGATTGGGACGAGAAAGACAACAATGGCGTTGAAAATAGCCAAGACGCCGAAGCTCGCCGGGTCGTAAAGCCGCGTCAAAAACGGGATCGCGGCGACGCCTATCAGGCGCGCGACCACGTTACCGGACGTGATCGTCGCCATGCCTCTGAACACCGCGCCGGCCGGACCCGAAAACAGTCTGCCGGCGAGCTTCTGAACAAGGGAGTCGTGGGGGCCCACATCCACGCTCATGCAGCCTCCCTTAAGATCCGCGCGCGCTCATGCGTGCGGCGCCGGGCGCCGACGCGAAGCATCTACGGCCATGGCGGAAAATTGTTCCGTGCGCCGTTGGTTCCTGGCCCATGCAGAAAGAAAAGAGCCCGGCGCGAGCCGGGCCCTTTGAGTTCATCCCTTTTGCGCGATCACATGAAGCGGATCGTTACGGCGGTGCGCCGATTGAGCGGCTCGCGCACTCCGTCTGCGGTCGGCCGTGCGAGGTCGGTCTCACCGCGCGCTTCGGTGCGGATGTTCGAGCCATTGATGCCACGTGCGACCATGGCGTCGCGCACCACCGAAGCGCGACGTTCGGACAATCCGACATTGTACTGCCGCGACCCGGACGTGTCGGTGTGGCCAACGATAACGACGTCGCTGACATTGCACTCACGCGCACGGGCGACAGCGGCGTCGATGGTCTCCAGCGCCGCCTGATTCAAGTTCGAGCGATCCCACTCGAAATACACCACGAAGTCCGACTGCGGGCAGGTCGCCGCTGGCGGCGGGGGAGGCGGCGGCGGGGGCGGCGGGGGCGGCGGTGGGGGCGGCGGCGGCGCAGCAGCGCCGAATTGCCAACGCAGACCGATCGTCGCGGCCTGATGAGTGTAGTCGCTGTCGACGCCGAACAGCTGGAGATCTTCCATCGCGAAATAGCGATAGCCAATGTCGAGCGTCGTGCGCTCACCCAACTTCACGCCCACCCCGGCTCGACCCTGCCAGGCCCAGCTGTCTTCTTCCTCGCCCAGCGTGTCCAGCTGCGCGTAGCCAACGCCCGCGCCCAAGTACGGCTGAAACCTACCGCCGCGATTGAAATCGTAGAAGAGATTGAGCATGGCCGACCAGACTTCGGCGTCTTCGCCGATCAGGTCGATCTCATTGTTGCGATAGGCCAGCTCGCCCTCGGCGCGCAAGCCGTTCATGAACCCGTAGCCGAGACCCACGTCGGCCATCCAATCGTCGTCGAGGTCGAAATTTGTTTCGTCGATTTCGGTTTCGCCGTCGAAGCTGTAACCGGCATCGATCCGGCCGTACCAGCCTTCTTCGGCCTGCGCCGCCCCGACGGTCAGGGCCGTGAGCAGCGCCGCAAGCGCGATGGTGCGCTTCATATGCTTCTTCATGCGGGGTCCCCTTGAAGTTCGGCTTCGAGCCGTTCTCGCTCACCGAATGCGGCGCGTTCTAGGCTCCAAGGATTAGGCTGTTAACCATTTTCTCCCAGCGCGCTTGGAATTCTAGCGGCCGGCCGCGGGCCGGAACTCCAGCGCGTTTCGAGCGTTGATCCCTCTCGCCCCGCTTCATCATCGCTCTTGCTGGCCTACAGCATCGCCGGAATGACGCGATCCGGCGGCTTGTGGCCGTCGGCGAAGGTCTTGATGTTGATGATGACCTTTTCGCCCATGTCGATACGGCCTTCGAGCGTCGCCGACCCCATGTGCGGCAAGAGCACCACGTTCGGCAGCTTCTTCAGCTTCGGATTGATCGCCGGTTCGTGTTCGAACACGTCAAGCCCGGCGCCCGCCAGCTCCTTCTTTTCCAGCATGCGCGCGAGCGCCGCTTCGTCGATAACCTCGCCGCGCGCCGTATTGACGATATAGGCGTGCGGCTTCATCAGCGCGAGCCGGCGCGAGGAGAGCAGGTGATAAGTCGCCGGCGTGTGCGGGCAATTGACCGACACGATGTCCATTCGCGCCAGCATTTGGTCGAGGCTTTCCCAATAGGTGGCCTCAAGCTCGTTCTCCACGTGGGGGCTGACGCGCTTCCTGTTGTGATAATGGATCTGCAGGCCAAACGCGCGCGCGCGGCGCGCCACAGCCTGGCCGATGCGGCCCATGCCAATGATGCCGAGCCGCTTGCCCCAGATGCGCCGCCCGAGCATCCAGGTTGGCGACCAGCCGGTGAATTCATCGTTCTCGACGATCTTGACGCCTTCGACAATACGGCGCGGCACTGCCAGAATCAGCGCCATTGTCATGTCCGCGGTGTCTTCGGTCAGAACCCCAGGCGTATTAGTGACTGTGATGCCGCGCTGCACGGCGGTCTGCACGTCAATATTGTCGACCCCGGCGCCGAACTGGGCGATGAGACGAAGCTGTTCGCCGGCGCGCGAAAGCACGCGCGAATCCACGCGATCCGTCACTGTCGGCACCAGCACATCGGCGCGGCTAACTGCGGCGGCCAGCTGTTCAGCGCTGAACGGGACGTCCCCCTCGTTAAGCTCGGCGTCGAATAATTCCCGCAGGCGCGTCTCCACGGGATCGGGCAGACGGCGGGTGACGACGACTTTCAGCTTCTTGGACGCCATTCAGCTTCCATAAACCACGCGAGGCCGCCGGTCCAAGGCGAGCGTTAAATTGACCTTCACGAGAGCGGCGCATCTTGGGCCCTCCCGCCGGCAGGCGGAGGAAAGACGAGGCTGGGTATGCGCCGTGGGACGTCCGCCGCCATCGTTGCGGCATGCGCTGCATTGTTCTTGACCGCGGCGTTCGCCGATACGCCGACGCTTGGGCCGGACTCGAACCTGCCCGTGCCGCGCTATGTCAGCCTCAAGGTCGAAGGCGCCAACGGCCGGCGCGGCCCCGGACTCGATCATCGCATCGACTGGGTTTACCAGCGCGCCGGGTTGCCCCTGCAGGTCACCGCGGAAAGCGGGCCATGGCGGCGCGTGGCCGACCCGGCCGGCGATGAAGTGTGGATGCACGCACAGAACCTTGACGCGCGGCGGACCGCTTATGTCATGCAGACCGCCACTCTGCGGCGTCAGGCGCGCGAGGGCGCCCAGGCCGTCGCCTATCTCCAGCCCGGCGTGATCGGCGCGCTGACCGGGTGCGAGGGCCAGTGGCGGCGTTTCGCGGTCGGCGGCCGAGTCGGCTGGGTCGATGCGAGCGTCCTCTGGGGCGCAGATTGCGCCGGGCTCTGAGGGCAAGCTATTGTTTTCGAGCGCTTAGCACCGGCCCCTGACGGCCGCTTCGCCTTGCTCGCGGGGCGCCCCTTCTGTAAGCCCAGCGGTCTCCAGTCGACGCAAGAGCAGAGCATGGCCACAGGCCCCTCATCCCTTTCCTACGAAGACCTGATCGCCTCGGGCGAAGGGCGCATGTTCGGCGCCGGCAACGCGCAACTGCCGTTGCCGCCGATGCTGATGTTCGACCGCATCACCGAGATCCGCGCCGAAGGCGGCGCGCACGGCAAAGGCTTCGTGCGGGCCGAGTACGACATCAATCCCGAGCGCTGGTTTTTCGACTGCCATTTCCGCGGTGATCCGGTGATGCCCGGCTGCCTGGGGCTCGACGCCATGTGGCAGCTGACCGGTTTCTTCATGGCCTGGTCCGGGTCGCCCGGGCGCGGGCGCGCTCTGGGAGTGGGCGAGGTCGAATTCCGGGGCCAGATCACGCCGGACACGAGGCTCGTCACCTATGAGATCGAACCCAAGCGCGTCATCCAGCGCAAGCTGCACATGATCGTCGCCGACGGCGTCACCAAGGCCGACGGCGTGCCTATCTATACCGCCAGGGACCTAAAGGTCGGATTGTTCAGCCCCGAACAACTCGAAACGCAATTGAAGTAGGAGCCGCGCATGCGCCGCGTTGTCGTCACCGGCATGGGCATCGTCTCGTCGATTGGCAAGAACGCAGCTGAAGTGCTGGAGAGCTTGCGCGAGACCAGAAGCGGCATCCGCGCCGCACCCGAATACGCCGAGAAAGGCATGCGCTGCCAGGTGCATGGCGAACCGCAAGTGCGGCCGGAAGACGTCGTGGACAAGCGCGTCATGCGTTTCATGGGCGAAGGCTCGGGCTGGAACTACATCGCCATGCAGGAGGCGATCGACGACAGCGGACTGTCGAAAGACGACATCTCGAATCCGCGCACGGGCATCATCATGGGCTCAGGCGGCCCTTCCGCGGCAGCGATCGTCGCGGCCGCCGACACCGCGCGCGAGAAAGGCGCCAAGCGCGTGGGCCCCTTTGCGGTGCCGAAGGCAATGAGCTCGACCGCCAGCGCTACGCTGGCGACGCCGTTTGAAATCAAGGGTGTCAATTACTCGATCAGCTCGGCCTGCGCGACCAGCGCGCATTGCATCGGCGACGCCTACGAACACATCGCCAGCGGCAAGCAGGACGTCATGTTCGCCGGCGGCTCGGAAGAGCTCGACTGGACGCTTTCGGTGTTGTTCGACGCCATGGGCGCGATGAGCACCAAGTACAATGACACGCCCGAGCGCGCCTCTCGCGCCTACGACAAGAACCGCGATGGCTTCGTCATCGCGGGCGGCGCGGGCGTGCTGGTGCTGGAGGAATATCAGCGCGCCAAGAAACGCGGCGCCAAGATTTATGGCGAAGTCGCAGGCTACGGCGCCAATAGCGACGGCCATGACATGGTCGCCCCCTCCGGCGAAGGCGCTGCGCGCTGCATGAAGTTGGCGATGCGCTATCTCGATCGACCGGTCGATTATCTGAACACGCACGGCACATCGACGCCAGTCGGCGACATCAAGGAAATGGAGGCGGTGCGCGCCGTGTTCGGCTCAAAGCCGCCGCTCATTTCCAGCACGAAGTCGCTGACAGGGCACTCGCTCGGCGCGGCCGGCGCGCAGGAGGCGATCTATTCCCTGCTTATGCTGAACCACGGTTTTGCCTGCGAAAGCGCCAATATCGAAGAGCTGGACCCGGCTTTCGAGGACTTGCCGATCCTGCGCAAGCGCGAGGACCGCGAACTCCATTGCGTGCTCTCCAATTCGTTCGGCTTCGGCGGCACCAACGCCACGCTGGCGTTCACGAGGCTCGCCGCATAAGTCGAGCGCCGGTCCATTTCTGGACCGGCGCTCTTGAGCGATCCCGTTGAGACGAGGGGTTAGTTCGTCGCGGTATCGCTTGGCTCGGAGGTCGTGTTCGGTTCGGTGCTCGTATACGGCGCGGTCGTCTGCGCCCCTGTGACCGCTTGCTGGGTGGTGTCCGCCGCGCCCTGCAGTGCTTCGTCGGTGCGGCCGACCACGTCGTCGGTCTGCTGTTCGAGCTGCGCGGTCGCCTGATCGGCCTCGACGCCAGCTTGCTGGAAGCCGCCTTGGCTATACGCGAAAGCAATGATTGCAAACGCGATAAGCAGCGCGCCGAACAGAAGGCCCCAGCCAAAGCCGCCGCCGCCTCTGCGCCGCGCCCTCTTATCATCTTCGACGTGCTCCGAAACGCGCTCGCGATAACCGACAACGCGCCCCTCTGCGTCGCGCTCAACTTCGGTTTCCCGAATCTCGGCCATTGAAAAATCTCCTTCTTCACCCGGAAACGCGCCCTTGCGCGCGAGGTTCCGGCTTGACCGGGGAACCGCTCTTCCCTCAGGTGCGCGGCAGAAAAACCAAGCGGAGTGCGCGAGATGGCCGACGAATGGGTGTTTCCGAAGGGCGAGCTGATGCGCGGTCGTCGCGGCCTTGTGATGGGGGTCGCCAACGACAAATCCATCGCCTGGGGCATTGCTTCGCAACTCGCCGCTCAGGGGGCAGAACTGGCGTTCACTTATCAGGGCGAAGCGTTGGAAAAGCGCGTGCGGCCGCTGGTGGACTCGATCGGCGCCAAGACCATGCTCGAGTGTGACGTGACCAACGATGCGCAACTGGATGCCGTCTTCGACCGCCTTGGGAAAGACTGGGGCGGCCTGGACTTCCTCGTCCATTCCATCGCCTTCTCCGACAAGAACGAACTCAAGGGCTCGTTTATCGAGAACACCACCCGCGAGAACTTCCTGCGGACCATGGACATCTCCGCGTTCTCGTTCGTCGCCGCCGGCAAGCGTGCGGCGAAACTGATGAAGCCCGGCGGCGCCATGGTGACGCTCACCTATCTCGGCGCCGAGCGCGTGCTGCCGAGCTACAATGTGATGGGTGTCGCCAAGGCGACGCTGGAAGCCTCGATGCGCTACATGGCGCGCGACCTCGGCCCCTCCGGCATTCGCGTCAACGCGATTTCCGCCGGCGCGATGCGCACGCTGGCCATCGCCGGCATCCAGGGCGGGCGCGGCCTGATCCAGACCGGACGCGAATGGTCGCTGATGAAAGAAGATACTTCGATGGAAGGCATCGCCGGCTGCGCGCTGTGGCTGCTCTCCGATCTCGGCCGTTCCACCACCGGCGAAGTCGTCCACGTCGACGCCGGCTTCCACATCGTCGGCGTCCCGACGATGAGTGAAGCACCTTAGCGGCGCCGGGCGAACGTATCGCCAGGCCCGGCGTTGGTCGGCATGGGCTTCGGTGTTGGATTTCCATCGGCATCGCGCTTGGCGTCGCCATCGGCGCGGCTATGGACAATGTGGCGTTGGGCATCGCGATCGGGACAGCCCTCGTCTTGGAGCGGCGAGCACCGCAAACAAGCGCAAACCGCCCGACTAGAGCGGATCGGTCTCAGCGGCCGAAGCCAATTGTGCGTCGCGGAGGATCGCGACGGCGTTCGCGGCATCGCGCTCGGCCACCATGAGGCGCCAGCCGGAATCCATGAAGGACGGGTCGAATTCGGCCATCAGCACATTGAAGTCCGGCATGAACACTTCAATGCCTTCGCTCCGCAGCAGCGATTGCGCGATCAGCGCTTCCGGGCGCGAGGAGAAACGGGCGACAACGACAAGTTCTGCCATCCGCGAAGGTTAGCAAGTTGTGTGCGGTACGCCATGGCCGAAGTCAGTCGGCCGGCCGTTCGCTTTCGTGGTCGATCTCGATACCGCGCCGGTCGGCAGTAGGCTCGATGCGGCCTGAATTCACGGGGCGCTCCGCACGCGCCTCGCCCTCTACCAGGCGCTTGGGGCGCGGGCGCGCCAGCGGCGGCGGCTTTTTCGGATCGCGGCGCTCGCTCATTCGTTTTCCCGCCCACGCCGCGTTGGATCGACGCCCGTGCCCGGCAACCCTGCGTCGCTCTCAACATCGCCTGGAAAGGTGTTGTCGCCCTCTTCGTAGAGATCCTCCACATCGTCCGAGTCGGCGCCCGCGATCGTGGTTCCTTTCGACGCGCCGATGCCGGGATTGCGCTCAAGATCATCCGGCGGCTCGACTTCGACAATGCCGACATCGTGCGCGAACCCGTCGCCTTTGCTGCGCGAGTGCGGCGAGCCGCCTTGCGGATTGCGCGGCTTTTCCGGTTTCGCTTGCTGCTTCTTCTGATTGCTCTTGGCCATGGCCTCGCTCCTTGGCGAGTCCAACAGACGCCGCGCGCGCCAGTTCCGGAACTTGGCTGAACAAAAAAAGCCCGCCGCTTTCGCGACGGGCTCTCTGTCTTGCGGTTCGCCGAACTTAGTCGGCGCTTTCCTTGCGTTCGCGACGTTCGCCGCGGTCGCCACGGTCACGGTCGCGTCCGCCGCCATGACGGCGCGGGCCGCGATCTCCGCCGCCGCCGCCGCGGCGCGGACCGTGGTCCTCGGCCTCCTCGCCCATTTGCGCGGAGAGGTCTTCGCCGGTTTCCTGGTTCACCACCTTCATCGAGAGGCGCACCTTGCCGCGATCGTCGAAGCCCAACAGCTTCACCTTCACGGTATCGCCTTCCTTCACCACATCACCCGGCTTCTCGACGCGCTCGCGCGCGAGCTGGGAAACGTGAACGAGGCCGTCCTTGGCGCCGAAGAAGTTCACGAAGGCGCCGAACTCCATCACCTTGACGACCTTGCCTTCGTAGATCTGGCCGACTTCCGGCTCGCTGGTCAGCGACTTGATCCACTTGATCGCGGCCTCAATCGAGGCTTGGTCGGGCGAGGCCACCTTCACCGTGCCGTCGTCCTCCACATTGATCTTGGCGCCGGTCTTTTCGACGATCTCGCGGATCACCTTGCCGCCCGTGCCGATGACGTCACGGATCTTGTCGACCGGGATGTTGATCTGGACGATGCGCGGCGCGTTTGCGCCGACTTCGGCGCGCGGCGCGTTGAGCGCCTTGTTCATCTCGCCGAGGATATGCATGCGGCCGTGATGCGCCCGTTCGAGCGCGACCTTCATGATCTCTTCGGTGATGCCCGCGACCTTGATGTCCATTTGCAGCGAGGTGATGCCCTTCTCGGTGCCTGCGACCTTGAAGTCCATGTCGCCGAGATGATCCTCGTCGCCGAGAATGTCGGTCAGCACTTCGAAGCCGTAGTCTTCGAGGATGAGGCCCATGGCGACGCCGGCGACCGGCGCCGAAATCGGCACGCCCGCATCCATCAGCGCCAGCGAGGAGCCGCAGACCGTGGCCATCGAGGACGAGCCGTTCGACTCGGTGATCTCGGACACAAGGCGCACCGTGTACGGGAATTGCTCGCTCGTCGGCAGCACCGCCTTCATCGCGCGCCAGGCCAACTTGCCGTGGCCGATTTCGCGGCGCCCCGCCCCGCCCATGCGGCCGGTCTCGCCGACGCTATAGGGCGGGAAGTTGTAGTGGAGCATGAAGCGCTCTTTGAAGGTGCCGCCGAGGCTGTCGACGTATTGCTCGTCTTCGCCCGTGCCGAGCGTCGCCACGACCACGGACTGGGTCTCGCCGCGTGTGAACAGCGCGCTGCCGTGCGTGCGCGGCAGGAAGCCCACCATGCATTCGATCGGGCGCACCTTGTCGACGGGACGGCCGTCGATCCGGGCCTTTTCCTTCACGATGCGGGCGCGAACGATGTCGCTTTCAACGTGCTTGAAAGCCTCCTTGAACACATGCGCTTCGACGCCTTCCGGATTGAGTTCGCTCTTGCAGAGCTTTTCCTGCGCTTGCGTGCGCAGCGCGGCGATGCGGTCGCGGCGCTCTTCCTTCTTGATGATCTGGTAGGCGGCGGAAAGTTCGCTTCCGACCTCCGCTTTGATCTTGGCCTCGAGCTCGGACAGATCGGCCGGCTCGAACTCCCACGGCTCCTTCGCCGCCTGCTCGGCAAGCTGGATGATCGCGTCGATCACCGGCTGCATGCCCTTGTGACCGAGTTGCAATGCTTCGAGCATCTGCGCCTCGGTCAATTCCTTCACTTCGGACTCGACCATCATGATCGCGTTGGCCGTGCCGGCGATGACGAGATCGAGTTGCGAGTTTGTCATGTCGGCGATGGTGGGATTGAGCACGGGCTTGTCGTCGATCCAGCCGACGCGGCTGGCGGCGATCGGGCCCATGAACGGCACGCCCGAGAGCGTCAGCGCGGCGGACGCGGCCACCAGGGCCAGGATGTCGCTCTCGTTTTCATTGTCCCAGGAGAGCACGGTGACGATCACCTGGACTTCGTTCTTGAAGCCCTCGACGAACAGCGGGCGGATCGGCCGGTCGATGAGGCGTGAGATCAGCGTTTCGCGCTCGGTGGGGCGCCCTTCGCGTTTGAAATAGCCTCCGGGAATGCGGCCGGAGGCGAAGAACTTCTCTTGGTAATTGACGGTCAGCGGAAAGAAGTCTTGGCCCGGCTTCGGTTCTTTGGCGCCGACCACAGTGGCCAGCAGCGCTGTCTCCCCCCAGGTCGCGAACACGGCGGCATCGGCTTGACGCGCGACGCGCCCGGTTTCGAGCGTCAGCTTGCGCCCCGCCCAATCGAGGGAAACGGTTTTTGTATCGAACATATGCGTACTCCAAGCGCTGCGGCCCCTGCCGCAGCGCCGAATGTGCGCAAGGGCGTCCCTTGCGCGAATTGCCCCCGGCCCGGATGGCCGGAGGTTCGTCAACAGCGAATGGCGAGTGGTGAGCGGCGGATGCGATGCAAACGGCGCCGTCGCGCCCTTCGCCGTTCGCCATTCGCCATTCGCTGGACAGCGCCTAGCGGCGCAAGTTCAGGCGCTCGATCAGCGCGGCGTAGCGCTGCTCGTCACGAGCCTTGAGGTAGTCGAGCAACCGCCGGCGCTGGCTGACCATCTTCAAGAGGCCGCGGCGCGAGTGGTTGTCCTTCTTGTGCGTTTTGAAATGCTCGGTCAGCGCGTTGATGCGTTCTGACAGAATGGCGACCTGGACTTCCGGCGAACCGGTGTCGCCCTTGCCGCGCGCATGTTCCTTGATGAGCGCGCCCTTGCGCTCGGCGGTAATCGACATCGGGTCTCCTATTCGTTTGCAATGTGGAACACGCGGGTCGGCTTGAACTTGCCGGCCCGCACGTCGCCCAGCGCAACCGCTTTGCCTTGGAACAAGGCCAACGCCGCGCGGGATGCGTCCTGCCCGGCGATGGTGCGGTCACGGAATTTCGGCTTCAGGTCCTCCATCACGTGTGGAAGGAGAACGATCGGCCGTCCTTGTCTGAGCTTGAACGCGTCCTCCCCGTTTATGGCCAGCGCCGGGATGTCGGCCAGCGCGGTCTCCAC
>CAZIOD010000021.1:0-33444 GCA_964540785.1 uncultured Terricaulis sp.
CGATGCAATTGCTAGGCGTGACCCATCCGCGTCCCGCCCTTCATTTTTCGATCCAGGGATCAACAAGGATGACGCATGTCCGCTCCAAATTTCTGCGCATCACCCTCGTCGTCATTCCGGACGCGCGAAGCGCGATCCGGAACCCAGGGGATGAGAAAGCGCGACGTTTGCCCCTGGGTTCCGTGTTCTTAGCTTCGCTGAGCCCTGGAATGACGAGCTTTACTCACCAGCTGCCTTCGCAAAGGAGTTCACCGCTTCACGAACCGCAGCCACACAGGCGCGCAATCACCCAACTTCTTGGCCTCGTAGCGCGTCGTCACGTGCCCCGGCCATGGCGTGCGCCAATCCTCGGCGCACTCCGCCGTCCACGCAAACCGCGCGTCGCGCGTGAAATGCCAAAGCGTCCATTCCGCATAATTCGCCCAGTCGGTCGCAAAGCGCACCTCGGCGCCCGACTTCAGCACGCGCGCAAGCTCATCGAGAAACTCAGGCTGGATCAGCCGCCGTTTGTGATGCCGCGTCTTGGGCCACGGATCGGGGAAGAGAATGTAGACAAGATCCAGCGACGCCTCCGGCAGCCGCGCCATCACATCGCGCGCATCGCCGTGATGCAGGCGCACATTCTGCACCCCGCTTTCTTCGATGTGCCGCAGGCAAGAAGCGACGCCGTTCAAGAATGGCTCGACGCCAATGAAGCGCGTTTCGGGATGCGCCGCGGCCTGCGCGACCAGATGCTCCCCGCCGCCAAAACCGATTTCGAGAACAAGCGGCGGTGCGCCAACCTCCCCCCGCGCGGGGGAGGTGGCCGCGGAGCGGCCGGAGGGGGGGCGATCGACCGGGTGCGTTTGCGGAAGTTCGGACGCAGGCGCGAAAGCTTCACGCCCCCCACCCCCTGCCCCCGCCCCGCGAGGGGGCGGGGGGTCAGTCGCAAACAGCGTCGCCAGATCGATCTCCCCGTCGACCGGCACAGCCAGATGCGGCAGCAGCACCTCCACCAGCGCGGCCTGTCGCGGTTTCAGCGTACGCGCCTTAGTGCGGCCGAACGTGCGCAGCGGCGTGCGATTCATAGCGTCTGCGGCGTCGCCGGCGCCGGCGGCGGCGCGCCGACACACACCCCCGGCGCGATCCAGCCCCCGCCCGCGTCGAGGCAGGCGTTCACAGCGGTGAAATCGCGCGCATACCAGCCGGCGACGGCGCCGGCGATGAGCGCCAGCACGACCGCGAGCCACAACAGCGACCTGCCCTTCGGCGTTCTTGGCCTGGTTTCCTTCGTCGACGCCATATCGCACCTACCCTCAAGTAAACTCGCCCGGACCTCTTATATCTGATACCGAACCCTGACACCTGACACTTGGGAGCGAGGCGATGCGCGAGAAGCTCAATTTCTACATCGACGGCAAATGGGTGGCCCCGGCCAAGCCGCGCACGCACGACGTGATCAATCCCGCCAACGAGGAACCCGTTGGCCGCATCTCGCTGGGCAGCGCCGCTGACGTCGACAAGGCTGTCGCCGCGGCCAGGAAGGCGTTCGAGACCTGGTCGGTCTCTTCGATCGACGAGCGCAAGGCGCTGCTCGACAAAATCATCGCCATTTATCAGCGCCGCATGGGCGAAATGGCCGAGACCATTTCCATGGAAATGGGCGCGCCGCTGCCCATGGCGAACGCGATGCAGGCGCCGGCCGGGCTCGGCTACTTGATGGATGCGAGGAAGCAGCTCGACACCTTCAAGTTCGAAGAAGACCAGCCCGGTTCGCGCATCATCAAAGAGCCGATCGGCGTGGTCGGCATGATTACGCCTTGGAATTGGCCGATGAACCAAGTGTGCGCCAAAGTCGGCCCCGCGCTCGCCGCCGGCTGCACCATGGTGCTGAAGCCCTCTGAACTTGCGCCGCTCAACGCTATGCTGTTCGCGGAAATTCTGGACGAAGCCGGCGTGCCGCCCGGCGTGTTCAATCTCGTGAATGGCGATGGCCCTGGTGTCGGCACGGCGCTCTCTGCGCATCCGGACATCGACATGATGAGCTTCACCGGCTCGACCCGCGCCGGCCAGTCCGTGATGGAAAACGCCGCCAAGGGCATCAAGAAGGTCGCGCTCGAACTCGGCGGCAAGAGCCCGAACGTCATTCTCGACGACGCGGACCTGAAGAAGGCGGTGTCGCGCGGCATGATGCACATGGCCAACAACACCGGCCAATCCTGCAACGCGCCTTCGCGCATGCTGGCGCCGCGCGCAAAGTACGATGAAGTGGTGGCGATCGCCGCAGAGACCGCCAAAAACATCAAGGTCGCGGCGCCCGACAAGGCCGAGCAAGGCAATATCGGTCCGCTGGCGAACCCCAAGCAGTTCGAGAAAGTGCAGGGCCTCATTCAAAAAGGCGTTGAAGAAGGCGCGACCGTAGCCGCGGGCGGCGTTGGACGGCCCGAAGGCTTCAACCGCGGCTATTACGTGAAGCCTACCGTGTTCGCCAACGTCACCAACGACATGACCATCGCCCGCGAAGAGATTTTCGGGCCGGTGCTGGTCGTCATTCCCTACGAGACCGAGGAAGAGGCGATCCGCATCGCCAACGACACGCCATACGGCCTCGCCGCTTATGTGCAGGGCTCCGAAGAGCGCGCGCGCAACGTTGCGCGCAGGCTCCGCGCCGGCAACGTGCATATCAATGGCGCGTTCGGCGGCATGGGCACGCCGTTCGGCGGCTACAAGCAATCGGGCCTCGGCCGCGAGGGCGGCAAGTTCGGTCTGGAGGAATTCCTCGAAGTCAAAGCCGCGATCGGCTGGGGTCAAAGCTGAGAGCGTAAACCAAAGGCAAACGCCGCTTTCACGGCCCATTAGCCGTAACGCGCGAAAGTGCGGCCATGACCACTTGGGCCGATGAGTTTGCGCAGAGCTTCGACGCGATCGAGATCGATCGCGCGCCTTCTCTCGCAGTGGGCGACGCGCCCGGCTTTTATCTCGCCGACGACGCCGGCGGGCGCTTTGTGGTCGACCGCGATCTTGGCGTCATCTCCCTGCGCGAGGAAGCGCTGCTGGAAAGCCTGCGCGGACAAATCTTTCCGGTGTGCTTGCGCGTCGTCGAGGCCAGCGGGCTGAGCTACACGCTCGACTTGAAGCTGCGGGTCACCGGGCTTGTGCCGCAAATGGTCGGCGCAGAAGACATCGCGTTCGGCGCCGAGCCGGCGTCGTCAACCTCATTAGCGGCCGCCGCGCCGGTTACGCCTTGGGTTGCGTTCGCGCCGGTTCGAGGTTTGCAGACAAAGCAAGCGCTTACTCCGGATGGCGCGTACGGGACCTTGATCTCGCCGTCGTTGCCTACGACTGACGAGCGCGTCAGCATCGCGTTTGGCGAAAGCCTGCCGGCGCCAGCGCCGGGGCATGCCGCGTGGTCGCTCTGAGTTAAGGCGCCGGCGTTTCCTGGATCGACTGCAGGTAGGCGATCAGCGCGTCCACGCTCTGCGGATTGAACTGAAAATCCGGCATCGGGTGCGCTACCTGGATGCCCTGGATCAGCTCCTCTTCCAGCACGGCTGAGTCGTAGCGGGCGAGCACGTGTCGCAGCGGCGGGGCTTCCGGCGCGGGGCTCTCGCCGTAGCGGCCCACCGCATGGCAAGCGGCGCACTGCGCTTCGGCGATCTCGCGTCCGTCGGCGGCCAGCGCTGTCTGCGACACCTGCGCCTCCTGGGCGGCGCAAGCGCCGAGGCCCAAAACCATTGCCGCGATCAAGATCAGCCGCATCGAAATCCCTCCGTCGCCGCCAGCTTAGCGCATGCCTGTGCCTCCATGTATAGAAAAGCCATGACGATTCCGCAGCCCGAGCGCAGTTCCGATCCCGCTATCGCCGAAGTGCGCGAAGCGCTCGCGGACCGCACGCCCGTGGTGCTGGTCATCGGCCGCGCCGGCACTGGCAAAAGCCACTTCATCCGCTCGCTGGTGGCCGACGATCCCGGCTACCCGCAGGCCGTGCTCGCGCCGACTGGCCTGGCGGCCATGAATATCGGCGGCCAGACCGTGCATTCCTTCTTCGGCTTTCCTCCACGTCCGCTGATCGGGACAAATGAAAAACCGAGCTGGTTCTTCACCCGCACGGCGCGGGCGATCAAGCGGCTGATCGTCGATGAAGTCTCGATGCTGCGCGCCGACGTGCTCGATGCGATGGATCAGCATTTGAGAGTGGCGCGCAAATCCTCGCGCCCGTTCGGCGGCGTGCAGATGCTGTTGGTCGGCGATTTCTACCAGCTGCCGCCGGTCGTGCGCGGCGACGAGAGCCAACTTCTGGAGGATGCGGGATATAACAGCCCCTACGCGTTCTCGGCCCATGTGCTGCGCGATGCGCCATTGGCTGCCGTCGAACTGACGGAAGTGCATCGCCAGACCAATCGCGACTTCATCTCGCTGCTTTCTTCCATCCGCGAACGGCGCGGCGTGGAGGAAGCCGTCACCATCCTCAACACCGTCTGCCTCGAGCGCTCGCTGCCCGCGCGGCCCGTTCTGCTGTGCGCGACAAACGCGGTCGCCGATCGTTACAACGCGCAAGGGCTAGCCAATCTCAGCGGAGTCGCGGCGCAGTACAGCGGCGCCTTCGAAGGCGAAGCGCCGCGCGCGCAAGGCGACCGTTTCCCGGCGCCAATGCAGCTCACCCTGAAGCGCGGCGCGCGCGTGATCTTCACCCAGAATGACCCGGAAGGGCGCTGGGTGAACGGCTCGCTCGGCACCGTGCGCGACCTCGACGAGGACATCATTGTCGTCTCGCTCGACAATGGCGATGATGTCGATGTCGAACGCGCGGTCTGGCCGCAAGCGCGCTGGAGCTGGAACGCCAAGGAAAACCGCATGGAGGTGAAAGAGGAATTCAAATACGTACAATTCCCGCTCGCGCCGGCTTGGGCCCTCACTATCCACAAAGCGCAAGGCATGACACTCGACGCCGTCGAGATCGATCTCGGCCGCGGCGCGTTCGCGCCCGGGCAAACCTACGTCGCGCTGTCGCGCGCGCGCGCCATGGAGAGCATCCGCCTTGCGCGCCCGCTCAGTCCGCGCGACGTGCAGGTCGATCCTGCGATTGCGGAAGGGCTGGCGAAGCTCGGCATCTGAGGCGCGGTACCGCGCACTACCGCCGCACCGAAAATAATGGCCGAACGCCGGAACCGCCGCGGCGCCTCCACCCTTCACAGCCTGTCGACTGCAAACAGCAATAGGATTTGGCCGATGAAAGCGCTCGTCTGGCACGGACCGAAAGACATCCGCTGCGACACCGTTCCCGATCCTGAAATCGAAGACGGCCGAGACGCCATCATCAAGGTCACCAGCTGCGCTATCTGCGGATCCGACCTTCACCTCTTCCACAATTACGTTCTCGGCATGAAGCCGGGCGACATTGTCGGCCACGAGATGATGGGCGAAGTGGTGGAGGTTGGCAGGGACAACACTGCGCTCAAAGCCGGCGACCGCATCGTCGTTCCGTTCACGATTTTCTGCGGCGAATGCGAGCAATGCGTGCGCGGCAATTATTCTGTGTGCGAGCGCACCAATCGCAATCGTGAGCTGGCGGACAAGATGTTCGGCCACGCGACCGCCGGCCTGTTCGGCTACACGCAGCTGACCGGCGGCTATCCCGGCGGCCAAGCTGAATACCTGCGCGTCCCTTACGCTGACACCACGCACATCAAGGTTCCCGATACGCTGACCGATGAACAAGCGCTGTTCCTCGGCGATATTTTGCCCACCGGCTGGCAGGCGGCGGTCGCGTGCGATATCGAACCGACCGACACGGTCGCGATCTGGGGCTGCGGGCCGGTCGGCCAGATGGCGATCCGCAGCGCCATCCTGCTGGGCGCCAAGCAAGTCATCGCCATCGACCGCTTCCCTGAACGCTTGAGCATGGCCGAGGCCGGCGGCGCGATCACAATCAATTACGAGCACGAGAAGGTCATCACCCGGCTCAACGAACTGACCGACGGCAAGGGCCCGGAGAAATGCATCGACGCCGTCGGCATGGAGGCGCACTCGGGCATGCTGGCAGCGACCCTCATCGATCGCACCAAGCAGGCGATGATGATGGAGACCGACCGGCCGCATGTGCTGCGCGAAATGGCGTATGCATGCCGGCCGGCCGGCGTGCTTTCCATCCCCGGCGTTTATGCCGGCGTGTCGGATTTCTTTCCGACCGGCCCCATCATGCAAAAGGGCCTCACGGTCCGCACGGGCCAAACCCACGTCAATCGCTGGACCGACGATCTGCTTCGCTTCATCGAAGACGGCCTGATCGATCCGTCCTTCGTGATCACGCATACCGCGCCGCTTGAGTACGGCCCGGAGATGTACCGCACGTTCCAGATGAAACAGGACAGCTGCATCAAGGTGGTTCTGAAGCCCGACATGGCGGCGACCGCGCATTGAAGTGGAGGGTTAGCAATGAGCATCAGTTTGGACCATGCGCCGCGCAAGAGCTCGATCACGCCGCTCGACCGAATCGCGCAGGGACTTGGCGTCTTTTCGATCGCGCTCGGCGTAGCAGAGCTTGCGTTTCCCGGCGCGATCGGCCGTGCTCTGGGTCTGGAAAATCGGAGCGGCCTTTTGCGTGCCTACGGCATGCGCGAGATCGCGGCCGGCATAGGCGCGCTGCAGCCCAATCCCATGCCGGCGATGTGGTCGCGCGTTGCGGGGGACGTGCTCGACCTCGCCACGCTGGCGCAAGGCCGCGATAGCGACGACGAAGGCAAGCGCCGCAAAGCGAACGCGGCGATGATCGCCGTCGGCGCCATCACCTTGGTCGATGTGCTGGTCGCCGCGGGATGGTCGCAGAAGCTCGCGCGGCCCGCCGCGACGCAGGATTTCAGCGATCGCACCGGCTATCCCAACGGCATTGAAACCTCGCGCGGCGCGGCGGTGGGCTACACGCCGCCGGACTTCCGGGTGACGGCCCGCGCGCCGCAGACCGACGAACTGCGTCCGATCTAACCGGATTTTCACATGAAGGGGCGGCGCGGCTGGGCGGCGTGTTCTGTCAATTGTGCGCCCTTGTCGTCGTGTTCGATCAACTTCACATCATAGCCCCAGAGATCCGCGATGTGCTGCAGCACTTTCTCCGTGTCGTTCTCCTCCAGGAGCACGCCATCGAGCACGCGATGCTGCAGGATCAATTTCCGGTCGCCGGCGAGATCGACATCGACGATCTGGATGTCGGGATCGCGATAGGCGATGTCGTAATGGTGTGAGAGCGCGCGCTTGATCTTGCGATAACCGCGTTCGTCGTGAATAGCCGCGACTTCCATCTCCTCCTCGTCTTCATCGTCCAGGACACGGAAGAATCCGAACTCTCGGATGACACGCGGCGACAGGAATTGAGAGACGAAGCTTTCGTCACGGTAATTGGCCCAGATGTCCCGCAGCGTGCCATAGGGATCGCCATTGCCGGCGATGTCGCCCATCCACTCGCGGTCCTCGTCGGTCGGATTGGTGCAGGCGCGCTCGATGTCGCAACACATGGCAAAGCCCAGCGCGTACGGATTGATACCGGAGAAGCGGCGGTCGTCGAAACCCGGCTGCATCACCACGCTGGTGTGAGAGTGCAGGAACTCCAGGAACGCGCCGTCGTCGATCTGCCCCTTTTCGTGCAGGCGGTTCATGATGCGGTGGTGAGTGTAGGTGGCGCAGCCTTCGTTCATAACCTTGGTCTGGCGCTGGGGATAAAAATACTGATTGATCAGCCGCACGATGCGCAGGACTTCACGCTGCCAGCTTGCCAGCCGCGGCGCCGTCTTCTCCAGGAAATAAAGCAGGTTCTCTTCTGGCAGCCCCAATAGCGCCTTGCGGCGCTCGTCCTCGTCCTTACCGCGCTTTCGTTTTCCCGTCGGGACAGTGCGCCAAAGATCGTTGAACAATTGCTCGCCATGCAGACGGCGTTCCTCTTCGCGCTTTTGCTCGGAGCGCAAATCCGGCATGCGCTTGCGTGGGAAGCGATGTACGCCGTGGCTCTGCAGCGCGTGCGCGGCATCCAGAACGCGCTCCACCTCCTCCTGGCCGTACCGGTCCTCGCACTTGGCGATGAAGCTGCGGGCGAACTCAAGGTAGTCGAGAATGCCGTCGGCGTCGGTCCATTGCTTGAAGACGTAATTGTTCTTGAAAAAGTGGGCGTGGCCGTAGCCGGCATGCGCGATGACGAGCGTCTGCATCGTCGCGGAGTTTTCCTCCATGATGTAGACGATGCAGGGATTGGAATTGATCACGATCTCGTACGCCAGGCCCTGATAGCCTTTGCGGTACATCGCTTCGTTGCGGGCGAAATGCTTGCCGAACGACCAGTGCCGGTAGAACAGCGGCATCCCGGTGGAGGCATATGCGTCGAGCATCTGTTCGACCGTGATGACTTCGATCTGATTGGGGTACGGATCGAGCCCCATTTCTTTGACGCCAATCTCCCCGCAGGCTTCATGCACGCGTTTTATCAGATCGAAATCCCAGTCAGGCCCGCTGTAGAGCAGCTTGGAATCCGCCAGCATCGCCATCAGCCGCCCTCCGCCGCAACGCCTTCGGGCCGGCGCGCGAACAGTTCGCGAAACACCGGATAAATATCCCGGCGGTGGCGGACCTTGCGCATGGCAAATGGCTGATCGTCAGGAACGCGCCGGTAGGCGCGCCACAAATTGGTCGAGGGCTCGCCCGCGCCCGGGTGATCCTCTTCGTCGTCCATGCCCACTTCGACGTACGCATAATACTGGCAAATCGGCAGGATCACGTCGCGCAGCTGCGCCAGAACCACGGCATTG
Organism: uncultured Terricaulis sp.; assembly: GCA_964540785.1. Classification (GTDB taxonomy): domain Bacteria; phylum Pseudomonadota; class Alphaproteobacteria; order Caulobacterales; family Aquidulcibacteraceae; genus Vitreimonas. The sequence continues at coordinate 8,769 of CAZIOD010000021.1, forward strand.
TCGCTCGACGTGTTGTCACCGTCCGAAGCTTGCGCGGCGTAGATGTTCCAGTCGCTGACCGGATAGCGGTCGCGCACGATGTCCATCATCTTGAAGAGCGCCGTTGAAACCACCGTTCCGCCGGTTTCGCGCGAATAGAAGAAGGTCTGCTCGTCCACCTCCTGCGCTTCATGTGTGTGGCGGATGAAGACGACGTCGACGTGTTCGTAGCGACGATTGAGGAAGAGGTAGAGCAGCGAATAGAAGCGCTTGGCCAGATCCTTCATGTGCTCGTTCATCGAGCCGGAGACATCCATCAGACAGAACATGACCGCTTTGGCGATCGGTTTCGGCGTCGATTCCAGGCGCCGGTAACGCACGTCTACCGGGTCGATGTAGGGAATGCGCTTGCTGCGCGCGACACGTTTTTCGAGGTCGGCACGCAAAGCCTGTAATTCGTCAAAATGCCCGCCTTCGCGTTCAAGCCGTTCGATCTCGGCGCGCAGCGCTTCGATCTCCTCGACCTTCGGGCGCTTCAGCGCGATTCGGCGCGACATCGAGTGCCGCAGCGTGCGCGGCACGGAAATCCGCGCAGGCGGCCCCGACACGGAATAGCCCGCCTGACGCCATTGCACTGATTGGGCGCCCGCAACTTGGCGTTTGGCCAAGTCTGGGAGTTCGAGGTCTTCGAGGTAAAGGTCGAGATACTCGTCGTCAGTCAGAGCGAAACGAAATTCGTCCTCGCCCTCCCCTGAATCACTGGCGCGAGAGCCTTGCCCGCCATCTTGATCGGGGCGCGGGATCGTGTCGCCTTCGATGTATTTCTTGTTGCCTGGCAATACGTAGTCCCGCACGCCGCCTTCGGACGCGCGCCGCAGGTGCGGCTCGTGTACGCCGCCGGCGGGAATGGAGATTTCCCCGCCTTTGCCTGCCTCCTTAATCGAGCGGCTGCTCGAAGCCTCGCGCACCGCACGGCGCACCTGCGCGCGAGCGCGGCGCAAGAAACGCTGCCGGTTGGCGAAGCTCTTGCCGCCCGGGTTCAGACGCCGGTCGATGATGTGCATCGAGCGCCTTACCCCGCTTGCTTCACGCGCATGTACCACTCGACCAATCGTCTGACCTGCCGCTCGGTGTAGCCGCGCTCGGTCATGCGCATCACGAATTCCTCGTGTTTCTTCTCGGTTTCGCCGTCCTTCTTCGAGCCGAATGTGATGATCGGCAGCAAATCCTCGACCTGGCTGAACATGCGGCGCTCGATCACTTCGCGGATTTTCTCGTAGGAGGTCCAGGACGGATTCTTGCCGCCATGTCCCGCGCGCGCCCGCAGCGTGAACTTCACCACTTCGTTGCGGAAGTCTTTCGGATTGGCGATTCCGGCGGGCTTCTCGATCTTCGAAAGTTCCTGATTCAACAGCTCGCGATTTAGCAGTTGGCCGGTATCCGGATCTTTGAAATCGATATCTTCGATCCAGGCGTCCGCGTAATCGACATAACGGTCAAACAGGTTCTGCCCGTAATCGTGATAGGACTCGAGGTACGCCTTCTGAATTTCGTTGCCGATGAATTCCGCATAGCGCGGCGCCAGCTCGGCTTTGATGAACTCCAGCAGCTTGTTCTCCGTCTCCTGCGGGAATTGCTCGCGCCGGACATTTTGCTCCAGCACGTACATGAGGTGCACGGGATCGGCCGCCACTTCGTTGGTGTCGTGGTTGAACGTGGCCGCCAACACCTTGAAGGCAAAGCGCGTAGAGATGCCGTCCATGCCTTCGTCGACGCCGGCGGCGTCCTTGTATTCCTGCAGCGTGCGCGCCTTGGGGTCGACCTCCTTGAGGCTCTCGCCGTTATAGACGCGCATCTTCGCGAACAGATTGGAGTTCTCATGCTCCTTGAGCCGGGACAGCACGGAGAACCGCGCCAGCATTTCCAGGGTCGCCGGCGCACAAGGCGCCTCTGCCAGCTCGGAGCCGCGGATCAGCTTCTCATAAATTTTCTTTTCTTCATCGACGCGCAGACAGTAGGGGACCTTGATTACGTAAATGCGGTCTATGAAGGCCTCGTTGTTCTTATTGTTCTTGAATGACTGCCACTCGGCCTCGTTCGAGTGCGCCATGATGATGCCCTGGAACGGGATAGCGCCTATATTTTCTGTGCCGACATAATTGCTTTCCTGCGTCGCCGTCAGCAACGGATGGAGCATCTTTATCGGCGCTTTGAACATCTCGACGAATTCGAGCATGCCCTGGTTGGCGCGGTTGAGGCCGCCGGAATAGGAATATGCGTCAGGATCGTTCTGCGCGTGCATTTCGAGCTTGCGGATATCGACTTTGCCGACCAGCGAGGAGACGTCCTGGTTGTTGTCATCGCCCGGCTCCGTCTTCGCGACGGCGATCTGGCGCAAGCGCGAGGGCATGAGCTTGGCGACGCGGAAACGGGTGATGTCGCCGCCAAATTCGTCGAGCCGCTTCACGCACCACGGGCTCATGAGACCGGACAGGCGGCGCTGTGGGATGCCGTATTCGTCTTCGAGCTTCTGGCCCCAGATCTCCGGATCGAACAGACCGAGCGGATGCTCAAATACCGGGCTCATCTGATCGCCCGCCTTCAGCACGTAGATTGGCTGCTCCTCCATAAGCGCCTTCAGGCGCTCGGCGAGCGAGGATTTGCCGCCGCCCACGGGCCCCAGCAGATAAAGGATTTGCTTGCGCTCTTCCAGGCCCTGTGCGGCGTGGCGGAAGAAGGCGACGATGCGCTCGATCGTCTCTTCCATGCCGTAGAACTCGGCAAAGGCGGGGTAGAACCGCACCGTACGATTCATGAAAATGCGCCCGAGCCGCGCATCCTTGGACGTATCGACCATGCGCGGCTCGCCGATCGCGGCGAGTAAGCGCTCATGCGCCGTCGCGTAGGCCATCGGGTCGTCGCGGCAGAGACTCAGGAAATCCTGCAGCGACATTTCCGCTTCGCGGCGCTGCTCATAAGAGCGAGCAAAGCTGCGAAAGAGCTCTTCAGACATCGGTCCTCCGTCGCGCCCCGCCGGACTCAACATAGTGAGCCCGGGGTTTCCGCGCCTAACCAAATCGCCATCAAAATTCTGGCGCCCATAAGGTGGCTCGCGCGCCGGCTGCGCGCTGACCGCCCAGTGATGCAAAGCATGACATGATTTGCCGGTTCCGTGGGCAGGGAAAGAAGGAAAAACATGTCCCGCTGCACTGAGAAGGATGGCGCGTCTGGCGTCCGGCGTGCGCCGCCGCCGCCGAGCTTTCTTAAGTAAAGGCAAAAATCTCGATTTTACGCGCCCTTAAGCACGATGCCTCATGCAAGAGCGGGCAGCGCGAGGCTGACATGAGCGACAATTCCTGGCTGTTGCAGGACATCGATCCTGAAACCCGCCAAAAAGCGGAGGAAGAAGCCGCGCGCCTTGGCGTGAGCGTCGCCGACTTCCTTAGCGATCTGGTCGTACGGCGGGCACTTCTCGATCAGCTCCCTGCTTTGGCTGAGGCAGAGCAGCCCCACCCTGAGCTCGAAGATGCAACGATCTTTGCGTTGCCGCCAGAATCTCCAGAAGGATTTGCCGTGCGCCAGCGGCTCAAGACGCTCGAGCGGCGGCTCGGGACGGCCGTTGGCAGTCTGGACGGCGCGATCCATGCACTGGACAGCTCGATCTTCGATATGACCGCCCGCGTCGGCGACGTGGAAGCGCTTGCCGGCGACACAGCGCACGCCCTCGGCCAGACCCAGCAAGAAGTGAGCAACACCGTCGCCGGCCTGCAAATTCATCTGGCGGTCGTCGAAGACAACCTTACCGCGCAAAGCCAGGCGCAAGCGGCCCGCTCCGATGCGCTGGAGCAGCGCATCGACGAAGTCGGCCATGTCGCCCGCGGCGCAGAGCGCTCCGCCGCCATCCTCGCCGATGCGCACGAGGCGTTAAAGCACGCGATCGCGGAAGACTTCACCGCGTTCACGCACGAAACCGCTGACCGGCTGAATGTCAGTCTTGCCGAACTGCGCGCTGCCGCTGACGCTGCAGCCGACCAGGCCGACGCCGCCGTCGCCCACCTCGTCAACGAATTGCGCGGTCTGCGCGCTTCGATCGAGGATCGGCTCGAACAGAACACGGAAGACATGCGCGAACGCGTGCAGGCCGCGTTCGCCGACGCCGCCGACCGGATGGCCGCCCTGGCTGGCCGTATCACCGACAACGAACGCTTCGTGTCCCGCACGGCTGAGCAATTGCGCGCGCAAATGACCGATGTGGAGGACGGCGCGCAAGCGGCGATTGAGGAAACCGCCCAGACACTGCGTTCCGCCGATGCCGCCCTGGGCGCAGAACTTGCGCGCGCCTCGCAGGAACAATACGCCGCGTTGGAGGCGGCGCGCGCCGACCTGGCTGCGCAAGTGAGCGACCTGCAGCGCGAACAGGTCACGCATCTGGCGCGCCTCAAGCTGGTGGATGTCGCGCTGAGCAACACCGTGAACAGCATCGGCGAACTGCGCGAGGGCGTCGAGCGTCGGGCAGAGGACGTCGACGCCAGCTTGCGCAGCGCATTGCAGCAGGCCAGCGCAGACTGGGACGAGCGTTTTGACGCCGTCACCGCGCGCGTTTCGCGCGGCGAACAACTGACACAGCAGCTGCAGCAGCGCGTGCACGCCGATTTGGACCGCATCGAGGCCTCAAGCTTCGCCGCTATCGAAAAGCTTCGACGTGATGTCGCCGCCGGCGACGCCGCGGCCGCGCAGCGTCTCGACGCATCGCTTGCAGCATTGCGTGCGGATCTAGATGAGATTCGCGACCGCGCCGTGAACGAGGTCCACCTCCTGCGCGAGGAGCACACGGGCGCCTTGGCGCGTCTGACGCTGCTCGATACTGCGTTGACGCGTCTGGAAGGCGCCAGCATCGCCGCTAACGGCCGTTTTGACGAAATTGAGAGCGCGCTCGGCGCAGCAGATCCCGCATTGGAAAGCCGAATCACGCAGCTGGAGCACGCGGCGCAGAACGCCGAGAGCGAACAAGCGTTGGCTATCATTCGCCATGATGTATCCGCTCTCACTGAACGGCTCGACACGCTTTATGCGGACACCGCGCTCTCCGACCGCCTGACAGCGCTGCAGCGAGGCCTTGAGCTCTACGAAAGCAAAGCCGGCGAGTTGAACGAAGGCCTGCAAGGCGTGGCGCGCATGCTGAACCGGGTGGCGGCCCAGAGCGCCGAAACGGCGCAAAAAGCCGACGAACGTACACATCAGGTGGAAGTGGCGCTCGCCGATCTGCGGCTGGAAGTGCTCTCAAACGTCGAGGCGAACGCGGCAGGGCCGGCCTTGCAGACGTTACAAGAGCGAATGACGGCGTTCGAACTACGCCAGACCAATGCCCTCGAAACGTTGCGCGCCGATATCGCGCGCTTGGTCGCCGACAACGATGGCCGGCTCGAAGCTTTGGAATCGGCCACGGCCCCGACGGAACAAGTCGACCTCGCCGCAGAGTTCGAAACGCTTCGCTCCCGAATCGAGGAGCGCGTGCTCGGCGTTGAGCTGCGCAGCGTGCGCACGCTGGAACAGGTCGTCGATACGATGGCGCTGCTGGAACAGCGCCTGTTGGGCGCCGCCGCGCAGGAAGACGCCGCCCAGAGCGCGTAAACAACGCAAACGTTCACCTTTCGCTAACGCCCGGGGGCTTGGCTGGGCGCATGACACTCACGCGCCAGTTCCGCCTCGTGGCGGTCGTGTTCCTGCTCGTCTTCGGAATCGGGCTCATCGTCATGCCCTCCCTGCCGTCCGCGCGGGGCGAGCCTACAGGCGAGGAAAAGTCAGTAAGCGTCCGTGAGCGCGCTCAGTCCGGCCGTTTTCGGGTTATCGACGGCGATACTCTCGAGGACCTGCGCTCGGATATCACCTACCGGGTGGTCAATATCGACACGCCGGAGACCGGATCGCGGGCGCGTTGTGAGGCCGAGCGCGAACTCGGCAACCGGGCCACACGTCAGGCTCGCGCGCTCATCGGCGCTGCAACCGATCTTGAACTCCGCCCGACCGGCCGTATCGATCGCTATGGCCGCACCATCGCTTTCGTCGTGATCGACGGCCGCGATCTCGGGGAAACCCTCATTGCCGAAGGCCTTGCCCGTCCCTGGCGCGGCCGTCGCGAACCGTGGTGCGACGCCGGCGGCAATTTGATCCCGTAGGGGCAGGTGTGCCGGCTTGACGCTTGTGCGTCGCCGCGGCGCGCCATAAGTCGAGGCCCCTTTCCGACACAGGCGCTCTCATGTCCCCGATGGACACCCTTATCGATACGCTGACGCTCGAACCGATCGAGGAGAATCTCTTCCGCGGCGCCTCTCCGCCCGAGGAACGCACCCGCATTTTTGGCGGCCAGGTCGTCGCCCAAGCCCTGACCGCCGCTTACAGGACGGTCGATGGGCGCATCTGCCATTCGCTGCAGAGCTATTTCATCCGTCCCGGCGATCCAACCCGTCCCGTGCTTTATCAGGTCGAGCGCTCGCGCGATGGCCGTTCCTTCGCCACCCGGCGCGTATTGGCCATTCAACGGGGCGAGCAGATCTTCAACATGGCCTGCTCGTTTCACGTTCCGGAAAGAGGCTTCGAGCACCAAAGCGACATGCCCGAGGCGCCCTTCTCGGCTGACGAAATGGCCAAGTTCGTCGAGGCCTGGATCGAGAGCCAGCCCGAAGAATCGACGCGCTGGATTCGCAACCTGCCAATCGAGATGCGCGCGATCGACCCGGTCGATGTCGCCAACCCGGCCGTGATGCCGCCCCATCAAATGGTCTGGCTGCGGGCGCGCAAGGACATGGGCGACGACGTCGCGCTGAACCAATGTCTTCTTGCCTACGCCTCCGACTATTCCCTTCTCGGGACGGCGATGCGTCCGCATGGCGTATCGTGGCAATCAGGGGTGCAGACCGCGAGCCTCGACCACATCATCTGGTTTCACCGTCCCACCAACTTCTCGCGCTGGCATCTTTACGTGCAGGACAGCCCATCGGCCTCCGGCGCCCGCGGCTTCAACCGCGGCGCGCTCTATCGCGAGGACGGCGTGCTGATCGCTTCGGTCGCGCAAGAAGGGCTCATTCGCAAACGCTAGGCGCAAGCGCCAGAAAACATGTTGAAAAAGTCGGCGCCCGATACAACATCGTAAACGCGCCGTTAGCCGCGGCTGCGGCACAACCGCAGCATGGCCACACGCTGGGTCGACAACACGACGTATATCGGTCCAGACCGGCGCCGCAAACTGAGTAGGCGCTGGAACGACCGTCGTCGCCACGATGAAGCCGGCGAGCTTCCACCTCTGGGCGCCCTGCTCCGGCGCCTGCGCGTCCGCATCTCCAGCGACACGGCAGAAGACCGGCGACACGCGCTCGAAATGCTCAAAGCGGCGATCGGCGAAGCGTCACGCCTCGGCTGGCGCCAATGCGCGGGCGTCCTCATCCGCGCCGACGAAATGTTACGCACGGCGGGCGAGCGCGATGTGGCACTGGCCGCCGACGCACTGATTGTCGAGGCTCTGGAACATGCCGGCCTCGGCCGCTGAGCCTCGCTAGGCCGTCAGTCCCCCGTCGCTCGGCAACATGGCGCCAGTAACGTACGGCGCTTCCACAGACGCCAGGAGCATGTAGAGCCCGACGTGATCTTCGGGCGACGAAAATCGTCCTATCGGGATGGCTTCTTGCAGACGTTCGATACGGTCGCGGTCGGTGTTGAACGCACGCGCTTCGTGTCCGAACGCGGCGCTGCCGGAGAGCGGCGTGTCGGTCGCGCCAGGGGCGACGCCATTCACACGCACGTCGGGCGCCAGTTCGCGCGCCAGCGCGGCGACTGCGCCGCGCAGCGCGAATTTGGAGGCGGTGTAGAGCGCCCCGCCGCCGCCAGCGCGGGAGCCGGCGTTGGAGCCGGTGACGATGAGCGCGCCTTTGCTGGCGCGCAAGGCCGGGCGTGCCGCGTGCGCCGCAAACAAGGCCGCCCGCACATTGACGGCGAAGATGTCGTCGAAGCCTCGGGCGAGTGCCTCCGGCGTCATCGCGTCCAGCCGTTTGTAGAAATCCCAAACGCCGGCATTGGCGATGAAAACATCGAGGCCACCGAACGCTTCTTCTGCAACTGATACGGCGCGTGCGCTGACGGCGTAGTCGGTCACATCGCCAATCACGCTGCGCACCGAGTCGCTTCGCGTGAGATTGTCGAACGGCCTACGATCGACGGCTACGACCTTGGCGCCCTCCTCCAAGAAGCGGCGCACGATGGCCGCGCCGATGCCGCTGCCGACGCCGGTGACGACAACACGCCTTCTCTCAAGCCGCGGCATCGGCCCCTTTCAAAAGAAAACCGAAAGATTCTTGGTCAGGAGCAGCGCCTGCTGCAACAGCACCATGCGCCCGGCGATGCGCAATCCTTCCGACGTACGCCGCAGGATGTCGCGCCGCCGACCCATGAGGCTCGACTCGTCGCGTTCGGAGCGATTGCGATAGAGCGTGAACACCGAATGCGCCTCGTATTCGTCCGGCGTCTCGCGATGAAAGGCTTCAACATTAGTGATCGCGTAGACATGGCGCGTCTGCGGATCCTCCGCCCAGGCCATGCCGCTTTCCAGCCGCCCCAAGCGCATGTCCAGCGTGGCTTTAGTGTCGTCAAACAGCGCAACGTTGCTCGGCTCGATTTCCGGCCGCTTGTCGCGGCGAAAGCGGTTCTCGCGCAGCGGGACCCAATAGCTCACGTCGTCGGTCAGGAGCGCGAACCAGTCGCGGTAACGCTCCTCATCCAGCAGGCGCGCTTCCATGGCGTAGAATCGCGCAATCTCGAAATGCGTCGCCGCATCGACCGGCGCGCCTTTGGCGTCGAGCGCCAGCAGATCGGCGGTGGTCGGCATTATTCTGCAGCTTCCGCGTGCGGCGCCAGCCTCTGCGGCACGAACCGCACGTCGCACCAGTTCTCGGCGTCCATGATCTCGGCCCAGCGCTTGTAGAACAGACGCTCGTTCGCGTCGGAGAGCTGGCCGCGATGCACAACGCCCGGCAGCTCGCTGTCGCGCTCTTGCGGGCGCGGCGTCATGGCGAAGCAGAGTTTTTGATGGCGTGCTGACAGAACATGGCGTCGACGCCGTCCGCGTCGAGCCGCTCGCCAAGTTGCTCAACGTCACCAAGGGCAGCTTCTATTGGCATTTCGCCGACCGTGAGGAGCTCCATCGCGCCGTGCTTGACGAGTGGCGCCGCCGCCAAACCAGCGCCATCATCGGGCGCTTGGGCGCCGCCGACGCGAAGGGGCGACTCAGGCAATTGCTGAGCTTGCCGCGACGCGACGCACGCTCGATCGAAGGCGCAAGTCTAGAATTCGCCATCCGGCAATGGGCGCGCAGCGATAGCGCCGCCGACGCCGTCGTACGCGAAGTCGACGCGCTGCGCATCGCCCATATGGCCAGCGCGTACGAAGAACTCGGCTTCAGCGCCGAGGATGCGCGCGCGCAGTCGTTTCTGCTTTATTCGGTGCTGATGGGTCAGGCGATGATCGAGGTCGAAGACATCGAACGCCTGCGCGCGCGGTGCGAAGCGCTGCTGATCGAAGACCGCCGCGTCCGGCGCCGCGTGCGCAAATGACGCTTCATCCCGTGACGCCGATTTCGGCCTTGTAAGCCTCGCGCAGCTCGCGCTTCAGGACTTTGCCGATGGCGCTGCGCGGCAGGCGCTCGATCAGGCGCACATCGGCCAGCCGCTGCGAACGTCCGAGCCGGGCGTTGGCGAAATCGAGCAGTTCAGCGGCGGCGGCGTTCCTGGCGACCACGAACGCCACCGGTGTTTCGCCCCATTTGTCGGAGGGCGCGCCCACCACCGCCACATCCTCCACGCTGGGATGAGCGCGCAGCACGTCCTCAAGATCGGACGGATAGATGTTGAATCCGCCAGAAATAATCACGTCTTTCTTGCGATCCATGAGGATTAGGAAGCCATCCTCGTCGAAGCGGCCCATATCGCCAGTGCGCATGAAGCGGCGGCCCTCGCTGTCGTACCAATACGCCGCCTCGGTCTCCGCCGGCCGGTTGTGATAGCCTTTCATCAGACTGCCGGAGCGGCCAACGATCTCGCCGGTCTCGCCCCGAGCCAATTCACGGCCGTCATCGCCGATCAAGCGAATGTCGTTATCTGGTGCGGGCCGGCCGACCGTATGCAGCTTGTCGGGATTTTCGTGCGCGAACAGGATGCAAAGGCCCCCGCCTTCGGTCATGCCGTAATATTCGGTAAGGCCCCCTGGCCAACGGCGCAGAATTTCCTGTTTCAGCTCAGCCGGGAACGGCGCCGACGTGCAGAACTTGTGCGTGAATGACGACAGATCGAAATCGCCGAAACGCGGGTGCGCCATCAACCGCCGATACTGCACCGGGACCAGCATCGTATGCGTGACGCGATGCGCCTCGGCGCGTTCGAGAAATCCTTCAGCGTCGAATTTGCGCATCAGGATGGCCGTGCCGCCGAGGGCGATAGTAGGCAGGAAGCTTACCAAGGTGGTGTTCGAATAGAGCGGGGTTGAGAGCAGCGTCACAGCGCTGGAATCGTAACCGCAGGCCAGAGCCAGTCGAACGTGGGCGGCGCGCATGGCATGGCTTTGCACGATACCCTTCGGCGTGCCGGTGGTGCCGGAAGAATAGATGACGTTGAAAGCCTGTTCAGGATCGATCGGTCCCGCCGCTGAGGAGCCTGCCCCGTCGACCCAGCCTTCAATCTCTTCCAGCGCGATAATGCGCGGGCCCGCCATCGCTCCGAAGCGCGCGGTATTGTCGGCATCGGCGAAGATGAGTTTGGCCCCCGCATCGCGCGCCATCTTGAACAAGGTTTCGTCGGTCGCGCTCTGCGGCAGCGGCGCCGTCACCACCCCGGCAATGGCGGCCGCCAGGTAAACTACCCCATACGCGACCGAATTGACGCCGCAGATGGCGATGACATCGCCAGGACGCACCTCGTCGCGCGCGAACGCGCCGGCGATGCGGCCGAGGGTTTCGCCCAGCTCGGCGTAGGTGACTGCGCGCGTATCGTCGCGCAGCGCTACACGGCCGGGATGGGCCGCGACGGCCTCGGCCACGCGGTCTGCAAATCCGCCCGCGCCGTTCGATGCCGTATCTCGCACGCCGCACCCCTTCCCGCTTCCGCGGCCTCTGCGGAATGATGTTCATCATTTGATGAATGTATCGGAGGTGTCAACTGCGCCGGCGCTGGCAGTTGGCCTTGAAGCCGGCGGCGGCATAGCGCACCAGCCGTTCGCCAAAGGCGTCGACATCGTCGGATCGGCACTTGCCCTTGGAGAGAAGTTCGATACGGCCGGTCGCAGCTTGAATGAGCATCAATGACCCGGAGAACATTTGATAGCTCCAGTAGAGATCGCCGTCGCTCGCGTCCGGCATCGCCTTACGCAAGAGTGCAATCAGGCGGTGGACGACCTCGTCGAAATAGCGGCTCATCATCTGGCCGCCCCATTCCTTGCTGTTGTTAGCCAACGCCACCAAAGCGGAGTAATGGCGCCAACCTTCATCTCCCGCGCGGTCGTTGTCGAAGATGGGCTGCAGGAAGGCTCGAAGCGCCCCCTCCACAGTTACTTTGCCCTTGGCCTGCGCCTCATAGGCGTCCATCGCCGCCATACGTGCAGCGTTGATGCCGGCCGCGCGGCGTTCGAATACGGCATCGAAAAGCCCGCGCTTGCTGCCGAAATAATAATGGATCAGCGCCTGATCGATGCCTGCATGATCGGCTGCGTTGCGGACGGTGACGCCGTAGAGCCCGTGACGGGCGAACAATTCTTCCGCCGCGTTGAGGATGCGATCCCGCGTTTCCTGGCTCTGCTGCGCCTTCTTCGACACGATCTCGACGGACGCGCGCGCGGGCGCTTTGTGCTGGCGGCTCCGCGCGCCCAGGCGCCGCCCTTCCCGCTTTCCGGCGCGCTGCTGCAGATTGGCCCCGGTTTTTGCCACGTCGTTCTCCCATCATCATGCGCATCGCGCCGATCTCATACCCTAATCGGTTCATCTAATCCTTTTGACTACGCCATCTAACGCCCCCACGCGCGCTCGGAAGCCGTGACCGCCGCATCGCGCGTTTGGTCTGCCAGCGCATCGAATCCGCCCATCTCGATATTCTCGCCAAAGTGCAGCGCCCGCCCGTTCGCGTCCTGCATAGCTTCCCACCGCGGCGCACCGTCATGGTTGGGATCACCTGTTCGGGCGAAAGCGGTCCAGTAGCCGATCATCGCTCGGGAAACGCGGCGGTCCGCCTCATCCCACCTGTCGCCGTCAGGGCTCGTTAGGGGCGCGCCGAACAAATACGCCAGCTCGCCGCCATGCGGGGCGCCGTGAAGGCTTCCGCGCCGGGCGGCGTCGACCTGGTCGAAATAGTAGAGATAGCTTGGAACGCCAGCCTGCTGTTGCTGCGCCGCGATGACACGCGCGGGCTGCACGCCGAACAGCTCGCCAATCAAGGTGAGACGCGCCTCATCGACCGGTTCGCGCTCGGCGTACTGGGCCAACAAGACGTCGTAAGCCTCGCCGACGGCGGCGCGCGCGAAAGGCTCGTTCAGAAAGGTGAGACTCGCTTCGAAGGAATTCGAGCCGATGATCAGCGGAATGCGCGCTTGTTCGCCGCGCGCGAAGGCGTCGCCCGGGCTTCGCCAAAGCACGGCGCCGTCGACGACTGGGCCAATGAAGGTCTGCCCAGCTAGAACCTGATCGACGCTGAGGCCGCGGAGATCGTCCGCTGTCGCATCGGCATGGCCGCTCGCGGCCGCCCAAGCCGCGCCCGCCGCCTCGGCTTGGCGCACGGGAGGAAAAACGCTCAGCCCCGCGCCCGATTGCACGATGGCTTTATCGAACAGGCCGTCGGCAAGCGGCGATGCCATCAGCGCGAGAATTGACAACCCGCCCGCAGACTCGCCGAAGACCGTGACGTTGCCGGGATCGCCGCCGAATGCGGCGATGTTGCGCTCGACCCATCGCAAGGCTGCGATTTGATCCAAGAGACCGTAATTGCCGGAGGCGCCGCCCTGCTCCGCAGAGAGCGCCGGGTGAGACAGAAAGCCAAGCAGACCCAGCCGATAATTTATGGAGACAACAATTGCATCGCGGCGCGCCAGCGCGGCGCCGTCATAGAGCGGCAACGAGCCCGATCCAATGAGGAAGGCGCCGCCATGAATCCACACCATAACGGGTAGGTCGGCGCCGGCGACGACCCCGGCCGGACGCCACACATCGAGGTAGAGACAGTCCTCGCTTGTCACACCCACGTCGCCCCATTCCGGCGCACGGGGTTGCGGACAGGCTGGCCCGGCTTCACGCGCGCCGCGAACGCCGCCCCAAGCTGGCGCGGCGGCGGAGACGCGCCAGCGCAGCTCTCCCACCGGCGGCGCGGCATAGGGAATGCCCCTGAAAACCTCGAAACCCTCGCCTGCCGCCCCCCGCAGCACGCCAGCTTCTATGCGCGCCAGCGGCGCCGTCAGCACGGGCTCGCTACCGGTGGCGCATGCCCCCGCGAACAGCGCCAACCCCAAGAGAAGCGCACCCATGCCCCGCAGCGACGCCTGAGCGTGACCGCTCGGCAACGCTCCATACGGTTCCGTATTTGGCCTCACGACGCTTCCTCGTCAGTCGCTGAACATCGTTGACAGGGTTGCGTGGTTGAGGTCAACCTCACATCGCTCGTCAAGTGCTGAACAAACGGCGCTGACCAGGGGGAGGATTTACGATGGAAAATCGCCGTGGACTACGGACGGTGCTTCTGGCCGGGCTCGCCTCGTCGGCCCTGGCCGCGCCCGCGCCGGCATTCGCGCAAGACGAACCTCGCTCCGGGACGGCCGTCAGCGAGGGGGACGAAGTCGTCGTAACGGCGCGTCGGCGCGACGAGCGCGAACTCGACGTGCCGATCTCGATGACGGTCGACAGCGGCGAGGAACTGGATATTCGCGGCGCAGCCGACATCACCGCTCTGCAGCGCACGACGCCAAACCTCACAATGCAGGTCTCGCGCGGGACGAATTCCACGCTGACAGCGTTCATCCGCGGCATCGGCCAGCAGGACCCGCTTTGGGGCTTCGAACCCGGCGTTGGGCTTTATGTCGACGACGTCTATATCGCACGCCCGCAGGGCGCGGTGCTCGACATTTACGACGTCGAACGCATTGAAGTGTTGCGCGGGCCGCAAGGCACGCTTTACGGACGCAACACGATCGGCGGCGCCGTGAAATACGTCACCCGGCGTTTGAACCCGCTCGATCCTGAATTCCGCGCGCGGGCCGAGATCGGCTCGTATAACGAGGCCAATCTGGTCCTGTCCGGATCAGTGCCCCTATCGGACCAGTTCCGGATCGGCGCCGCACTGGCGCGCTATTCGCGAGACGGGTTCGGCGACAACCTCACTCTGGGCGTCGAACACGCCAATCGCGATGTTATCGCCGGAAGGTTCAGCGCCGAACTCGAACCGACTCCCGACTTGTTCTTCCGTCTCTCGATCGATCACCTCGAGGACACATCGAACGGCAATAATGGCCATCGCGCGACCCCGGGCTTCCCAATACCGACACCGCCGCTCGACGACGTGTACGACACGCTTTCGGGCATTGGTTATGTGAATGACGTCATTACTTCAGGCGCGTCGCTGACGGCTGAATGGCGCGCCTCCGACGTGATCACACTCCGGTCGATCAGCGCCTATCGCGAGGGCCGCACGCGCGGCGACGGAATCGATTTCGATGGCCTTCCAGAGCCCTTCTTCGACATCCCAGGCTTCTATGACGACCATCAGTTTTCGCAGGAGCTTCAGGCGCAACTCGACTTTGGGCGCGTGAACGGCGTCCTGGGCGCTTATTTCATGGACGGCATGGCCGCCGGCGCGTTCTACGCAGTTCTGGGTAACGCGGGCATCACCCAGCCGACCAGCGGCGAAGTCAACACGAGCAGCATCGCGCTGTTCGGCGACTTCAGTATTGAAGTCACAGACCGTCTCGACGTCTCGATCGGCGCTCGCTGGACGGAGGAAGAGCGCGAAGCGGAAGTGTTCAAAGCCAACTTCCTCGGCCTCGGAGTGCCGGCGCCCGGCGCGGCGCCGTTCCAAATCCTGACCGATTACACCAATGCGCGCACCTTCTCTGAGGTGACGCCGCGCGTCAGCGCCACATACGAGATCACCGACGACTTCAACATCTACGCCGCATACGGTGAAGGCTTTAAGTCCGGCGGCTTCGACATGCGCGGCGACGCGTCCGTCACGCCCGCGACGATGAATGGGTACGACCCCGAGATCGTGGATTCTGTCGAACTCGGCTTCAAGGCGGACTTGTTCGATGATCGGCTTCGCTTGACGGGCGCTGTATTCCACGCGGCCTACGAAGGACAACAAGTCACGACACAGGTTCCAGTCGGAGCCTCCGCCGTCAGCTTCGTCGACAACGTCGGAAGCTCGACGATTGAGGGCGCAGAACTCGAAGGCCAGGCCCGGATCACCGATTGGCTAAGCGCCAACTTCGCAATCGGCTACGTCGACGCCGCCTTCGACGAATATATCTCCTTCGTCCCGGGCGCGCCCGGCAATGGCTTTGCTTGCGCGCCAAATCCGCCCTCGCCGCCCTCGGCGAT
This sequence comes from uncultured Terricaulis sp., assembly GCA_964540785.1. GTDB lineage: Bacteria > Pseudomonadota > Alphaproteobacteria > Caulobacterales > Aquidulcibacteraceae > Vitreimonas. Next base: position 24,355 of record CAZIOD010000021.1, read on the forward strand.
CGGATGCTATGCGGACGTCTCCGAGTTCCGCGTGTTCCAGAACACGCCCGAACTGAGCGGCTTCATCGGCCTTACATCGACCCACGACCTTGGCAGCGCAGGGATGCTGACACTCACAGGCAACATGTCGTTCCGTAGTGATGTGCACTTGTTCGAAACGCCGATTCCGGCGCTGGATCAGGAGGGCTACGAGCTCTTCGATGCGAGTGCGGTCTGGACCTCCGCCGATAATCATTGGCGTATTGGATTGCATGGCCGCAACCTGGGCGACGAGCGATACAAGACGGGCGGCTACAATTTCCCGGTGCCGCTGTTCGCAAACTCGGTCATCAACTTCTACGCGCCGCCCAGGACCTGGCGACTTTCGGCCCAGTACCGGTACTAACCCTAGGCCGTGGCCAGTCAGCCCGCCCTCTCCGAGCCGACTGGCGCCGCGCAGGGGCGGGCGAGCAACCCTTACGTGGTGCTCGCCCTGCTCCTGCTGGTGTACATTTTCAATTTTGCCGATCGTGTTCTGCTCGGCGTGATGGCCGCTCCCATCAAAGCGGACCTCGGGCTGTCTGACACTCAGCTCGGCCTGCTCGGCGGCACGGCTTTTGCGCTCTTCTATGCGACTCTGGGCGTGCCGATCGCCTGGGTCGCTGATCGGCGCAGCCGATCCTGGATCATAACATTGGCGCTGACGGTCTGGAGCGCATTCACCGCCGCTTGCGGATTTGCCAGCACCTTCGTGCAATTGTTCATCGCGCGACTGATGGTTGGCGTCGGCGAAGCTGGCGGCGTCGCGCCATCCTATTCGCTGATCTCCGACTATTTTCCACCGAGCCAGCGCGCGCGTGCGCTAGCGGTCTATTCCTTCGGCATTCCCATCGGCAGCGCCTTGGGCTTGGGCTTGGGCGGCGTCATCGCCACGAGTCTGGATTGGCGCGTGGCCTTTATCGCCATGGGGGTTGCCGGCCTTCTGATCGCGCCCCTCTTCAAGGCGATCGTGCGCGATCCGGTTCGCGGCGGTTTGGATACAGGTCAGCCCGCGGAGCGCCCGCGCATGGGCGACGCGCTGCGCACGCTTGGGAAAAAGCCGTCTTTCTGGTTGCTGGCGGTCGGCTCGGCGCTAGGCGCGACGGCCAGCTATGGCATTTCGTTCTGGATCCCCTCGTTCTACCTCCGCTCGTTCGACATGCCGCTGAGCGACGTCGCCCTGATGTATGCGGCAATGATTCTGGTTGGCGGCGTTATCGGCGCCTGGTCCGGGGCATGGATCACCGACAAGTTCGGCCCGACGCGTCCTGCAAGTTACGTTATCGTTCCGGTGTGCGCGCTCCTGCTCTCGCTGCCCTTCTATATCGGCGCGGTGACCGTGCAGTCTGCGCTTTTGTCGGCGCTGTTGCTGATCGTGCCGACAACGCTGGCCTCGATGATCTACGGGCCAATCTTGTCCGCTGTTCAGCATGTCTCTCCGGTCGCGCTGCGCACGACCGCTTCCGCCATCTTCCTGTTGATCAACAATCTCATTGGCCTCGGCCTGGGTTCGACCATCCTCGGCGCCATTTCCGATGCGATGCAGCAACGCTATGGGGACGAATCACTGCGCCAGGCTCTTATCGCCGGGTCCGGGTTTTATGTCGGCGCAGCGCTCATCTGGACCCTGGCAGCCTTGCGCGTGCGTCGTGATTGGGAAGTCTGATGGACAGGGCTCAGGACCCCGCGTTGGCCCCCTACGCGGAACGCATCTGGACGACGGCTGACGGCTTGCGCCTGTTCGCGCGGGATTATCCAGGCGCCGATGGCGCCGCGCGCTTGCCGGTGGTGTGTCTGCACGGCTTGACGCGCAACTCGGCCGATTTTGCCGATGTCGCGCCCAAGCTTGCAGCGCTGGGGCGGCGCATCGTCGTCCCGGATATGCGCGGGCGCGGCCGGTCGGACTACGATCCCCAACCGATGAATTATGTGCCTGCCACCTACGCTGCCGACATTTCAGGACTGCTGGATGCGCTGGGCGTCGCACGCGCCGTCTTCATCGGCACCTCGATGGGCGGCATCATTTCTGTGGCGCTTGCGGCCAAGCATCCGAAGCTGGTGGCGGCCGCGGTGCTCAACGACGTGGGACCGCAGGCCGCGCCCGAAGGCTTAGCGCGCATTGCCGGCTACGCCGGCAAGCCGGTCGAGATCGCAACCTGGGAAGACGCCGCCGCATATGTGCGGCGGATCAACGGGCCCGCACTGCCAAACCTGACGGACCGCGACTGGGCGAAGTTTGCGCGACGCACCTTCCGCGAAGACGCGAGCGGCCGGCCCGTGCTTGACTACGACCCCGCCATTTCCGTTCCGATCAAAGCCGGACGCATCAGTATTCCGAAGACGCTCGCCTGGATGCTGTTCAACCGCTTCGCCAAAGGACGTCCTACGTTGTTGCTGCGCGGTGCTCTGTCCGATCTGCTCGCGAGGGAAACCGCGCTCAAAATGAAGGCCAAGGCGCGTTCGATGGTGCTTGCAGAAGTCGACGGCGTGGGCCACGCACCGCTGCTTACCGAACCGCAAGCGGTGACAGCCCTCGAGGACTTCCTCGCTCGGGTTCCGTGAACGGAAGGCTTTTCCACGAGCAAACTTTGGGGAACGCCTTCGAGGCCCCGGCCTGCGCGCGAATCTCCAATGAAATCATGGAGCGGGCGATGAGATTCGAACTCACGACCCCAACCTTGGCAAGGTTGTGCTCTACCCCTGAGCTACGCCCGCATCCTAGGGTAGCGCGAAGCGGTCTCCGCGCCTGAGGGGCGCTCATATCGCAGAGCCGCCCGCTTCCCGCAAGGGGCGACGCTAATCCTGATAGCCGAAGCGCTGCGCCCAATGGGAGAGAACCGGCATGACCGGCGCGAGGTGGGCGGCATAGGCCCGCCAGCGGCCGACCGAACGCGTGTAAAGCGGCTCGATTACCTGGCGCGCGCTGGGCGTGGTGATGTCGCGCCCCCGTGCGGTGGCGGCAAAATCCAGCATGGCCGGTTCGAACGGCATATCCAAAAAGGCGGCGAGCGCGCGCGCCGCCCCCTCCAAATCCTGGACGACGTCCTCGTAGCGCACCTGATGAAAACGAAGCGGCAGTTTCTCGCGGCAACCCGCGTAAAGCGACATCGCCGCGTCGTAATAGCGCGCGGCGCTGTCCAGGTCGAGCATCTGCGCCATGGCCGGATTCATGCCAAAGCGTTGCTGGTAGGCTGACAGGACGGCGTCGCGCGGATCGCGCAGGGCGACAATAATGCGCGCGTTGGGAAAGATGCGCGCGATGGCCGGCAAGAGTATGAGGTTCAGGGGCAACTTGTCGATAAGGACGTGTCCTTCGAGGGGCGACCGCGCAGCGGCCTCTGCCTTCTGCCAATAGAGCTGGCGGCGCGCGAGGATCGTGGAGTGCGGCAGTGTGCGCCATCCGCGCAGCACATCGTCGGACAGAAGATCGCCCACCACCGCGGCCAGGATCTCCTTTTCTTCGAGACTTAGAATTTCCCGATGACCGGCGAGGATCTGGTCCAGTAGCGTCGTTCCCGAGCGAGGAAACCCAACCAGGAACACCGGTCGGTCGTCACCTCCTGACTCGGGATGCGTCCATGCCCGGACGTTTTCGTTCTGCATGAAGCGCGTGACACGCTGCACCGTCGCCGGGTGGAACGGAGACCCCGTAGCGCTCAGCGCATCGGCATGAAGCTGACGCAGCAGCGTGTTTGCTGCGGTAAAGGCCTCGAACGCAGCGTCGGCCTTGCCCATCCGGTCAAATGCTTCACCGACAAAGCCGATCGCCATGGCGCGGTTGACCGGGTTCGCGTTCGTGTCGCGTCCGAGCGGGGTCAGCAGCCTCTCGACTTCGGTCCAATTCTTCTCTCTGAGCAGAATCTGGCCGAGCGCCAGACGCGCCGTTTCGTGGTTGGGGCTAATGCGCAACGCCGCCTGCGCATGCTCTCGAGCCAGCGCGAGATCGTGACGCGCTTCGAAGATTTGCGCGAGGCCGGCATGGGCGGCAGGTGAGTCCGGCGCCAAGGCCAGCGCATTGCGAAACGCGCCGATCGCGTCGTCGATCCTGTTCTCACTCCGCTCGAGTTGACCCAAATTGCGCCATGCGTCGGCCGATCCCAACTCGCCGGCGCAGCGATAGGCGCGGCGCGCCTCCTCAACGCGTCCCGCCTGACGCATGGCCACGCCCAGCGAGTTGAGAATGTTAGCGTTGCCGGGCGCCGCGGCGTTCGCGGCGCGCAAATGCTGGATCGCTTCGCCGACGCGCCCGTCGCGCAAGCACACTGCGCCGAGCACCTGCAAGACGTTCGGGTCATCTGCGTGCATGGCAAGCGCGGCGCGCGCCAAACGCTCGGCGCCTGCGTGGTCGCCAGACAGCCAAGCCTGCATCGCTTCGGACGGCACGTGCCGCATAACAGTCGTTTATAGCCAGGAGGCGAGCTAGAAACTATCCAGGAGAGCGCCCGCTACTCGCCCGGCTTGGCCTTGCGTGGGGGTTTTAGCCGGCGCCGATTCACATGGCTGTCCGGGGCCAGGTGTCCTTCCGGCGTGCGACCACGGAAATAGTCGCGTTGCCAGCCATGCTTGACCGCGTCGCTGTCGCGATCGCCGAGCTTGTTGAGGAATTTCGTACGGCTTTCGCCCCACGCCTTGTACTGCCGCTCAAGTTCGGGATCGTCGTGGATCGATTTTACGATCGGCTCGAACTCGTCCATCTGCTCGTGCGGGATCGGCATGACGTAGCAGAACGGCTCGCCTTTCCGGAACGAGATCATGCCGGGACGCGTGAAGCGCCAGTTCATGGTGAAAGGAAACGGCAACCAGTAAGTCTCGACCACGCCGGTCAGCGCCTGGATGCCGTCCTTCACGTGATTTGGCGGGCCCCCGACCCAAAGATCCCAACCCGGCTCCGTTCGGAACAGATAACCGGTGTGGAACGTCAGCACACCGCCGGAAAAGTGCGAGACGGCCCAGCGGTTGAGCAAACCGCGCGGGGTGTCGTCGTCCGGATCCAGACGAATATCCTCGATACGCGGCCCCCCGTTCCAGGTCGCCGTGAAGGAGACCGGCGACAGAAGCGCCCATCCAGTCGTGTTCGCCACCACCAGCGGCAAGCAGCGGTAGGGGTGACGATCGGAGAACTTGTCCATCCATTCGCGGTCGGGCGCGCCCGGAACCAGTTCCGCCGGCTGAGGATCGACTTGATAACAGGTGAGTTTCATCGCCCTTCCCTAGACGTTTGCGCGCGACGGCGCCAAGGGAGGCGCATGTCGCATGCGACCCCGGAGCAGCTTTTCGCCTATTTCGACGGCCTCGGCATCGGGCATGTCACCCACCGGCACCGGCCCGTCTTCACCGTCGAAGAAAGTCGCGACCTCAAGGCCGCAATGCCGGGCGGGCACACCAAGAACCTCTTCCTCAAGGATAAGAAAAGCCGGCTTTATCTGCTGAGCGCCCTCAGCGACACGGCGATCGATCTGAACGCGGTGTCGAAGCTGATCGGCGCCGCTCGCTTCAGCTTTGGCAATGCAGAATTGCTGATGCGGCGCCTTGGCGTCACGCCAGGCTCGGTGACGCTGTTTGCGCTGCTCAATGACGCGGAACGTAAGGTGACGCTGATCCTGGACGAGGCGCTGTTCGCCCACGAGCAGGTCAATTTTCATCCGCTGCGCAACGACTTCACCACCGCCATTGCCGCTGCAGATCTGCTGACATTCTGTCGCGCCACCGGACACGAGCCGATCCGGCTCGCTTTCGACGCGGAGGGCCGACCGAGCCTGATTGAACCGGGCGTCTCCACAGCCCATGTTCAGCCATGAAAAGAGGACCCCCCATGACCATTCTTGACGGCCCCGCGCCGCCTGAATCCGACGTGGTGAAAGAAGGCTCAGACCAGGGCTTCATGGCCGACGTCATCGAGGCCTCCCGGGATCAGCCCGTGATCGTGGATTTCTGGGCGCCCTGGTGCGGCCCATGCCGCCAGCTCGGCCCGCCGCTCGAAAAAGCCGTGCGCGGCGCGAACGGCAAGGTGCGCCTGGTGAAGATCAATATCGACGAACATCCCGGAATCGCCGGCCAGCTCGGCGTGCGGTCGATCCCGGCGGTGTACGCGTTTGATCAGGGCCGTCCGGTGGATGGCTTCATGGGCGCGATCCCGGAAAGCCAGATCAAGCTCTTCGTCGACCGCCTCGCCGGGGCGGACATGACCGCCGAGATCGAGCCGCTGCTGGCGCAAGCGGCGGAATCGCTGAAACTCGGCGACATCGGCGGCGCAGCGCAGGCCTTCACCGCCGTGCTGCAACTCGACCAGACCAACGTCAAAGCCATTGCAGGCATGGCGCGCATCGCGCTCAATGCCGGCGACGCCGAGCAGGCGCGCGAAATTCTCGACATGGCCCCGCCCGACAAAGCCAGCGATCCCGACATCGTCGGCGTCCGCACCGCCCTCGACTTCGCGGCGAACGCCGGCAATGCGGACGACAAGGGCGAACTCGGCGCCCGGGTCGCCGCGAATCCAAACGATTTTCAGGCACGCTACGATCTTGCCGAGGCCCTATCCGCTCGCGGCGACTTCGAAGCCGCCAGTGAACAATTGCTCGCGATCATCGAGCGCCACCGCGATTGGAACGATGACGCAGCCCGTAAACAGCTCCTGAAAATCTTCGAGGCCGCCGGACCAACATCCGACGTCGCCAAGCAAGGACGCCGCAGGCTCTCGGCGATTCTGTTCTCGTGAGCGCCTTCGGTTATCGAAAGCCGGCAGACTTGCCGCAGACGATCCCGATCTTTCCGCTGGAAGGGGCGGTGCTCTATCCACGCGGAGTGCTGGCGCTCAACATTTTCGAGCCCCGCTATCTCAATATGGTCGATGACGCGCTTGGCGAGCAGCGCCTGATCGGGATCATTCAGCCCGCGGTGGGCCAGGAACGGGAAGCATCGCCCGACCTCGCTGAAGTGGGCACGATCGGACGCATCACCACCTTCTCCGAGACCGATGACGGTCGCTATCTTATTACCCTCACCGGTATCGCCCGTTTCCATTTTGAACGCGAGCTCGCGGCCGGCACGCCCTACCGGCAGGCTCTTGTGTCGTACGATGCGTTCGCAGAAGACTTCGCGCCCGCGGTCGACCACCGCATAGACCGCGACGCCTTAATGAAGTCGCTGAAGACCTACGCGGCGTTGCACGGGTTCGAGGTGGATTGGGATTCCGTTGAGCTCGCGCCAACGGAAACTGTGGTCAATGTCGCCGCGCAGATTTGCCCGTTCGACGCTGTCGCAAAGCAAGCGCTGTTGGAGACCGAATCGCTCGACGAGCGATGCCGCGCGCTGATCGCGCTGCTGGAATGGGACGTCGCCGCCGACGGCGACGATCGGCCAATCCAGTGAGCGAAGTTGATCCTAAGCTGCTCGAGGTTCTGGTCTGCCCGCAGACGCGCACGCCGCTACGTTATGACAGGCAGCGCCGGGAGTTGATCAGCGATGCCGCGCGCCTCGCTTACCCCGTCCGTGACGGCGTGCCGATCATGTTGATCGACGAGGCGCGTGAACTCGGAGCCGATGAATGAACGACGCCGCCCAGAGCGCGCCGGAAGGCGCCGCCCGCCCTTGGCCCACCGATCTGGTGTTTGACCGGGAAGCCAAGCAATTGCGCATCAGCTTCGACGACGGCGCCGCGTTCGACATCCCGTTTGAACTGTTACGTGTCGAAAGCCCCAGCGCCGAGAACAAGGGGCACGGCGACAGGCCGGCGCCGCCCGTAAGGGGTAAGGCCAATGTCGCAGTCGTCCGCGCCGAACCGGTCGGCCGTTATGCCGTGCGCATCGCTTTCGACGATGGACACGACACCGGGCTCTATTCCTGGGACCTGTTGTATGAACTCGGGGCCAACAAGGACGAAAAGCTGCGCATTTATCGCACGACGCTTGCGGGACGCATGCTGCGGGACGAAGCCTAGCTCCCGGGCGGGCCGCACAACGGCAGTGGCTCAGCCGAATCCGCTAGAAGCCGTGGGGCTATCTAGGCTAGATTGAACCAAGCCCGTTACAGGATGGGTAGGAGCTGAGATGTTCGCCGCACTCTTAATTGCCCTCGTCCAGGCCGCCACACCGCTCGATGCGCCCGCTCCCGACGCCGTCCCGGCGACGCAAGAAACGTCGAACAGCGAGGCGCCTTCCGGGAGAATGGCCTGCGAGCCATTCGACCGACGTTCGCAATCCCAGACTTGTACGACTGCGGAGGGCGAAGTCCTGCGTTGCCGCCGCGAAACCGTCCTCGGCTCGCGTTTTCCCACCACGGTGTGCCTGACTTATCGGGAAGACCAGCGTCAAAATGAGGATACGCGCCGAAACCTGGATCGGCAGCAGCGTCTTTGGGACAACCAGGGCGGCTAATACCTTACCACGGCGACACGTGCACCGCGGCTGGCGTTCGGAAGAGAGCCGGTCGCAGGCTTGACGTGCGAGCCTTTCGACAGCCGCACGCGGACACAGACCTCACGCCTGCATCGTCCAGCCGTCTACGCCTTTTGCGGCTTCGCGGATGGCTTCGCTCATAGTCGGGTGCGCATGGCAGGTGCGGGCGATGTCTTCAGCCGCAGCGCCAAATTCCATCGCCAAGCATACTTCTCCGATCATCTCGCCGACGCCGGCGCCGACCATGTGTACGCCGACCACCTTCTTGCTCGCCGCATCCTCGAGGACCTTTACCATGCCGTCGGTCTCATGATTGGTTCGCGCGCGCGAGTTCGCCATGAATGGGAATTTGCCGATCTTGTACTCGGCCCCCGCAGCCTTCAGCTCTTCTTCGGATTGTCCGACGGTCGCGACCTCCGGATCGGTGTAGATCACGCTGGGGATCACCTCGTAGTTCACGTGACCCCATTGGCCGGCGATCGTTTGCGCGGCGGCAATACCTTCTTCTTCGGCCTTATGCGCCAGCATCGGCCCGTGCGTGCAATCGCCGATCGCGTAGATGCCTTCGACATTGGTCTTCCCATGATCTGTGGCGATGAAGCCTTTTTGATCGAAGCGCACCCCAACGGTCTCAAGACCGAGATTGGTGGTGAACGGCTTCCTGCCAATCGCCACCAGC
>CAZIOD010000022.1:0-32321 GCA_964540785.1 uncultured Terricaulis sp.
ACCCGCCCGATATCGAGCGCGACCTTTACGCCGGAGGCGATTGAGCCCTTACCTAACGCTTTCATTGTCGGAGCAGGCCTTTTCCTGCGTCTCAGCCTAGCGCGCATTTATTGAAAAACGATATAGAACGGCGGGCTCGACGTCAAATGTGTGATTCCTGATGATCTCTCTCAGTGGTCGTCTCGTGGTCGCTTCCCATAACCGGGGAAAAGTCCGAGAGATTTCGGCCCTGGTCAGGCCGCTGGGGCTGGAAGCGGTATCGGCTCTGCAACTGGGATTGGCGGAGCCGGAAGAGACCGAGGCGAGTTTCGCAGGCAATGCCGCCTTGAAGGCGAGGGCGGCCGCCGTCGGCGCCGGGCTCCCGGCGCTGGCGGATGATTCCGGGCTGGAAGTTTTTGCGCTCGGCGGGGCGCCGGGCGTCTATTCCGCGCGCTGGGCAGGACCGGACAGAAACTTCCGCGCAGCGATGGAACGCGTCTGGCGCGAAATTCAGGACAGGGGCGTCGATGACCGATCCGCGCGCTTCGTCTGCGTACTGGCGCTGGCGCAGCCGGACGGCTCAGTGGCGACGTTCGAAGGCGAGACGCGAGGTCATATCGTCTGGCCGCCGCGCGGCGAACATGGCTTCGGCTATGATCCGATTTTCTTGCCGGAAGGCCACATCCGCACGTTCGGGGAGATGCGCCACGAAGAGAAACTGCCGCTGACGCATAGGGCGCGCGCGTTCGAGAAGTTTGTCGCGGCGTTCACATGAGCGGCTTCGGCATTTACGTACACTGGCCGTACTGCGCGCGCATCTGCCCCTATTGCGATTTCAATGTCTATCGTGCGCGCGGCCAGGACTTCGATGCGTTGCTTGCGGCCATCGAACAGGATTTGGCCGCGCACGCGGCGCGGTTCGGCAAGCGCACTGTGCAGAGCCTCTTCTTCGGCGGCGGCACGCCGTCGCTGTTGCGCGGCGACCAAATTGCACGGCTGATAGACGCTGCCAGCCACAGCTTCACGCTTGCATCCGATTGCGAGATCACGCTCGAAGCCAATCCCGAAGACAGCGCGCTCTTCGCCGAACAGGCGAGGGCGGGTGTGAACCGCTTATCGATCGGCGCGCAAGCCTTCGATGATGCGGCGCTCAAGGCGTTGGGACGCCGGCATGACGCCGCAACCGGGTTGCACTCCGTGGACGCGGCGGCGGCGACGGGCGCACGCGTGTCGCTCGATCTCATCTACGCGCGTGAAGGCCAGAGTGTAGGAGCCTGGTGCGAAGAACTGACGCGCGCGCTGGCGCTGCCGGTGGAGCACGTCTCGCTTTACCAGCTGACCATCGAACCTGAGACGGCATTCGCGCGTCGCGTTGCGCGCCGGCAACTCACGCCGCCGAATCCGGACGCCGCCGCTGCACTTTATGAGGCGACGCAAGAGATCTGCGACGCGGCTGGTTTTCCAGCGTACGAAATTTCCAATCACGCGCGCAGTGCGGCGGCGCAATCGAAGCACAATCTCATTTATTGGCGCAGCGGCGATTGGATCGGCGTCGGTCCCGGCGCACACGGCCGCATGACCCACGACGGCGCGCGATACGCGCTAGAAGCGCAACGACGCGCGGCGGACTATATCGATGCGGTCCGTGAACATGGGAGCGGTTGGATCAGCGAGACGGCGCTGACGCCCGAGGAGGTCGCCGACGAGATGTTGATGATGGGCCTGCGCGTTACCGAAGGCGTTGAACTCTCGCGGATCGAAGCGGCCCGCGGATGTGCGATCAATCGCGCTGCGTTGGCCTGGCTCATTGGGCAGCGATTGGTTGAGCAGCGCGACGGCCGCGTGCGTCTGACGGGCGCCGGACGTCTCCTCGCAAACAGCATTGCCGCCGAGCTGGCGGTGTAATGATTGGCTTGGCGCCGGGTTACGTGCCGCTTTGCGGAAAGCGGCGGGGCGCAGGATCGAGCACGGTGACTTCGGTCGGCCTCACTTCGATTATGGCAAGGCCGCGTTCGATGGCCCCGTTCGACCTGAAGCGAAAAAGCCCGTCCGAGCCGGCAAACCCTTCGCTGTCTTCCAACGCGCCCCGGCTCAAGCCGGCGGCGCCGCGCTCTCGCGACAAGAGCGCGGCCAGCGCAACCGCGTCGTAGCTGAGGCTCGCAAGCCGCGTTGGGCCATGACCGAAAGCCGCCTGATAGCGATTCTCGAAATCGCTACGCACGCCGGGGTCGGGCGAGACGTACCAACCGCCCGCCAGCGACGGCTCGCGCTGCGCATCGCCGGCCCAGACGCTGGTGCCCATGAAGCGTATGCGTGAACGATCGACCCCGGCCGTGACCAGCGCCGTGCCGATGGCCCGCAGCGGCGTGCCGCTTTCAGCAATCAAGATGCCTTGCGCCGGCGAGGAGCGTAGCGACGCGGCCAGCGCGGTTGCGGCCGCCGCAGCATCCGAATCGCTGCGATTGTAGAGCTGGCTGGCGACCACCCTCACGCCACGTTGGGCGGCTTCCTCGCGCAGGGCGCTCTCGACACGGCGCCCGTACTCGTTCGCGGGCGCGAGCAATGCGATCGAGCGCACATTGTGGTCAGCCGCGTAGTCGACGAGGCGCGCAATTTCGTCTTCGAGCTGAAAGCTCAAGAGATAGACGCCGTTGCCGCCTACGGTGCGGTCGGAAGAAAAGCCGATCACCGGGATGCGTTCGCGCTGTGCGGCTTGTCCCGCGCCGAAGACGCCTTCACGCAGCACAGGGCCGATGATGATATCGGCGCCATCGTTGACGAGGGCGCGCGCCGCGGCGTTGGCGGAGGCTTCGTCCGATCCGGCGTCGCGCGGGATCAGCAATGTGTCCTGATTGCCGTGATCGAACACGGCGAGTTCTGCGGCGTTGTAAAGTGCGGTGGCTTCCTGCGGCCGGAGCGAGAAGGGCAATAGGAGCCCGACCCGCACGATGTCGCGTCCGCGCATGAAGGGCGGGGTAACGCCTTCGCGGGTCTGCACCTGAGCCTCGGGCGGCGCAGGCGGCGCGGTCGAGGGCGTGGTAGGCGGCGCCGGCGCCGGCGCGGTGGCGCAGGCGGCCATAAAGGCGGCAAGGCTGACGATCGCGCCGGTCTTCAAGCTTGGCGCGAGCCCCGCGCGCGACGATGATTTGCAGACCATGAGCATCCCCGGGGAATCCGCGCCGGACCGTATCGGCGCCCGCCAGCCCAGTCCACCGCTGGAAGCGGGCCTTTATGTGGTGGCCACGCCTATCGGAAACTTGCGCGACATCAGCCTACGGGCGCTGGATGTGTTGGCCGCGGTCGGGCGCGTTTACGCCGAAGACACGCGCGTGGCGCGCAAGCTCATGGACGCGTACGGGCTGAAGCCGCAGCTCGGGTCCTACCATGAGCACAATGCGGAAACGGTACGCGGCGAGATCCTGGCGGCTCTGGAGACGGGCGAAAGCGTGGCGCTGATCTCGGACGCCGGAACGCCGCTGGTTTCCGATCCGGGATACAAGCTGGTGCGCGCTGCAATCGACGCCGGCCATCGCGTGCGGCCGATACCGGGCGCGTCGGCGCTGCTGGCAGGCCTGGTGGTCTCGGGATTGCCGACAGACCGGTTTTTGTTTGCAGGCTTCATGCCGCCGAAACAGGGCGCACGACGCGCTGCCCTGGCAGAGATAGCCATGGTCGATGCGACATTGATCTTTTACGAAACGGGCCCGCGCCTGGCGGAATCGCTGACCGACATGGCCGAGATGCTGGGCGTCCGTGACGCAGTGGTCGCGCGCGAGCTGACGAAGCTGTTCGAGGAAGCGCGCCGGGATCGACTCGATGCGTTGGCCGCTCATTACCGAAATGCGGGCGCCCCGAAAGGAGAGATCGTCGTCCTAGTCGCGCCGCCCTTGCCGAAAGCCCAAGCGAGCGATGAGGACATCGACGCCTTTCTGATGCAGATGCGCGACGCCACGGTGAAGGAGGCGGCTGCGCGCGCGGCAGAGGTCCTGGGAGTCCCGCGCAAGCGCGCCTACGCGCGCGCGCTGCTGCTGAGGGATCGCACGTGAAGCGCCAACGCGCGGAACGCCGCGGCCGAGTCGCCGAATGGGCGGCGATGCTTCTGCTCGCCTGTAAAGGCTACCGTATCCTTGGCCATCGCATGCGCACGCCGCATGGCGAAGTGGACGTGGCGGCGTGGAAGAACGGTGTCCTCGTTATCGTCGAAGTCAAGGCGCGCGACACGTACGATGCCGGCGCATACGCGGTGACGCCCATGGCGCAGCAACGTATCGCCCGCGCTGCGCAATCACTGGCGGGGCGTTGGCGCCTCCACACCGCGCCAATACGCTTCGATCTCGTCGTGGTTGGTTCAGGTTTGTTGCCAAAACATCAACGCGCAGCGTGGTTCGACGAGCGGCGCCACGGCTAATTTTAAGCCGACTGAAACCATCGCTGCGCAAACTCGGCTCGCCATGCGTGTGTTCGCTATCCCTCCGATTCTGGCGGTTGCAGCCTGTGTCAGCGGCTGCATGACGGCGGCTATCGGCACGGCCGCGAGCGTGGGCGTCTATGCGATACAGGATCGGACCATCGGCGAAGGCATCGACGATGCGGCGGCCTCAAATCAGGTGAAGCTGCGCCTGTTGGCGGCGGATAGCGCCGCGTTTGCGGAAGTCGATGTCGAGGTGGCGAACGGAAACCTATTGTTGTCCGGCGCGACCCCGACTGCGGAACACCGTCAGGCGGCCGAGACCATCGCGCGCAGCGTGGGCACAGTGCATAACGTCTACAACGAGATTTTCGTCGGCCCGCGCTCGGGCTTCGTACGCAGCGCGCAAGACGAACTTATCACCGCACAAATTCGCACACGCCTGGCCGCAAGCCGATCGGTGCGTTCGATCAATGTCAACATCGAGACGTTTCACGGCAACGTCTACTTGATGGGGACGGCGCGCAACGATCATGAGCTGCGTCGCGCCGCCGAGATCGCCAGCGTCGTGCCTGGCGTGCGGCGCGTGGTGTCCTTCATGCAGGTGCGTGCACGGCCGCAACCCTATTATGCGCAGTCGCCGGCGCGCCCGGAATATCGCGGCCAACCGCTGCAAAATCTCGGCTCGGCCAACGCGTATTGAGCCCACGGCGCGATATCCCATAGCGAGCGGGCGGAGCTGGGGGTAACTTAGCGCGATTTCCCGGCGCGGCTCTCGCGTTCGATTTATGTTGCCTATTTGTTCTCTTCCTGTACGATCCTGGGTCCGAGCTGTGGATAAAGGGCGGGCAGATGCAGACCTGCGCCAATGCGACCACCGTAGCGTTCGCCGGGCTTGAGGCGCGCCGCATCGAAGTCCAGGTGCAAATGACGAGCGGCACGCATGGCATCGTCATCGTTGGGCTGGGTGATAAAGCCGTCTCGGAAGCGCGTGAGCGCGTGCGCGCCGCGTTCGCCTCGATCGGTCTCGCCATTCCGGCAGGGCGCCTCGTGGTGAATCTGGCGCCGGCAGACCTGCCGAAGGAAGGCACCCATTACGATCTTCCCATTGCGCTGGCGACGATGGCGGCTATCGGCGCGCTGCCGCACGACGCGCTCGATGGGGTCGTCTGTTTCGGTGAAGTGGGGCTTGACGGGACGCTGGCAGCCGCGCCGGGCGCATTGCCGGCGGCGATGGCGGCGCACGGCATGGGTGCGGCGTTTATCTGTCCGGAGGCATGCGGCGCGGAGGCGGCGTGGGCGGGTGGGGAAGTGCTTGCCGCGCCATCGCTCTTGTCGCTCGTAAACCATTTCCGTGGCGGCGCGACGCTCAAGGCGCCGGAGCGCGGCGATCTTATCGCCGGCGGCAGCATCCCCGATCTGCGCGACGTTCGCGGCCAGGAGCAGGCAAAGCGGGCTTTGGAGATCGCGGCGGCAGGCGCCCACAACATCCTGTTCGTGGGTCCGCCCGGCGCAGGCAAGTCGATGTTGGCGCAACGTTTGCCGGGCCTCATGCCGCCACTATCGAGCGAAGAATTACTCGAAGTGTCGATGCTGCATTCGGTGGCGGGACTGTTAGAGCGCGGACGCTTGACACGCACGCGGCCCTTCCGCGCGCCGCACCATTCTGCATCGATGGCTGCGCTGGTCGGCGGGGGCTTGCGCGCAAAGCCCGGCGAGATCTCGCTCGCACATCACGGCGTTCTGTTTCTGGACGAGCTGCCGGAATTCAGTCAGCAGGCTCTGGATGCGCTGAGACAGCCGTTGGAAAGCGGCAATGTGCTTATCGCGCGCGCCAATCACCATGTAACCTATCCTGCGCGCATTTTGCTCGCTGCAGCCATGAATCCGTGCCGCTGTGGCGGCGGGCCGGGTGCGGGCATGTGCCGGCGCGGCCCACGCTGCGCCAGCGAGTATCAGGCGCGGCTCTCTGGGCCGCTACTCGATCGTATCGATATTCAGCTCGACGTTCCGCCGGTGACCGCCGCCGATCTGGCTCTGCCGCCGCCGGTCGAAGGCACGGCCGAGGCCGCCGCACGCGTCATGCGCGCGCGTGACGCCCAGGCATCGCGCGCGCTGGGCTTGAATGCGGTGCTCGACCTTGACGCGCTGGAGAGAGTTGCAGCGCCAGATGCGCCCGGCGCCGCGCTCTTGTCGAAGGCGGCGGAATCGCTTGCCCTTTCGGCGCGCGCGTACCACCGCACTCTCAAGGTCGCCCGCACCATCGCCGATCTCGACGGCTCGACGGGCGTGCGGCGCATTCATGTGGCTGAGGCGCTCAGCCTGAAGCGGCAATGGGCGGGCGCCGAACAGGGCGGCTTTGCTAGGGTTTCTTAACCGTCGGCGCGCTTCATCGGGCCATGGCCGAGCCTGCCATACTTCAGGCGTTCGACGCATTCGACATGCTGCCCGATCCGGTCGCGATTTTAGCGCCGGATGGGACGTTGCTACGCGCCAATCCGGCTTTTCGCGAAACGATCCGCCATTGGGTCGGCCCCCAGCGCCCGCCCTGGGGCCGCGTGCAGACGCCTGACCGCGAGAACGGAGAACGCCGTTTCGATGCGCCGACGCCGGACGGGCGTCGCTTCGAGTGGATTGAGCGCATACTGCCGGATGGCGCCCATCTTGTCGTTGCTCGCGATATCACGCGCCACGTGCTCGCCGCAGAAGACGCTCTGCGCTCAAAGACAACGCTGTTCGCCACGCTGACGCACGAATTGCGCACGCCGCTAAACGGCATTCTGGGCATGGCCGGCTTGCTGGAGCTCGGCGGCAAACTTGAACCGAATGCCAAGACCTATGTCGGCGCCATCAAGCAATCGGGCGAGTTGCTGCTCGACTTGATTACCGAGATTCTGGATTACTCGCGCCTCGAAGCGGGCCGGGTCGTCCTGGAATCTGCGCCCTTCGATCCTGAGGCGATCATTCAGGACGTGGCCGAGCTGCTGTCGCCGAAGGCGCATGAGAAGAAGCTGGAAATCGCCGTAGTTGTCCGCGCGGGCGCGCCGGCGCGCGTGGTGGGCGACGACGGGCGCTTGCGCCAGATTCTGTTCAACCTCGCGGGCAACGCTGTGAAATTCACTGAAACCGGCGGTGTTACGATCGAACTGGCCCCGCGCCCGGGCGGTCGTCTGCGGTTCAGCGTGCGCGACACCGGGCCGGGAATCGCGCCTGAAAAACAGGCGCTGATTTTCGAGGAGTTCACCCAGGCGGATGCCGGCGTATCACGGCGGCATGGCGGAACCGGCCTTGGCCTTGCGATCGTCAAGAAACTGGCGCTGGCGATGGGCGGCGATGTCGGGGTGGTCAGCCGCCCGGGACACGGGGCGAGCTTTTGGGTCGAGCTGCCGCTGCCGCCCGCCGAAGAGGCGAACGCGCTTGCGAAGACCCTTGCCAATGTCCGCATCGGCGTCGCCAGTCGTTCGACCGCGCTGTCGCAAGCGCTGCGTACATCGGTGCAGTCGTTGGGCGCGTGGCCGGTCGCGCTCGACGATGCGCCGGACGTGATCCTGTTCGACTGGCGCGACGATGTCGACGGCGAGGAAATCCAGGCTCTGCAGCACAGTGCGCGTGCGGTGATCGCATTGATCGCGCAGGAAGAACGCGGCGCCATTGAACGCTGCCGCACGGCGGGCCTGATGCACTATACGCTAAAGCCGGTTCGGCGTGCTTCGCTGGCTGAGCGTGTGCGCGTCGCTCTGGGCCAAGCCGACGCCGCATCGCTCGACGAGGTCGCACCGGACGAGGCGGCGCAAACATTAACCGGCCTGCGCGTGCTGCTGGCGGAGGACAATCCGATCAATGCTCTGCTGGCGCGCACGCTGCTGACACGCGCCGGCTGCATCGTCACCACTGCGCAAGACGGGGAAGAGGCCGTGGCGGCAGCGCGCGCCGGCGCGTACGATCTTATCCTTCTGGATATCCGCATGCCGCGGCTTGACGGGATTGGCGCCGCGGAGCGCATTCGTTGCGGCGGCGGGCCGTCGGCTGGCGCGCCAATAGTCGCGCTTACGGCCGACGCCGGCGAGGAGGAGCGCGTGCGCGTGTTGAAGGCCGGCATGGACGATTTCATCACCAAGCCGATTGACGCCGCCCGCCTGCTGACGGTCGCCGCGCGCTTTACCGAGCGCCCGAACACGGCCACGTTCGCGAGCAAATAAAAGCGCCGACGCCCGGAGTTCCGCATGACCGACGCCGCAGCCGAGCCCAAGCGTTCGACTTGGCAATCCATCGCAGCGTTCTTCGACCGGCGCGCGATCATCATGCTCGCGCTCGGGTTCTCCGCGGGACTGCCCTATTTGCTGATCTTCGACACGCTGTCCGTCTGGATGCGCCAAGCCAAAGTACCGCTCGATGTGATCGGTCTCATGAGCTTGGTGATGATGACGTATTCCATCAAGTTTCTGTGGGCGCCTGTGGTGGACCGGGTGAAGATCCCGGTGTTGCACCAGTTGTTCGGCAAGCGCCGGGCCTGGATGTTGCTCGCGCAGGCCGGCGTGGTGCTCGGCATCTGGCTGATCGCCACCAATATGCCATCCGTATCCGCCGCAGTTGCGGGAGGCGTCGAAGGCGCCGAGCAGCCGGATCCCAACATGAACGTGTTGCTCGTCGTGGCCGCATGCGCAGCGCTGGCCGCCTTGTTCGGCGCGACGCAGGACATCGCCATCGACGCTTGGCGCATCGAGGTCGCCGCTGTCGAGCGGCAAGGCGTGATGGCCGCCGCCTACCAATGGGGATACCGCGTCTCGATGATCGTGTCGGGTGCTGTGCCGTTGTGGCTTGCCTCACGCATCGGCTGGACCAGTTCCTACAGCTTGATGGCGCTGGTTATGGGCGTGGGCATGCTTGGCGTGCTGTTGGCGCCGCGGGAGCACAGCATTGACGCCGTGCGTGCCGAAGGTCGTCAAGGCTCGTTTTGGCTCGAAGCATCCGAATGGCTTGTGCGGGGCGTCGTGGTTGTTATCGGGGCCGCGTTCGTGGGGGCCGGGCTCGCGGGCCGCGCCGAGCCGCTGACGTTTCTGTTCAGCGCAGTGGGGCTTACAGAGTTTGCCGCCGCCGTGGGAGAGATATGGACGACGCGGCCATGGGGCGTCGTTATTCAGGTCGTCGGCGTCGCAGTCGGCCTCATCGTCGTAGGCCTTGCGACCTATCCGCTGAAAAATTTCGATTCCCGCCCGAGCCGCTATTTTGCGGCCACGCTAAAAGAGCCGCTTGAGGACTTCTTCAAGAGGTACCGTAACTTGGCGGTGCTGATCCTTGCAATGATCTGCGTTTATCGCGTCGCCGATTTCGTGCTGAATCTCATGAGCGCTTTTTATGTCGATCTCGGGTTTACGCTCGACGAGATCGCCGCTGCGCGAAAGATTTTCGGCGTGGTTATGTCCGTGCTCGGCGTCGGCGTCGGCGGTTGGGCGGTGGCGCGCTTCGGCCTGATGCGCACCTTGGTGGCTGGCGCCATCCTGCAGCCTTTGTCGAACGTCGCGTTCGGATTGCTGGTCTACACCGGACCATGGCTTCCGGGTCTTTATCTTTGCATTGGCGTCGACAATGTCTCGGCCGGCATCGCGGGCACTGCGCTGATCGCCTATATGTCCAGTCTCACCAGTCTCGGTTTTACGGCCACACAATACGCTTTGTTCTCATCGCTCTATTCTCTGCCGGGTCGGCTGCTTGGCGCCGTGTCGGGACGGATTGTCGAAGGCGGCATTGCATCGGCCTCCGCGCCTGGCGGCGGCTGGCTCCGGGGCTGGTTCACCGGCATCTCGCCAGACGCTTTCACGGCCTTATCCGCAGATCGCGGCATACCGGCTCAGGCCTTTGCCGCCGGTTACATGACCTTCTTCATTTATTCCGGTGTGATCGGCATAGCGGCGCTGGTGCTGGCTTTCGTCATCATGCGCAAGTCGCCGCCGCCGGAGGCGAACAAGGATGAAGAGAAGGCGCCCGCGCCCGCCTAGCGCTTCGTCTTGCTCTCGGCCGCCTGGAACGCCGCCAGCGTGGCGAAAGTGACGATGTCGGACACGGCGCTGCCAAGCGGAGCGATCTGGATCGGATGGGCGAGACCGGTGAGGACCGGTCCGATCACGGTGGCGCCGCCGGCGGTGGTCAACAGGCTAGTTGCAATCGACGACGAATGCAGCGCCGGCATCACCAGTACGTTGGCCGCGTCTGAGAGGCGCGAAAACGGATAAAGCTCGCGCATGTCGGGATTGAGCGCGACATCCACGTTCATTTCGCCCTCGTATTCGAAATCGATGTCCTCGCGCTGATCCAGAATGGTGACTGCGGCGCGGATTTTCTCTGAGCGCTCCATCTGCGGATTGCCGAAGGTGGAATGGGAGATGAGCGCAACACGCGGCGTTGCCCCGTATTGGCGCGCCATGCGGGCGGATTGGATAACGATCTGGGCCAGCTCTTCTGGGTTGGGGAATTCCGCGACCGAAGTGTCGCTGATGAACAGCGTGCGGCCGCGTGAAAGCACGATCGTCATGCCCATCGCGCGTTCGCCGCGCTGCGGGTCAATCACCTTGATGACATCGCCCAGCGCCGTCGCATAATTGCGCGTGACGCCGGTGACCAGCCCATCCGCTTGGCCGCATGCGACCATGCAGGCGGCAAAGACGTTACGGTCAAGATTGACGAGCCGCTGAGCGTCACGCAGCAGATAGCCGAAACGCTGCAGGCGCTTGTAGAGATAATCGGCGTATTCTTCGTTGCGTTCGGAAAGCCGCGCATTCACGATTGTGAGTTGGGCGTCCGCCGGCACGCCGAGCTCTTTCATGTTGGCGCGTACGAGATCCTCGCGCCCGATCAGGATAGCGTTGCCGAGTCCCAATTCCTGGAACGAATACGCGGCGCGGATCACCGGCGGCTCCTCGCCTTCGGCGAACACGATGGTCCTCGGCTTTCTGCGCACGCTGGTCTGCACGCGCTGCATCAGCGCCGCCGTCGGATCGAGGCGCTGGGCGAGCGAATGTTTGTAGGTCTCCATGTCTTCGATCGGCTTGCGCGCGACGCCCGTATCCATCGCCGCCTGCGCCACATAAGGCGGAATCTCGGAGATGAGCCGCGGATCGAACGGGGTTGGAATGATGTAGTCGGGTCCGAACTTGAGACGCCGGCCATGATAGGCGGCGGCGACCTGGTCGGGAACGTCCTGTTTGGCGAGATTCGCGAGCGCGCGCGCGGCGGCGACCTTCATCTCCTCGTTGATAGTGCGCGCACGCACATCGAGCGCCCCGCGGAAAATATAGGGGAACCCCAGAACATTGTTGATCTGGTTGGGGTAGTCCGAGCGGCCGGTGGCGACAATCGCGTCCTTGCGAATGTCGTGTACGTCTTCGGGTGCAATTTCGGGATCTGGATTAGCCATGGCGAAAACGATCGGCTTCTTGGCCATGGCCTTGATCATGTCCGGCGTGACTGCGCCTGCCACGGATAGCCCCATGAACACGTCAGCGCCGTTCATGGCGTCGGCCAGCGTGCGTGCTTGGGTGTCAACGGCGACAGCGGCCTTGAACTGGTCCATACTCTTCTCGCGGCCGCGATAAATGACGCCCTCGCGGTCGAGCGCGATGACGCTCTCATGCGGCACACCGAGCTGTTTGATGAGCGCGATGCAGGACAAGCCGGCTGCGCCAGCGCCATTCACGACCACCTTGATGTCTTCGAGACGCCGGCCGGTCAGCTCGCAGGCGTTGATGAGACCCGCCGCGGCGATGATTGCGGTGCCGTGCTGGTCGTCGTGGAACACCGGGATGTCGAGCTCGTCGCGCAGACGGCTTTCGATGACAAAACACTCGGGGGACTTCACGTCTTCCAGATTGATGCCGCCGAAGCTCTGGCCGATATTGCGCACGGTCAGGATGAATTCCTCGACATCCAGCGTCGAAACTTCGATATCGATCGAATCAACATCGGCGAAGCGCTTGAAGAGCACGCTCTTGCCTTCCATCACCGGTTTCGCGGCGATCGCGCCCAGATTGCCGAGCCCGAGAATGGCGGTGCCGTTGGTGATGACCGCCACTAGATTGCCCTTGGCCGTATAATCGTACGCTTTGTCCGGGTCGGCGGCGATGGCCTTTACCGGCGCGGCCACACCTGGCGAATAGGCAAGCGAAAGATCGCGCTGCGTCGCCATTGGCTTGGTGGGTGTAATCGAGAGTTTTCCTGGCGTCGGGACGCGGTGGAAATCCAGCGCTTCGGCGTCAGAGAAACTGTTTCTTGGAGATTCGGGCATGTGCGGTGAGGCTCGGCGGCAACGTCGCGCGCACCCTAGCGGTGAGCCTCGCCTCGTCAATGGAAGTTGCGACGCCCGCACGCTAAAGCTTTCGCGTGCCCGATTCCTCGCATAAGCCCCCGCCGAAGGCGACGCCATTTATGGCGCAATACCTCGCCGCCAAGAGCGAGCATCCAGACGCATTGTTGTTCTTTCGGATGGGAGACTTCTACGAGCTGTTCTTCGACGACGCAGTGAAAGCGTCGTCGGCTATGGGCATCGCGTTGACCAAACGCGGCCAGCACGCCGGCGAACCGGTCCCGATGGCGGGGGTGCCGTGGCATCAAGCGGAAAGTTATCTCGCCAAGCTGATCCGCGCCGGCTTCAAGGTCGCAGTCTGCGAACAACTCGAAGATCCCGCCGAAGCCAAGAAAAGGGGCTCGAAGTCGATTGTACAGCGCGGCGTCGTCCGCGTCGTCACACCGGGCACGCTGACCGAGGACGGCCTGCTCGACGCACGGGCCGCCAATCGGCTCGCGGCGATAACCTTCCGCGAGGAGGCTGCCGCGATCGCCTGGGCGGATGTGTCGACGGGAGCTTTTGAGGTCAGCGCGATCGCCGCAGGCGAAGCCGAAGCGCAGATCGCGGCGCTCAGTCCGGCGGAACTGCTGGTTTGCGAACCGGATAGCGCGCGGATAGCGGAGGCCGCGCGCATCAGCGGAAGCGCGACAACCTTGCGGCCCGCGGTGAAGGCCGATGCGAAAAACGCCGCGCGCCGGCTGAAAGCAATGTTCGAGGTGGCCGCACTCGATGCCTTTGGTGATTTTGCGGAGGTCGAACTTTCAGCGATGGGCCTGCTGCTCGACTATATCGAGCTGACGCAGGCTGGCGTTTCCCCGCGCCTGACGCCGCCCAGGCGCAATGCGGCAAGCGCTCATATGTCGATCGATGCCGCAACGCGCGCTGCGCTGGAGCTGGATCGCTCCATACGTGGCGAGCGCGACGGCTCATTGCTAGCCTGCGTGGATCGCACTGTGACGGCGGCGGGCGGACGGTTGTTGGCCGAGCGCATCGCACACCCGCTATTGGACATCAAAGCCATCGGCGCGCGCCTTGACGCGGTGCAGTTCTTTGTGGGCGTGCCCGAGCTGCGCGCCGGTCTGCGCCAGGAATTGCGCGCGGCGGGCGATCTGGCGCGCGCCTTGACGCGTTTGACGCTCGGGCGCGGCGGGCCGCGCGACTTGGCGCAAGTGCGCAATGGATTGCAGTCAGGCGACCGCGCCGCTGCACGTGTGCATGGCGCGGAAGGCGACGCGCCGGCGGAGGTTCGCGAGGCGTGCGCGGCGCTGTCTCTTGCGTCGCATCAAGCGAGCGCAAGCCTTGCGCAAGCGCTGGAGCTGGCCTTGGCGCCCGAGCTTCCGCTGCTGACACGCGAGGGCGGCTTTATTGCTTCGGGCTACGATGCGGCGCTCGACGAGGCGCGCGCGCTCCGTGACGATAGCCGCAAGGTCATCGCCGCATTGCAGGCAAAGTACGCAGAAGAAACTGGGATCGGGGGCCTCAAGCTCAAGCACAATAATGTCTTGGGCTATCATCTGGATGCCACGACAAAGCAGGCCGAAACGCTGATGGCGCCGCCGCTGAGCGCGCGCTTCATCCATCGACAGACCAACGCGGGCTCGGTCCGCTTCACGACGACGGAATTGGCCGAGCTCGATGCGCGCATTGCGCGTGCGGGGGAAGCCGCACTGGCGCGCGAGCAGACGCTCTTTAAGGAGTTTGCGTCGCGCGCGGGCGCCTGCGCGGGGGAGATCCGCGCCGCGGCCGAGGCGATTGCCATACTCGATGTGGCCGCCGGGCTCGCCGAGTGGGCGGAAGAGAGTCAAGCCGTGCGCCCTGAAATCGACGCCACGACCGCGCTACTGACAGAGGCCGCGCGCCATCCCGTGGTCGAGCAGGGCGTCCGGCGCGAGGGGATAGGCTTTACCCCGAACGACGCGCGCCTGGACGCGGATGGCCGGTCGGGCCCGCGCCTGTTGGTGGTCACTGGACCGAACATGGCCGGCAAGAGCACTTATCTCCGCCAGATCGCCTTGCTGGCGGTGCTGGCGCAGGCTGGGTCCTATGTGCCAGCGCGAAAGTTGCGGCTCGGCATTGTCGACCGGGTGTTCGCCCGCGTGGGCGCATCGGACGATCTCTCGCGTGGAAGATCGACCTTCATGACGGAAATGGTGGAGACGGCTGCGATCCTCCATCAGGCTGGACCGCGCGCGCTCGTGGTGCTTGACGAGATCGGACGGGGCACCGCCACGTTCGATGGACTGGCTATTGCTTGGGCAGTGGCTGAGCACCTGCACGAAGCGAATAAGTGCCGCGCGGTGTTCGCAACCCATTATCATGAGCTGACGCGACTCGCGGAGAAGCTCGTGGGCGGCGCCAATGCGCACCTGCGGGCGAAGGAGTGGAAGGGCGATCTTGTCTTCCTTCACGAGGTTGCGCCCGGCGCGGCGGACCGATCCTACGGGATTCAAGTCGCCAAGCTGGCAGGACTCCCGAAGAGCGCCGTCGAGCGCGCTCGCATCGTACTGGCGCGGTTGGAAGCAAATGGCGGTGCGACGCAGGTGGAATTTGCAGACGATCTGCCGCTGTTCTCGCAGGTTATTGCCGAGTCAGCCCCATCGGCGCTGGAAGCAGCGCTAGAGGACATCGAACCTGATGGGTTAACGCCCAAGCAGGCGCTCGACGCGCTTTATCGGCTGAAGGCCGTTCAGAAAAACAATTAGGGCTGGTTGGTCGGCTGCGGCTGGTCGCGGCCGGGGTCCACCAATGACGGACGTCGATCAACGGATTCACGCGCCGCGTCGGCGGCGGCGCCCGCAATAAAATTATCCCGCCAGACGTCGGCCGAGCCTTGTTGGACCGCGAGGGTGATGTAGACGCCGAGAATGGCTCCCATGACCAGACCCGACACGCCCCACAGCGAAGCGGCAAACCAATAGGCCGAAGCGCGCTCGCTCTTGATTCGGAGGTTGAACAAGTTGCGGTCTTCGAGCGCCACCATGCGGTGTCGGTCGGGGTGGTCGGTGACCCGATCCTCGTCGACGGGGTTCAGTTTAATGGTGCGCCCCTTACCGTTTCCACGCATCGAGGAGGATCTCCGCCACAAATATCCGCTAGCCTTTGTGGCTGTGCTCGCGAAATGAGGCAAGTTTGCGATCTGTGTTTTACGAGAAAGTCATCGATGTCGCGCCTCAGAGTGGCGCAATTGCCCCAAAAAGCCGAAATGACCTGCGCATGGCCGCCCCTCTAAAGCCCCTCCGCATCGAGCAGATCGTCGACGGGCAAGCCTTGCGCGCCCAGCTGACCGCAATCTGGCACAGCGAGGGGGAGGCCGGCCGGGCGGCGGTGAAGGAAGCGTTGGGCGAGGTTCTGGCCCGGGGTCGCGCGGCGGCCAAGGTCAGGCTCGAAGCGGGGGAGAACGGCTTGGCGGTCGCCCGCCTGCTCGCCGAAGTCGCCGATGAGGTCGTGCGCGCGCTTTACGATTACACCACGACGCACGTTTTTCGCGCGCGCAATCCAACCGAGGGAGAGCGCTTCGCGCTGCTCGCCGTCGGCGGCTACGGACGGGGGGAGCTGGCGCCCTCATCCGACATCGATCTCCTCTTCCTCCGCGCCTACAAACTGACCCCGTTCATCGAGAGCGTGACCGAGTTCATGCTCTACATGCTCTGGGACTTGGGGCTGAAGGTCGGCCACGCTTCACGCAATCTCGACGATTGCCTGAAGCTCGCCCGCGAGGAGCACACGATCCAAACCGCGATCCTGGAGTCGCGTCGCGTCGCCGGCGACGACTCTCTGGCGGAAGAATTTAGCACCCGCTTTCAGAAAGAGGTTGTGCGTCGCGGCCATGCGGCCTTCATCGCCGCCAAACTCAAAGAGCGCGACGACCGGCACGTCAGGGCGGGCGCCTCGCGCTACATGGTCGAGCCGAACATAAAGGACGGAAAGGGCGGTTTGCGGGATCTGCACACCCTCTTCTGGATGGCGCGGCATGTTTACGGCTTTTCGCGGCCGCGCGACTACATGAACGCAGGCGTATTTACCGAAGACGAGCGCTTCGCGCTGCGCCGGGCGTTGCGTTTTTTGTGGTCGGTGCGCTGCCACTTGCACTTCATCACGGGTCGCGCCGAAGAGCGCCTGACATTCGATCTGCAACCCGAACTGGCCAAACGTCTCGGCTATAGCGCGCGCAGCGACCTCAGCGCGGTGGAGCGCTTCATGAAGCGCTACTTCCTCGTGGCGAAGGAAGTCGGCATGCTGACGCGCGTCCTGTGCGCGAAACTCGAAGCTGACAACGCGAAAAAGGCGCCCGGGGGACTGCAGCGATTGATCGAAGGCGCCCGGCGCAAGTCTGCCCCGGAGACGCCGGGGTTCTACGTCGAGGGCGGACGTCTCAACATAAACAGCCCCCGCGTGTTGAGAAAGCCAGCCAACGTCATCAAGTTGTTCGAGATCGCCGAGCGGCGCGACCTGGACATCCATCCCGCCGCGCTCGGCGAAGCCGCGCGCCGCGCGCGCGCCTTGACGCCGGCCTGGCGCAAAGACGAGGAATCGCGCCAGCTGATGCTGCAGATCATCGAGTCGCGACGCCATCCGGCTGCGGCGCTAAAGCTCATGAACGAAGCTGGCGTGCTGGGAAAGTTCGTCCCCGAGTTTGGCCGCATTGTCGCGCAGATGCAGTTCAATATGTATCACCATTACACGGTGGACGAGCACACGTTGCAGGCGATCGAGACGATGTCGGAGATCGAACGCGGCTTGCACAAAAGCCGTCACCCTTTGTCCAGCTCGATCTTTGCCAAAGTCATCAACCGGCGCGCCCTCTATCTGGCCATGCTGCTGCACGATACCGGCAAGGGCGGCGGCGATCAGCAGGTCGAAGGCGAAAAATCAGCGCGGGCGGCGTGCGAGCGGCTGAAATTGCCTAAGGAGGAGGTGGAGCTGGTCGGCTGGTTGGTGCGCCATCACTTGCTGATGAGCGATGTCGCGCAAAAGCGCGATATCGGCGACCCACGCACCGTGGCGCAGTTCGCCAGGACAGTCGGCACCGTCGAACGTTTGCGGCTTCTGCTGCTGCTGACCGTATCTGACATTCGCGCTGTCGGACCCAGCATCTGGAACGATTGGAAAGGCCAATTGCTGCGCGACCTCTACCGGCTCACGGAAGCGGCGCTGCATGGCGGACGCTCCGATGAGGAGGGCGTGCGCGCACATCTGGCCGAGATTGCCAGACAAGCCAAACAGGACTTGCTGAATGAGATCGGCGACGAGGACGGCGTGCTTGATGTTTGGCTCAGCGCGCTTGAGGACGGGTACTGGCTCAATCATGACGCCGAGGCTCGCGCTTGGCACGCTCGTGAGGTAATCGCGGCGCGCAACGGGCGCGCAATTCCCCACGTCGCGGCTCGTATTCGCGAACAGCAGGCCGTGACGGAAGTGCTCGTCTATGCCGGCGATCGACCGGGCTTGTTCGCCAGTCTGGCCGCGGCGATCTCCGGTTCGGGCGCCGATATCGTTGGCGCGCGCGTGCACACGACCAAGGACGGCGCTGCTTTCGACGTGTTCTCGATTCAAACCGCGGACATGAAGCCGTTTGGCTTACGCGATCCGCGCGCACTGAATGCCTTGATCCAACGCCTGACTCGCGCCGCCTTGGAGGATCATCCGCTGCCGCTGCCGCCCCCGCCGTCGCGGCGCCGGGCCGCCTTCGCGCTCGAACCTTGGGTCCGCATCGACAACGATATTACACCGGATGCGACTGTGATCGAGGCGTCGGGCCGCGACCGACGCGGCCTGCTGGCCGAGCTGGCGCATGTCTGCGCCGAGGCAAAGGTGTCCATCGTGAGCGCCCACATCGATACCTATGGCGTGCGCGCTTCGGACGTCTTTTACGTCCAGGAGGCCGCCGGCGGGCAGATCGCCAACGCCCGGCGTATTGCGGCGCTGCGCGGCAAGCTTGAAGCGGTGCTGCGCGCCGCCGAACCGGCGCCGCCGGCCGATCCGGCCAAGAAGCCGTTGGCGGTGGCGCGCCACTCGCCGGCGCGGTAGCAGGGATGCGCTTGCCGAGTCGCCGCCTCACATGAGCTTTGCCCGCAACACTGCCGTTATCGGCGGCCTTACCCTCATCTCGCGTCTGCTGGGGTTTGCGCGCGATGTGCTGCTCGCGGCGGCGCTCGGCGCGGGCCCGGTGGCCGATGCTTTCTATGCAGCGCTGCGCTTTCCCAATCTCTTCCGGCGCTTGTTCGCCGAGGGCGCGTTCAGCCAGGCGTTCGTTCCCGTCTACACCAAGACCCTGGCGGAGCAGGGCGAGGAGGTCGCCGACACGCTGGCGGCCGAAGCGCTGGCGATCCTTGTCTTGGCCACGGGCGTCCTAAGCGCCATTGCCATCGTCGCGATGCCTTGGATCAATCTGGTGCTGTTCGGCGGCTACGCCGACGACCCTGAGATTTTCGCGCTCGCCACGCTGCTTACGCAGATCACCATGCCATACTTGATCGCGATCAGCGTCGCGACGCTGTTCGCAGGGGCGCTGAATGCGCGCGGCCGTTTCTTCGCCGCCGCGGCGGCGCCGACGCTGCTGAACATCAGCCTGATCATCGGCGTTTGGCTATTCCGTCACGATCAGACGCAAGCGGCGTTCGCCGCCGCGGCGGCGGTCGCGATCTCCGGCGTCCTGCAAGCCTTATGGGTCGGGTTGGGCGCGCGCCGGTCGGGCGTGCGCACGCGCCCGACCGCTCCGCGTCTGACGCCGAACGTAAGACGTCTAGCGGCGCTTGCCGCACCCGCAGCGCTCGCCGGCGGCGCGCTGCAGATCAATGTCTTGGTCAGCCAGGCGCTGGCGTCGTTCGAAGAGGGCGCCATCGCGCTACTGAACTTCGCCGATCGGCTCTACCAACTTCCGCTCGGGCTGATCGGCGTCGCCGTCGGCGTAGCTATGTTGCCGCGGCTCTCGCGGCTGGTGCAGGCCGAAGACGAGGCTGGCGCGCGCGGGGCGCTCGACGAAGCGGTGAATCTGTCGATGGCCTTCACGCTGCCAGCGGCGGCCGCGATTATCGCAATGCCCGCTTTCATGCTCGATGCGCTATTTGTGCGCGGCGAATTCACTCCGCAGAACGCCGTGGATTGCGCCAAGGCGCTGGTCCATTATGGCTGGGGCGTGCCCGCATTCGTGTTGGCGAAAATCTACGCGCCCGCCTTCTTCGCGCGCGAAGATACAAAGGCGCCGATGCGGTTCGCCATCATATCGATGGTCATCAATATCGCGCTGGGCGCGGCGCTGTTTTTCGGTTTGCGTCAGTCTGGCTATCTCGGCTTCCCGGGCCTTGCGATCGCGACCAGCATCGCCGCTTGGGTCAACGTGGCGCTGATGGTGGGCGCGCTCGCGCGTCGCGGCGGCTATGCGCCGTCGCGTAGCGCCATGACGCGCCTGATGCGCATAATCTTCGCCGCCGCGGCGCTCGGGGCGGCGCTTGTTTTCGCCGCCTGGAACCGAGAGACGCTCGAATCCTGGTTTGCCTGGACGCGGTTCGACTGGGGCGGGCCGAAAGAGGCGGCCATGCTCGCCCTCATTCTGGGCGGCGGCACGGCCTACTTCATTCTGCTCTTTCTCATTCGCGCGGTGACGTTCGCCGAAGTCCGCAGCGCTTTCCGGCGCGAGCGGGGCGCGCCGCCTGGGCAAGCCGGGTTGCCGCCAAGCGCAGGCGGCTGATAGAAGCCTCGTCCCATGAACCTGAAGACGCACACCTGGCGATGGCGGAGCTGACCTGACGCCGCTTATCCTTGCGCGCCACTGACGCTTCGTGCGCGCGCCGTTCTTCTGTTCCGGAGTTTTCAATGACTGACTCACCGGCGTCCGACTACAAGGGGCCGACGCGCGTGTTTTCTGGCATGCAGCCGACAAATGGTCTGCATCTCGGCAATTATCTCGGCGCCTTGCAGAAATGGGTAGGCCTGCAGGATCGGTACGAGTGCGTCTTTTGCGTGGTCGATCTGCATGCGATCACGGCAGATCCCGATCCCGCGACACTCGCAAGCCGCACGCGTGAAGTCGCCGCCGCTTATATCGCCGCAGGCATCGACCCCCAACGCTCGATCATCTTCGTGCAGTCGGCGGTACGCGAGCATTCCGAGCTCGCCTGGATTTTCAACTGCGTGGCGCGGATGGGCTGGGTCGAGCGGATGACGCAGTTCAAGGACAAGGCCGGCAAGCACAGCGAGCGTGTGAGCGTGGGTTTGTTCGCTTATCCGGTGCTGCAGGCGGCCGACATTCTCGTCTACAAGGCGACGCATGTGCCTGTTGGCGAAGACCAGAAGCAGCATCTCGAGCTGTCGCGCGATATCGCGCAGAAATTTAACAACGACTTTGAGGCGCCAGGATTTTTCCCGTTGCCGGAGCCTCTGATCCAGGGACCGGGCGCGCGCATCATGAGTCTGCGCGATGGGTCGAAAAAGATGTCGAAGTCGGATCCCTCCGATCAGTCGCGCATCAATATGACCGACGATGCTGACGCCATCCTGCAGAAAATCAAAAAGGCGACGACAGACCCACATCCCTTGCCCGAGGAGGTGGAGGGCCTCAACGGACGGCCGGAGGTGGAAAATCTCGTCGGCATCTATGCGGCAATGGCTGAACGCGCGCCCGCAGCGGTTCTCCGGGAGTTCGGCGGCAAGGGTTTTGGCGTCTTCAAACCCGCCCTGGCCGAACTTCTGGCGCAGAAATTGTCACCGATCGCCGCCGAGATGCGCCGGCTCAACGCAGATCCCGCCGCCCTCGACGCCATCCTCAAGGACGGCGCTGAGCGCGCGCGCGCCATTGCCGAGCCGATCATGACTGAAGTGCGCGAACGCGTCGGCTTCTGGCGTATCTAGGCGCATGCGGCTACAGATGCGCCCATGAGTGAGCGGTTCGCCGTCCTGGTCGTCGCCGACGAAAGCGAAGAGTTTCCGGATGCGCTGACTTATGCGGGGCTCCTGTGCAAATACACGGGCTGGCGTCTCGTGATGCTGCGCGTGATCGAGCCGTCCGATCCTGCGCCTTGGGCTTCGATCACGGAGGAGATGCGCCGTCAGGCCTTCGACGCCGCCGAGTCGCTGACGCAGCGCTTCGCGGCGGAGGTGTGGGCCGAATGCGGCGTCACGGCAGAACCGGTGCTGCGTGAAGGGGATCTGAAGGCCGAACTGCGCAAACTGATCGAGCAGGACACCAGCATCCAACTCGTAGTGCTCGCCTCAGCGCATGGGCCCGGCGGGCCCGGACCGCTCGTTAAGCAACTCGGCAAAGCGGCGGGGCTTGGCGCGCGCCCAGTGCCGGTGCTGGTCGTGCCGGGGGCGCTTTCGCGCGAAGACGTGCGCAAGCTCGCGTTGCCGGTGGGTCTTGCCGTGCCTGACGCGCCCGCTTGACCCTTCGGGCCGAAAGGGCCACCTGACCGACATGTTTATCCAAACCGAATCGACGCCCAATCCACGCACGATGAAGTTCTTGCCTGGCCGTGATGTGCTCGGCGCCGGCAGCCGCGAGTTTGGCGATGCGGACGCGGCGCGCGCCTCGCCGCTGGCGCACGCGCTGTTTGCGGTAGAGGGCGTGGAGCGGGTCTATTTGGGCGGCGACTTTCTCACGATCACAAAAGACGAGGCGGTCGCCTGGCCGCATCTCAAGCCCCACCTGCTCGCGGCAATCATGGACCACTTCACGTCGGGCCGGCCGGTATTGCTTGGCAGCGATGCTCCAGCCGAAGACGTAGACGAAGCCGACATCACCTACGAGGGCGACGCCGCGGAGATTGTGAAAGAGCTCAAGGAGCTGATTGAGGTGCGCGTGCGTCCTGCGGTAGCGCGCGATGGCGGCGACATCACGTTTCATTCCTGGGATCACGACGAGGGCGTCGTTCGCTTGAACATGCGTGGGTCGTGCGCGGGCTGTCCGTCCTCGACCCTGACCTTGAAACAGGGCATCGAGAATATGCTTCGCCACTATGTTCCGGAAGTTAACCGCGTGGAGCAGGTGGTTTGAGTGTGCGGCCGGCCGGATGATTGTGCTGGCCATCGATACCGCGCTGGACGCATGCTCCGTCGCCATCGTGCGTGGCGAAGAGACGTTGTCTGTACTTTCTGAGCAGATGAGCCGCGGCCAAGCCGAGCGGCTGGCGCCGATGGTGCGGGACGCCGTGACAAAAGCCGGTATCTCATTTGCCGACATCGATCGCATCGCCGTGACAACGGGGCCTGGATCGTTCACCGGCGTGCGCGTCGGAGTTTCGTTTGCGCGCGCCCTTGCGCTGGCGCTCAACACGCCGTGTGTTGGCGTGTCGACGTTGGAGGCGCTGGCCCTGGCGGACGGCGAAGGCGGCTTGCGTGCGGCGGTCATCGAGACCCCGGGTGCGTCGTACTTTGCACTCTACGAAGACGGCGCCTCGGTGACGACCCCGCGCGCCATCGAGCGTGGCGAGTTCGAGGCGCTCCTGGCTGGGCTGAGCGCCGCGCTTGTCGGTCCAGGCGCGCTGGTGGACGTTGTGGCCCTAGGCCGGCGCGCGCAGCGGCTCGATCCGGCGGTTTATGCCCCCGCGCCTGCCTATTTGCGCGCGCCGCACGTGACGTTGCCTGGCGGGAACTCATGATCGAGGCGGCGGGTGCACAGGCGGCGGGACTGCTGGGCGAATTGCACGCACGGTCCTTCGACAGACCCTGGAGCGTCGAGGAAATCGCCAAGTTATTGGATAATCCGGCTGTGTTTGCGCTGCTCTCGCGAACGGCCGCACCGGACGGGTTCGCTATGGCTTGGGTTGCCGCCGGCGACGCCGAGCTGCTGACCGTCGCCGTGAGTCCTGAGTCGCGGCGCAGGGGCGTAGGGGCTGCGCTTGTTTCCGCCGCGGCCGCGGCCGCCCTCGTCCGCGGGGCGTCTTCGATGCATCTGGAGGTGGCCGAAGACAACGCCGCTGCGCGCGCGCTTTATGACAAACTCGGCTATGAGGAGGCGGGCCGGCGCCGCGGCTATTACGCGACCGAGCGCGGCTTCGTCGACGCGATTGTCATGAAAAGGATGCTGTCCGATAGGGCGGGTTGACGTCTCGCTCCGGTGGACAGGGCGCAGCCGCTGGGGGTATGCCTCCGCGGCATGAAAACGCCCATGGATCGGATTGAAAAGCTCTGCGTCGAGAAGGGCATGCGCATGACCGAGCAGCGCCGCGTCATTGCGCGCGTGGTCTCGGAAAGCCAAGATCATCCCGACGTCGAGGAGCTGCACCGCCGCGCCGTGGCGATCGATCCGCACATCTCCATTGCTACCGTGTATCGCACCGTGCGCCTGTTCGAGGAAGCCGGCATTCTCGAGCGCCACGACTTCCGCGACGGCCGCTCGCGCTACGAGGAAGTGCCGGAAACCCACCATGATCACCTGATCGACATGAAGACCGGCAAAGTGATCGAGTTCGTTGAGCCGGAAATCGAACGCCTGCAACAGGAGATCGCGCGCAAGCTCGGCTACAAACTGGTCGATCACCGGCTGGAACTGTACGGCGTACCGCTGGACGACACGTCGAAAGCGAGCAGGCGGTGATGTCCGAGCGCCAAGCGCCAAAGCGGCTGTTCATCGAAACGTACGGCTGTCAGATGAACGTCTATGACAGCGAGCGCATGCGCGATGTGCTCGGCCCGCTCGGTTATGCGATGACAGATCGGCCCGAGGACGCAGATCTCGTTATCCTGAACACCTGCCATATTCGCGAGAAGGCGACCGAAAAGGTTTATTCAGAGATCGGCCGCTTGCGCGCGCACAAGCAGCGCCGTCAGGCCGAAGGCAAGCGGATGACCATCGCCATTGCCGGCTGCGTGGCCCAAGCGGAGGGTGAGGAGATCATTGCGCGTGCGCCGGCAGTGGACCTCGTTGTCGGGCCCCAGGCTTATCACAAGCTTCCGGAACTGATCGCGCGGGCGGCGCGCAGGGCGGGCGAGCGTCTTGCTGCCGATTTCACCGCCCAGGAAAAGTTCGATGCGTTGCCGGCGCGCGCGCCGGACGGCGTGACTGCATTCCTCTCGATCCAGGAAGGCTGCGACAAGTTCTGCACCTTTTGCGTCGTGCCGTACACGCGCGGGGCGGAATATTCGCGGCCATTGTCGGACGTGCTGGCCGAAGCCCGAGCGTTGGTGGCGCGCGGCGTGCGCGAGATCACTCTGCTCGGACAGAATGTGAATGCATATCACGGCGACGACGGCGCCGGCGGCGCTGCGAGCTTTGCGTCCCTGCTGCACACGCTCGCGGAAATCGATGGGCTCGAACGGCTGCGCTATACGACATCGCACCCGATCGAGATGACAGACGAGTTAGTGGCGCTGCATGGCGATGAGGCGAAACTTATGCCCTACCTGCACCTGCCGGTGCAGTCTGGCTCGGATCGCATCCTCAAGGCGATGAATCGCAAGCATGACGGCGCACTTTATCGCGACATTGTCGCTCGCCTGCGCGCGGCGCGCCCCGACATTGCGCTTTCAACCGATTTCATTGTCGGCTTCCCGGGAGAGTCCGAGGCCGATTTCGAAGCGTCGCTTCAGCTCGTCCGCGATGTGGGTTTCGCCTCGGCGTTCTCGTTCAAATACTCCATACGCCCGGGCACGCCCGCCGCGGCAATGCGCGGCCAGGTGTCGGAGGAGGCAAAGGCCGAGCGTCTATCGCGTCTGCAATCGCTTTTGTCGGAACAACAGCGCGCGTTCAACGTCGCGCAAATCGATCGTGTTCTGCCGGTGCTGGTCACAGGCGATGGACGTAAGGCGGGCCAGAAGCACGGCCGCTCGCCCTATCTGCAGGCGGTGCACTTCGATGATGCACGCGCGTCCCCAGGCGACACGGTGCCCGTTCGCATTCTCTCTGCCTCGCAGAACTCGCTCACAGGCGCGCGCCTTGAGCGAACGCCGGAGCTTGCGTGAATCAGACTGATCTGACGCGCGTCATCGCGCTTACGGATGCCGGTGTGGCGCAGGCGGTGTTCGGCCCCTTGCATCGCCACCTCGCGCACATACAAGAAGCGTTCCGGGATCCGAATGCGCCGCGCGGCGCGCCTGCCTATAGCGTCACGCTTGATGCGCAGGGCGATCGGTTGACCGTGCGTGCCCGGCCGGGCGGCGAAGCGGATATCGAACGTGTACAGCGTATCGTCGATGCGCTCGCCGATCTGGCGCGCCGCAAAGGCCGTATTCGCGAAGGCGATGTGCTGGCGGCGATTTCCTTATCGGAAGGGCAGAGCGAATCGTCGGGCGTCATGACGCTACCGCAATTGGGCGGTCTCACGCTGCGCACCCCGCGTCAGGTGCATTACGTCGAAGCGCTGCGCGACGAAAATCTCGACCTTATTTTCGGGGTCGGCCCAGCGGGTACGGGCAAGACATTCCTGGCTGTTGCCGCCGCTGTGGAAGCGTTGAAGCAGGAACGCGTCGACCGCATCATCGTAACGCGGCCTGCCGTCGAGGCGGGGGAGAAGCTCGGCTATCTGCCGGGCGATCTTGCCGAGAAGGTCGACCCCTACTTGCAGCCGATCTGGGATGCATTCCGCAGCCAGATGAACGAGAACGATCTGAAGTTGCGGCGTGAACGTCGGCAGATTGAAGTGGCGCCGCTTGCCTTCATGCGAGGACGCACCCTGTCCAACGCCTTCGTCATCGTCGACGAGGCGCAGAACGCGACAGTGCTGCAGATGAAGATGGTGCTCACCCGCCTCGGCGAGGGATCGCGAATGGTGGTTACCGGCGATCCGTCGCAAATCGATCTGGTGCGTTCTGACCAATCCGGGCTGGCGCACGCGATTTCTATTCTTGAAAACATTGCCAGCGTCGAAGTCATTCGTTTCGCAGCGCAGGATGTGGTGCGCCATAGGCTGGTCGCCGATATCGTCGAAGCCTACCACCGCGACGAGGCGGGGCGTGGCTGAGGACGAGTTAGAGGTTGAGCTTGTTGGCGGCGCTCCGCTTTGGCGTGGGCACGAGGGCCTGGTTGTGCGCGCCTTGATCGCGGCGGCGGCGGAGGAGGGCGTGACGGGATCGGTTTCGCTTCTGCTCGGCGACGACGCTGCGCTTGCAGCCCTGAACGCCCGGTTTCGCGGTAAAGGCGGCCCGACGAACGTCCTGTCCTTTCCCGCGCCGAATGCGCCAAGCGTGCCCGAGAAGACCCTGGGAGACATCGCACTGGCAGCGGAAACCATTGTTGCGGAAGCAAATTTTCAGGGTAAGCGGTTCGAACACCATGCCGCGCACTTGGCCGTGCACGGATTTCTGCATCTTTTGGGCTATGATCATCAGGAGCCCGGTGAGGCCGAGAGGATGGAGACGCGCGAGCGCGCTATCTTAGCGACTCTGGGGATCGACGATCCCTATGTTTAGGGCCCAGTGAGGAGTGCGACCGCACCAACGATGGTAGAGACGACCGAAGAAGCCGAGCCTGCGTCGCGAAGGCGCGCGGGGCTGGTTCACCGCTTGTCGCGATTGTTCGCGCGCGGGAAACAGAGCTCCGCCGCCGCGGTCGAAGAGGCCCTGCGCGAGCGCCACGCCAACGGCGATCTCGACACCGCACAGCAAGCGCTCATCTTGCGGGCCGCGAGTTTCGATCGGCTGAAAGTTGCCGACGTGATGCGTGCGCGCGCCGAAATCGTCGCCATAGAAGCGTCTGCGACCTTAGGCGAAGCGGCGCGTGTGTTTTCCGAGAGCCAGCACTCGCGGCTGCCGATCTATGGCGAGACCCTCGACGATCCGCTGGGTTTCATCCACGTGCGCGATGTGCTGGCGCTGCTGGCGCCGGATGAGAATGGCGAGACGCGCGCGCAGTTCTCGGATCGGCTGCTGCCGCGCATACGCCGCGACATTTTGTTCGTGCCGCAGTCCATGACTCTCGCAACGCTGTTTTTGAAGATGCAGTCGAGCCGCATCCACCTCGCTCTGGTGATCGACGAGTACGGCGGCACAGACGGGCTGGTCTCGATGGAGGACCTGGTCGAACAGATCGTCGGCGCCATCGAGGACGAACACGATGTCGAGGCTGCGCTGGTGCTGGAGCGCGCGGGCAGCTTCGAAGCTGACGGGCGCGCGCCGATCGACGAACTGGAGGCGAAGCTCGGGGCAAGCCTCGAATTGCCCGAGCATGAGGACGAGTTCGACACCGCGGCGGGCCTTGCCGTCGCGCTGGCCGGAAGGCTGCCCCAACGCGGCGAGATTTTGCGCCATCCGGCGGGGTTCGACGTTGAGATCGTCGACGCGGATCCCCGGCGGGTGAAGCGAATCCGCATCCGCGTCGCAAGCGAGACGGCGACCCCGACAGCGCCCATCGCGGCTGCGGGCGGCCGGCGCGCATGACCTGTTGACGAGACCGCCGCAGCGCGCTCCAACATTCTCGGCGGACTTTTTCACGGAGTTTGAGCTTGAACGCGTCTTCCGACGCCGCGCAGTCGCGCATCCACGCTTGGCTGAACGCTCGCACCGCATGGCAACGGCGCGGCTTGGCGTTCGTCGCGGGTGCGCTCGCAACGCTAGGCCATGCGCCATTTCAGCTGACGCTCGCTTTCGTCGCCGCCATCGTCGCGCTCGTCTGGTTGCTGGATACCGCGGCGACAAAGCCAAAGCGGTTGTGGTCTGGCTTCTTGACCGGGTGGTTCTTCGGGCTGGGGCACTTCACGACAGGGCTCTACTGGATAAGTTCCGCCTTCCTGGTGGACAGTTCGTCGTGGGGTCCGGCCTGGGGCATTCCGGCGACGCTCGCGCTCGCTGGCGGCCTTGCGTTGTTCTGGGCGTTCGGCTGCGCACTCGCGGTCGCGTTCTGGACGAACGACTGGCGGCGGGTTGCCGTGTTTGCGGCGTGCACGTTTGCCGCCGAATGGCTGCGCGGCAACATCTTTACCGGGTTTCCCTGGATCTTGCCGGGATACGTGTGGACGCCGGGCGAACCGGTTTCGCAGGCGGCTGCGCTGGTTGGCATCTATGGTTTGACCTTGCTGACGCTGCTCGCGGCTGCGGCGCCGGCGACCATCGCCGACCGATCGGCGAGCCCTGGGCGGCGCTTTGCGCCGACGCTGGCAGCTGCGCTCGTGATCGGCATGGTCTGGGGCTGGGGCGTTCAGCGCATCTCCCGCGCGCCAATCGATTTGCCGGGTGCGCAGCCGATCGTGCGCGTCGCCGATTCAGGTCTTAGCCAGGCCGAGAAATGGCGCTATCGGCCGGACCAGGAATGGCGCGTATTGCAGCACTATCTGGAAGTCAGCGGTTCACCTGAAGAGAGCCGCGCGTCGATCCTGATCTGGCCCGAAGGCGCGATTCCGACGCGTAACTTTTTCATGCTGCAGAACCCCGATTTCCTAGCCGCAATCGGGCAGGGGCTCGGCGATCGCGCACTGGTCACAGGTTTGACGCGGTGCGAACCTGGCCCCGCTTGCGAGGCTTTCATGCGCGGCGCAGGCGGCTCGCAGGCGCTGCGTCTTTACAATTCCGCTGTGATTATCGATGGCGTTTCCGGGGCCCCGCGCGTTGCGCAGACCTACGATAAGCATCACCTCGTACCCTTTGGGGAGTACATTCCATTCTGGTCGCTGGTGAGCCAATTCAACATCGCGCCGCTGCAACAGATCGGCGCCGGTTTCGAAGCGGGCGCACCGCCGACCCGTTTGGTCATTCCCGAGGCGACGCCTGCCGTCGTGCTCATCTGCTATGAGGCTATCTTCCCCGGCATGATTCCGCGGGGCGAAGCGCGGCCCGGCTGGATCATCAGCGTCACCAATGATGCATGGTTCGGCGATGGCACGGGACCTCATCAACACTTCGCCATGGCCCGATACCGTTCAATCGAAGAGGGCCTGCCGATGGCGCGCGCCGCGAGCGGCGGCATTTCCGCAATCGTCGACTCCTACGGCCGTGTCGTAAGGTCAACGCGCGGCGAAGGCGGCGTGGAGGCACAACTGCCGCCGGCATTGCCCGAGCCCGCACTCGCTTCTGGGCGCAATTGGTTGCTGTTGATGCTTATGATCCTAACTTCGGGATTGAGACTCTTGCCGAGCAAACTGCGGACTGCGAGAACTAAGTCATGAACGACGAGCGGGCGGCGAACGCCATTGATCGAAAACTCGGTCAGCGAGTGCGAACGCGGCGCCTCGAAATCGGCATGAGTCAGGAGCGGCTTGCAGAGCTCCTAGGCGTCACATTCCAACAGGTGCAAAAATACGAGAAAGGCATCAATCGCATCGCGGCGAGTCGTCTGTTCGATATCTCCGCAGCGCTCGACATGCCGGTCAGCCGCTTTTTCGAGGGATTGACGGCGCGCAGCGCCTCCGGCGTCGCCGAGGCGTCGACGGCCTATATCGACGACGCACTGGCTACGCCCGAGGGGGCCCAGCTGATGGCCCTTTTCGCGTCGATCGAGAATGTAAAAGTCAGGCGCCGGGTAATTGAGCTGGTCAAGGCGCTGACCGAGGAAGCTGGCGAGGGCTCGCGGTGAGGGGGGCGGATTTGCAGAACCGTCCGCACCTCCTTATACGGCCTCTTTCCTGGAAACCGGAGAATCCGCGTGGACCGCACTTCCTACGTCTTCACCAGCGAAAGCGTGTCCGAAGGGCACCCTGACAAGGTCGCAGATCGCATCTCCGACACTGTGGTGGACGCGTTTCTGAGCGCCGATCCCGAAGCGCGCGTCGCCTGCGAAACGCTGGTGACGACAAATCGCATTGTGCTGGCCGGCGAAGTGCGCGCCAAAACCGGCGACGGCAGAGACAAAGCGAAGAACAAGGCGTTCACCAAGGAGATCATCGCCGGCCTTCAGCCCAGCGTGCGCGCGGCGGTGAAGGACATCGGCTACGAGCAGAAGGGCTTTCACTGGGAAAAGGCGAAGTTTCACAATTACCTGCACGGCCAGTCCGCGCATATTGCGCAAGGCGTTGACGCCACCGACAAAAAGGACGAAGGCGCCGGCGACCAGGGGATCATGTTCGGCTACGCCTGCAGCGAAACGCCCGAGCTGATGCCGGCAACGCTGCACTACTCGCACAATATTTTGAAGCGCCTCGCGGAAGTGCGTCACTCAGGCGAACGTCCAGAACTTGAGCCGGACGCCAAGAGCCAAGTTACGCTACGCTACGAGAACGGCGCGCCCGTGCATGTGGAGCAGATCGTTGTCAGCCATCAGCACAAAAAGAAGCTGAACGGCGGCAACTACACGCAGAACAAGTTCAAGGAGTTGCTGAAGCCGTATGTGGAGGCGGTGTTTCCTGACGGCCTCATCACCAAGAAAACGCAATGGCACGTCAATCCCACCGGCCGTTTCGAGATCGGTGGTCCCGACGGCGACGCCGGCGTGACCGGCCGCAAAATCATCGTCGACACGTATGGCGGAGCCGCTCCGCATGGCGGCGGCGCCTTTTCCGGTAAAGATCCGACCAAGGTCGACCGCTCCGCCGCTTATGCGTGCCGCTACCTTGCGAAAAACGTTGTTGCCGCCGGCCTGGCGCAGCGCTGCACGATCCAGATCAGCTACGCCATTGGCGTGGCGCGGCCGACCAGCTTTTACGTCGATCTGCATGGCGCCGATACGATCGACCCCGCCATCCTCGAAAAGACGCTCCCTGACATGATAGGCGGCTGCACGCCGCGCGCCATCCGGACCCATCTGAAGCTCAACAACCCGATCTACGCGCGCACGGCCGCCTACGGCCACTTCGGCCGGCAGCCGGACAACGAGGGCGGCTTCACCTGGGAACGCGCGGATCTGGTGGAGGAGCTGAAGCGTCTGGCCTAGATAGAGGTCATGTCAGGTTCCCTTGGGCTCAGTCCCGAACTCGTCCGCTATTTGGCCGACGTCAATCCGTTGGAGCATCCGGCGCTCAAACGCTGCCGCGAAGAAACGCAGCGCATGCCCAATGCGCGGATGCAGATCAGCGCCGAGCAGGGCGCCTTCATGCAAATCCTCGCGCGGGCGATAGGCGCCAAACGCGCTTTCGAAATCGGCGTTTTTACGGGCTATTCGTCGCTGGCGATCGCGCTCGCGCTCAAGGAGATGCACGGGGCCGATGCGCACCTGCTTGCCTGCGATGTGAACGAAGAGTGGACCGCCAAAGCACGCGAGTATTGGCGCGAGGCTGGCGTCGAAGATGCGATCGAGCTAGTGCTCGCCCCGGCAAGT
The DNA here is from genome assembly GCA_964540785.1 of uncultured Terricaulis sp. GTDB lineage: Bacteria > Pseudomonadota > Alphaproteobacteria > Caulobacterales > Aquidulcibacteraceae > Vitreimonas. The sequence continues at coordinate 31,837 of CAZIOD010000022.1, forward strand.
GAAACAATAGATGAGCGCATCGCCGCAGGCCAAGCGGGCGTCTATGACCTCGGCTTCATCGATGCCGATAAGACAGGCTACGACGCCTATTACGACCGCGGCCTCCAATTGCTGCGGCCAGGCGGCGTCATGCTGTTCGACAACATGCTGTGGTCGGGCCGCGTCGCCGATCCCGCCGATACCAGCGAGGACACCACGGCGCTGCGCGCGCTGGCGCAAAAGGCGAGGGCCGACGCGCGCGTGCATGCGGTCATGACCGGCATTGGCGATGGCGTGCTGATCGTGGTGAAGAAATAATATGAACCGCCGGCGCCTCGCCCGCTTGTACCGGAACTAGCCGGCGAGGCGCCGGCGGTTCATAAGGCCGCGTTGCTTCGGCGCCATTCGAGGTCTAAACCCCCGCGCCTTCCTTGCTTGATTTGGAGCAGCTCATGGCCCGCGCGAAAATCGCCCTCATCGGTTCTGGCATGATCGGCGGCACGCTC
>CAZIOD010000023.1:0-30425 GCA_964540785.1 uncultured Terricaulis sp.
GCGAGAAGTCGATCTTCTTGTCTTCCTCGCTCCACTCGTACATCGGGAAATCGACGATCCAGCAGAACGCGAACTGCTCCTTGTCGGAGAGGTTGAGTTCGTCGGCGACTTTGTTTCGCGCCAGGCCGGCGAACTTGTAGAACACGGCCGGATCGCCGGCAACGAAGAAGCAGGCGTCGCCGACCTCGAGGCCCATTTGGGTGCGGATGGCATCGGTTTTCTCGGCGCCGATATTCTTGGCGATGGGCCCGGCGCCGCCTTCTTCGCCTTCACGCCAGAAGATGTAACCCAGGCCCGGCTGGCCTTCGCTTTGCGCCCAGGCATTCATCCGGTCTGCAAAGGCGCGCGATCCGCCGCCGGGCGCGGGGACCGCCCACACTGCGTGCTTCGGCTTTTCCAGGATGCGCGCGAACAGGCCAAAACCGCCGCCGCGGAAATGATCGCTGACATCCTGCAGGATGAGCGGATTGCGCAGGTCGGGCTTGTCCGAGCCGTATTTGGCGATGGCTTCGGCATAGGGAATGCGCGGGAATGCGCCAGCCTTGGTGACGCGTTTGCCCTGGCCGAATTCCTCGAACACGCCGGCGAGCACCGGTTCGATGGCGTTGAACACGTCTTCCTGGGTGACGAAGCTCATCTCGAAATCGAGCTGGTAGAACTCGCCAGGGCTGCGGTCGGCGCGCGCGTCCTCGTCGCGGAAGCAGGGCGCGATCTGGAAATACTTGTCGAAGCCGGCCACCATCAAGAGCTGTTTGAATTGCTGCGGCGCTTGCGGCAACGCGTAGAACTTGCCCGGATGGAGCCGCGAGGGCACCAAAAAGTCGCGCGCGCCTTCCGGCGAGGACGCCGTCAGGATCGGCGTTTGGAATTCGACGAAGCCCTGCTCGATCATGCGCCGGCGCAGAGACGCGATCACCTGGCTGCGCAAGAGGATCGAGCGATGCAGCGTCTCGCGCCGCAGATCGAGGAAGCGATATTGCAGGCGGATGTCTTCGGGATAGTCCGGTTCGCCGAACACCGGCAGCGGCAGTTCTTCGGCCGCGCCCAGAACTTCAAGCGCGCTCGCCTGCACTTCGATCCCGCCAGTGGGCAGGTTGGGGTTCACCGTGTCGGGCGTGCGCTCCACCACCTTGCCGTCGATGCGGATGACGCTCTCGGCGCGCACGCGCTCGGCGGCGGCAAACGCCGGCGAGGATGGGGCGATGACGATCTGGGTGAGGCCGTCATTGTCGCGCAGGTCGATGAACAACAGCCCGCCATGGTCGCGCTTGCGGTGCACCCAGCCGGACAGGCGCACGGTTTTGCCGGCGTCGGCGGGGCGCAGAGCGCCGCAAGTGTGGCTACGGTATGCGTGCATCATGGGCTCCGGAGACGCGATTCGGTTGGCGCGGACACGGCATGGGGCCTGACGCATTGTCAAGGCAGGCCTCCATCCCACAGCGCCAAAAGCATGCTATATTGGCGCCATGTCGCTCTATGACGAAGATTACTGGTCCTGGACCCAGAAGCAGGCTGAGGCGCTCCGGCGGCGCTCCGGCAACGAGCTGGATTGGGATCTGCTGGCGCAGGAGCTGGACGCTTTGGGGGTTACGGAAGAGCGCGAACTGCGCAGCCGCTACATTGTTCTCATCGCGCACCTTTTGAAGTGGGCGCATCAGCCGGCGCGCCGTTCTCGGAGCTGGAGTCTAACCATCGCCAACCAGCGCGCCGACATAGTCGACCACCTTCGGCGAAATCCGGGATTGAAAAGCATCGAGGCTGAAGTTTTCGCCAGCGCCTACGCGAACGGCCGGCGTCAAGCGGCCATAGAAACAGGTCTCGATGTTGAGGCATTTCCGGACGCGCCCCCGTTCACCGCCGAGCAGGTGAAGGACGAGAACTGGCTGCCCAATTCAGCGACGCCCTAGCGCGTGTGCAACCTCTACTCCATGACCAAATCGCGCGAGGCGCTGACGGCGTATGTCCGCGCCATGCGCGATCGGACGGCGAACCAGCCGCCGCTGCCGGCGATCTTCCCCGATCAGCTGGCGCCCGTGGCGGCGACATCGAAGGAGGGCCTGCGCGAGGTGGTGGCGATGCGTTGGGGCTTTCCGCCGGTCGCCGGGGGCAAGCGGCCGGTCACCAATGTGCGCAACCTCAAATCCAATTACTGGCGCGGCTGGCTGGAGCAGCCGCGCTTCCGCTGCGTGGTGCCCGCCACCAGCTTCGTGGAATACACCGACACCCATCCCAAAGTGGCGCACTGGTTCGCGCTGGACGACTCGCGTCCCCTGTTCTGCTTTGCCGGCATCTGGCGACCGTGGACCGGCGTGCGCGGCAAGGAGGACGGCGCGCACCTCTTGTTTGCGATCCTCACCACCGAAGCCAACGCCCTCACCGGCCCGATCCACGCCGATGCGATGCCGGTCATGCTCACCGGCGCGGAAATCGACACCTGGCTCGAAGCACCGACCGAAGAGGCGGTGTCACTGGTGCGGCCTTACCCGCCCGAGCGGATGAAGATTGTCCTCTCCGGACCGCGCGAGGACATCATTGCCGCGTGAAGCATGGCCCGCGGGCGTGCTAGAAGCGTGATCGGCAACGAGGCTGCGCGTGACCGAAGAACCGGGCGTCCGAAAGCTGGCGGCGATCATGGCGATCGACATGGTCGGCTATGCGGCGCTGAGCGAGGCTGACGAAACCGAGGCGGTCTCGACCGTCGCGCGGCTGCGCGCTGCACTCGACAGCGTCGCGCGCACGCAGGGCGGGCGCATTTTCAACACCGCCGGCGACGGCTTCATGCTGGAATTTCCCAGCGCCTCGGGCGCGCTGGCGGCGGCGGAACTGCTCTGGGGCGGGGTCGACCGCCGCAGCGTGCGCGTGGGCGTGCATGTCGGCGACGTGCTGATTGCGCAAGGTGGGGACCTGCTGGGCCACAGCGTCAATATCGCCGCGCGCCTGCAGGAAGTGGCCCAGCCCGGCTCGGTGCTGGTGTCGATGGACGCGCGGCGCGCGGTGCGCGGGGCATTTGCGCGACGTCTGCACGCGGCCGGCGCCGTGCAGCTCGACAAGATGGCCGAGACGATCGAGATTTTTACGCTGGAAGCGATCACCGCGCCGCTCACGCGCAAACGCCGGCCGGAGCACGTGCTGGTGGTGCTGCCGTTCGACAACGAGAGCGAGCATGCGGAGATGAACTACTTCTCCGACGGCGTCGCCGACGAGATCATCTCCATGCTGCTGCGCCAGTCCAAGCTCAAGGTCATCGGCCGCACCTCGGCGTTCCAGTTCCGCGGCGAGCGCAAACGCGAGGCCGCGGCCACCTTGCGCGCCACGCACGTGCTCGATGGAGCGGTGCGCTGCGCGGGCCAGCGCCTGCGCGTGGGCGCCCAGCTGATCGAAGCCGGCAGCGGCATGGCGATCTGGAGCGAACGCTATGACGGCGATCGCGCCGAAGCGTTCAAGCTGGAAGACGACATCGCCGCCAAAGTCGCCGCCGCGCTCGATCATACGCTTTCGGGCGCGCAGCGCATGGCCCAGCCGGTCGATCCGGCCGCGCACGAGCTTTACCTGCGCGCGCGCCAGCTCTGGCTCATGCTGAGCGATTTCGACGAAGAGCACGCCGAAGCGCTGCTCGAACGCTGCGTGAAGATTGCGCCGGACTATGCGGCCGCCTGGGCCGCGCTGGCCAGCGTGCGCGCGTTCCTGCTGCCGCGCGACCGCGACATGATCGGCGAGCCCAAGCACACGGCCGCGCTTGACGCGGCCGAACGCGCCTTGGCGCTCGATCCGCAATGTGCGCAGGCGCTGGCTGCGCTTTCGCTGTTGAAGCCCGCCTTCGCCGAGCACGGGGAAAAGCTGCGCCTCGTCAACGAGGCGCTGAAACTGACGCCGAACGATTCTTCGCTGCATGTGGCGCGCGCAGCCTGGCTGTACAGCGTGGGGCGGATCGCCGAAGCGGCTGCGACGCTGGAAAAGGCGAGCCGGCTCGATCCGTTGGGGCCGGCTGTCGATGGCTTGCGCGCGAGCCTGATGACAACGCGCGGCCATGTCGGCGCTGCGCTGGAGGTCGTGTCCGCGGCCTGGGCGCGCTGGCCGGATTCGCCGTTCACCTGGTACATGATGTGGGTGACCTTGTGCGCCGCGGACCAGTGCGAGGACGCCGAGGCGCTGGCGGCGCCGGGCGTGCCGCCGCGGCGCGGCATCACCGAGCGCGATGTCGCCGCGCTGCTCAATTACGCAAAATTGCTGCGCTTGTCGCCGGAGGAGCGTCGCGGCGCGTGCAACATGATGCTCGCCTCGCTGGCAAGCGCGGATGGCCCGCTGCCGCTTTCGTCCTGCCTGGTCGCGGCGGGCGCGGGCTGCGCCGAGCGCGCGTTTGACGTAATCGAACAAGCGCTCGACCAGGGCCGCGGCCTGCGCCCCGATGCGCACGACGTTTTCGGGATGGCGCGCGGGCAATCGGCGCTGCAGCTGTTCGTCGCCAATTGCGGCACGCCGATCTGGAAGCATCGCCGCTTTCCTGCGCTGGCGGCGCGCCTGGGGCTCGCGCAATATTGGGTCGAGAGCAACAAATGGCCCGATTGCGCCAGCGAGGTCGATTACGATTTCAAGGCGCTGTGCGCGGCGGCCGTCGCCGCCTGAAGGCGTTGGAACTGGTCCGCTTGCGCACCGTTGATCCGCCGGGGCGCAGATGGAGTGCAACCATGGCAGACGACACTGGCGGCGGCGGCAATGCATTTCTTGGCGTGATCGTCGGCGCTTTGCTGATTGCGGTCGTGGCGCTGGGTTTCGTGGTGATGAATGGCGGTATCGGCGGACAGACGGCCGACATCAGCATCGAAGCGCCGGAGCTGCCGGCGCCGGGCTGATCGGGTCACAGTTCCTCGATCGCCACCTTGCCTTTTTCCAGCTTTAGCGCGATTGCGCCGCGCTTGAGCGCGAGTGCGCGCTCGCCAAACACTTTGCGCCGCCAGCCGCGCAACGCGGGCACGTCCGCCGCGTCGCTGGCGGCGATGGCTTCCACATCGGCGGCCGAGGCGATCAGACGGGGCGCGACCTCGTTGGCCTCGGCTTCGTAGCGCAGCAGCACCTTCAGCAATTCCACGGTCGGGCCAAGGCCCGGCGGCACCGGCGGGGGACGTTCGTACTTGAAATGGGGGCGGTCGGGATCGCTGAAGGCGCGATCCAGCGCCTGCAGCAGGTCCTGCGCAGCGCGCGAATTGCCAAAGCCGCGCGGCACCGCGCGCATGCGGTCGAAATCGGCGGCAGTCTTGGGCCGGACTTCGGCGATCTCGTAGAGCGCTTCGTCCTTGACGATGCGCCCGCGCGGCACGTCGCGCTGTTGCGCCTGCCGCTCGCGCCACGCCGCGGCGACCTGCAGCGCCAGCACATAATCCGCTGTCGTCTTGCGCAGCCGCAGACGCCGCCAGGCTTTGTCGGGGGCCGTATCGTAGATCTCCGGATCGAGCAGCGCGGCATGTTCCTCCTCGAGCCATGAGAGGCGATCGCGCTGTTCAAGCGTGCTGCGCAGGCGCGGATAGAGATCGCGCAGATGCGTGACGTCGGCCAGCGCATAGGCGAGCTGCGAGTCCGAGAGCGGGCGACGGCTCCAATCGGTGAAGCGCGAAGACTTGTCCAGACGCCGCTTCAGCACCTGCTGCACCAGCGCGTCGTAGGCCACCGTGTCGCCGTAGCCTGCAGCCATGGCGGCGATCTGGGTGTCGAACACCGGGTGGGGCAACTTGCCGCCGAGCTTCTGGAAGATTTCGAGGTCCTGACGCGCGGCGTGGAAGACCTTCAACACCTTCCCGTTCGCCATCAGGTCGAGAAACGGCTGCAGGTCCAGCCCTGCCGCCAGCGGATCGATCACCGCTTCGACGTCCGGCGCGGCCGCCTGGATAAGGCAGAGCTTCGGCCAGTACGTCGTCTCACGCATGAATTCAGTGTCGACGGCGACAAAGTCCTTCGCGACCAGGCGCTGACACAGCTCGTCCAGTTCCGCCGTCTTGGTGATGAGACGCATGGGCGCTGGTTGGGGCGGCGCGGGGCCGCGGTCAAGACCGCAACCCCGCCTGCACTTTGAATCGCCGTTAGTTGATCGCAAAACCCTCGGTCAGCGCCCCCTGGGCGATGCGCCGGCGCAGATAGGCGTCGTCGTGGGCAGGGAGAATAACAAGATCGGGCTCCGCCTCGCCAAGGTCGTAAAGCGCCCGAATCTGACGCAGGACGGCCGGGCGATCGGGATCGACCTGGGGCATCGCCCAGCGGATGAAGCGCGGGCGCCCGCGCAAGTTCTGGATGCTCGACATCACCCAGACGATGTCGCCGACGAACAGATACTCGCGCGCCTGCGTCCGCACGAAGATCACGATCGTCCCCGGCGTGTGCCCAGGCGCGGCATGGGCGACAATGCCGGGCGCGATGCGCCGAGGGGTGGAAAAGTCCAGCGTGGGCGCCGCTTCGATCGCCGGCGCGAGCGCCCCGCCCGGCGCATGCGGCGCGAGGCCTTCCAGTTGCGCGCGCGTCAGGCGCAGGCGCGGCGCGATAGCCGCCGGCTCGGGATGACGCGCGAGCGCCATGACGTGATCGAGGTGCTCGTGCGTGATCAGGACGTGCGCGGCCTGCGCGACCGCCTCGAGCACGCGGCCATAGCAGTCCGCGCAGAAGTCGCCGTCCGCCCCATTCATCTCGGCGGCGGTTTCGGCGTCCACGGCGCCGTCGATGATTGTGTTTCCGCCAGCGGCCACGACTTGGAAAGCCGTGTAGGTCATGCGCACGTCACCGTGGAATGCCCCCGCTTCTGTAGCGAAAGACGGCGCATCGCTGGCGCCGACGAACTCAACGCGCACCTCGCTGGGCAGCGTCTCCGGCGCATCGGTGACCAAAAGCGAACGATACGCGGCCAGATCGAACGGCTCGCCCGCCTCTTCCGGCGCGGCGCCGTCCAGCACCGCATACCAGGCAAGCCCGGCCAACACGGCAAGCGCAAGACCCAGACCGATCAGCCATTTCATGTGCAGCACTCCCGCACTCAAAAGTGCACGAGCGCGCGTGGGGCGCAAGCAATGCCCGCGAGGTCAGCTCGCAGGCTCGTCCTTGAAATAGGGCTCGACCGTGCCGGAATATTTGATGGTCAGCTGCTTGCCCTTGCGGTCCAGCGTCTTGCCGACGGCGAGGCGCACCCAGCCTTCGCTCACGCAATATTCCTCGACGTTGGTTTTTTCCTGGCCGCGGAAGCGCACGCCAATGCCGCGCTCCAGGAGCGCTTCATCGTAATACGGGCTGTCGGGATCGGCCGAGAGGCGGTCCGGCGGCGTGTCGGTCATATGATCTTCGTCTCCGCAGTGAGGCCGAGCGCGGCCGCAGCCGCCTCGAGCCGGCGCGCCGCGGTCTCGGTGACCAGGTGCGCCACCTTCTTCTTCACCCGAAGCACGAGCTTTCCGTCAACCGCCGCCACCTGGAAATTGGCCAGCAGCGCCTCGCTGCGGCCGGACAGATCGGCGCCCAGACGCAGCGCAGCGCCCAGCGCCGCCGCCGCGCCCTGCTGCTCCTCCTTGAGCAGGCGCAGATAGGCCGCGGCGTGGCGCGGCTGGGCCTTGGTGTAGCGGTGATGGATGGAGGCGGCGAGAAAGGCGCGTTCGGGATGGCTGATCGCGGCCAGTGGGGCGCGCAGGATAAGGTCGAACATGATCTCGATGCGCTGATCCGGGTGCAGCGGGCCGCCGACATCGGCGAGGCGCGCCGCGGCGCCGCGCAGCACTTTTTCCCGTCCCTTGGCGAAGACCGCAGGCTGGCCCTCGAACATCGGCGCAATCCATTGTTCGAGCGCGGGGCCGAATGCGCGCGCGCGCGACCGCCCCGCCAATGCTTCGGCCGCGGCGATCAACGGATGCACGCTGAGCGCCGCCTGGCTCATGCGCTCCAGCAGCACGCCTTCGCGCAAGCCGAAGGCCGAGAGCACGACGCGATTGAAGCCGCCGATCATCATCATGCGCTCGAGCACAACGGCGGCGTAGGGCAGCGTTTCGGCGCGCTTGGCCGCCGCTTCCTCCAGGCGCTCGAGCGAGCGCTTGCTTTGCTTGCGCACGACGTCGGCGACCTTCAGCACCTCCGCACGGCTCATTTCGTGATGGTGCAACACCCCGATCGGATGGTTGCGCAGGGCGATGTCGATGCGTCCAAGCGCACGCCATGCGCCGCCGACGGCGTAGAAATCGCCGCCGCGCTTGGCCAGCTTCGGCGCGCCGCGCAGAACCCGCTCCACGCTGGCCGATACGCGCTCGTAATCGAAGCCGTCCTCGTCCGCCAAGGTGAGCGGGCCGAGCGGAAAGGTCTCGCCGTCGCCTGCCCCGGCCGGCCCGACCTCCACCAGTTCGAGGCTGGCGCCGCCAAGATCGCCGACGATGCCTTTCGCGTCAGGCGCGCCGCCGCTGACGCCGAGCGCGGAAAGTTTGGCCTCTTCGGCGCCATCGAGAATACGCAGCTCAAACCCGGTCTCGTCGGCGATGCGCTGGGCGAAGGCGCGTCCGTCCCTGGCCTCGCGCACCGCCGCGGTGGCGACCGGGAAAACGCTCCGGACGTCTTGCGCCTGCAGCAGCGTCGCAAAGCGGCGGAGTGCGCGCATGGCCATGTCGGCGCCGTCCTTGGAGAGCGCGCCCGTGCGCGCAAGATCGCGCCCGAGCCCGGCCATCACCTTTTCATTGAGCACCGGCGTCATCGCGCGCCCATCGATGCGATAGACGACGAGGCGGACCGAGTTCGAGCCGACATCGATGACGGCCGCCTCTTCGGAATCGCGGAGTTTACTCATCTGCATTCCCTTCCCGGAGGGGAGGGATAAGGCTTAGTAGCCGCGCGCGCCGATGTGATCGAAAGCGGCGGGGGCGTCGCTTTTGATCGCGCGGCCGCGGCCCGACAAGCTCGGATTGCGCATGAAATAGACGTGCGCGGAGAACGGTGCGTCCAGTTTCGAAACATCGACCCGTTTGAATGACCCATCAGGGTTCATGTACCAGCTTTGCGCCTCGTCGTTGAGGTTCGCGACCATGATCTGGTCGAGAACCTGCTGGTGAACCGTCGGATTTTCAACCGGACACATGACCTCGACCCGACGTTCGAGGTTCCTCGGCATCCAATCCGCCGAGGAGATGAAGACTTTCGCGCTGGGGTTCGGCAGTTTCGCCCCGGCGCCGAAACAAACGATGCGCGAATGCTCCAGAAAGCGCCCGACGATGGATTTCACGCGGATGTTTTCGGACAAGCCAGGCACGCCAGGGCGCAGACAGCAGATGCCGCGCACCACCAATTGGATCTTCACGCCTTCATTCGAGGCCCGGTACAGCGCGTCGATGATTTCGGGATGCACCAGCGCGTTGAGCTTGGCCCAGATTGCGCCGTCGCGCCCGGCGCGGACGTGTTCGATCTCGTCTTCGATGAGCTGGAGCAGCGTCGATTTCACGGTGAGCGGCGACATGGCGATCTTTTCCAGATGCGCCGGCCGCGCATAGCCGGTGATGAAATTGAACAGCCGCCCGGCGTCACGGCCAAATGCGGGATCGCAGGTGAACAGAGAAAGGTCGGTGTAAATCCGGGCGGTGACAGCGTGATAATTGCCGGTGCCGAAATGGGTGTAGGTGCGCAGTCCATCGGCTTCGCGGCGCACGACGAGGCTGACTTTTGCGTGCGTCTTGTAGTCCATGAAGCCGTAGACGACCGAGGCGCCGGCCCGCTCCAGCGTCTGCGCCAGGCGGATGTTCGATTCCTCGTCGAAGCGCGCCTTCAACTCGATCAGCGCGGTGACGTTCTTGCCCGCTTCGGCCGCTGCGACCAGAGCGGCGACGATGGGCGAGTCCTTCGATGTGCGGTAGAGCGTTTGCTTGATGGCGACGACCGCGGGATCGGCGGCGGCCTGGCGGATGAACTGCACCACCGAGTCGAACGACTCGTAGGGATGGTGCACCAGCATGTCCTTGGCGCGGATCGCGGCGAACACATCGCCGGCGAAATCCTTGATGCGCTCGGGCGAACGGGGTTCGTAGCGCGGGAATTTGAGATCGGCGCGGTCGAGATGGACCAGTTCGGCGAGCGCCGCGAGCCCCAGCATGCCGTCGACGATGATGACATCGCGCTGATCGGCTTCGATCTCGCGCACGATGAACGCGCGCAAATCCTCCGGCATGGAGGCTTCGGCTTTCAGCCGCACGATGTCGCCGAGCCGGCGTTCTTTCAGGCGCGCCTCGAACTCGCGCACCAGGTCTTCGGCTTCTTCCTGGATCTCGATGTCGCTGTCGCGCACCACGCGGAAAGCGCCCTGGGCTTCGACGCGGTGGCCTGGAAACAATTCGTCGAGGAACAGCATGATCGCGTTCTCGAGCGTGATGAAGCGGCGCGGGGCGCGCTTAGCCTCCACGCCCGGATGCTTTGCGCCGGCCTCGGTCACTTCGATAAAGCGGCTCACCTGCGAGGGAACCGGGATCAGCGCGTTCAGCACCCGTCCGTCGGAAACACGGCGCAGCTTCAGCGCGATGGCGAACCCCAGATTGGGAATGAACGGGAACGGGTGCGCCGGATCTACGGCCAGCGGCGTGAGCAGCGGAAAGACGCGCTCCATGAAGATCATTTTGAGCCAGGCGTGCTCGGCCTGCTTCAGCTCTTGCGGGTCGAGCACGGTGAGGCCGGTCTGGCGCAGTTCGGTGCGCAGGCGACGCCACCGCTCCTGCTGGCGGGCGATGAGATCGGCGGCTGCGGCGTGCACGCGCGCCAGCTGTTCGGCCGGCGTGAGCCCGTCCTGGCTGACGATGGAGACGCCGGCCTTGACCTGTTCGTGCAGGCCAGCGACGCGCACCATGTAGAATTCGTCGAGATTGGTCGCCGATATCGAGAGAAAGCGGAGCCGCTCGAGCAGCGGGTGGTTCTCGTTCTCGGCCTCTTCCAGCACGCGCGTATTGAACGCAAGCCACGAGAGCTCACGGTTGATGAAGCGTTGCGGGCTCTTCATCAGCGGCGGTTCTTCCGCCTGTTCGCGCTTCTTCTTCTTGCGCGCCTTCGCCATGTCTTAACCGTCTCCCGCGACCCAACCCGCCTGCACTTTTTCCAGGGCTTTTTCCGCCGCCCGGCGGCTGACCGGCCTTGCGCCGCGGACCAGGTCGGCGTCGAGCGCGGCGGCCAGTCGATGGGCGGCAGCGAACGTCCGGGGCAGCCTGCGGGCGAGGTACCGGGCCGCATCATCGCTCAATTGGATGAATTGTTCGCGACAAATCCGGCGCAACACCACTTCCATGAGCGCTTCGTCGGGTTCACCCAGCCGGGCTATTGCCAGAGCGTTAAGACGCGAGCGCAGGTCAGCGATGGCCACGGGCCAATCGGCGGGGGCCTGCTCGGCCACCAGCAACACGGCGCCGCCGCGGGTGCGGGCAAGATCGAGCACTCGCCAGAGCATCGCCTCGTCCCGTTCGCCGTCCAGGCCGTCGATGAAGAGACGGCCCTGCGCTTCCGTGAAGATTGCAGCCGCATCGTCCGGCGCCGCGAGGGGGGAGATTTGGCGCGCGCCGGCCTCCAAAGCCCAGGCCAAGGCCAAATGGGTCTTGCCGGCGCCCATTGGCCCGATCAGCGCCAAGGCGCCGTTGGGCCAGGATCGCCATTCGGTCAGCAGGCGCGCTGCGTCGCGATTTGCCTGCGCCACCACGAGCGTGTCGGGCGAACGCTCGCCCATGCGGAATTCGAACAAGCGCGGCTGTCGGCTCATCTCGCTTCCTCGCCGGCGCGCATGTCGCGCCCAGCGCGGGCCAACGGCGCAGGCGCCGGCCAGACCTTAACCCGGCGCTTCGCGTTGTTCGCCGTCATCGCGCGGCGATGCGCAGCACCGGACCCTGGCCGGTCTCCTCCAGGCTGACGCCGCGCCGGGCCAGTTCGCCGATCAGCTGGTTGCGTTCGCCGACAAAAGAAAACGAGACAAGCGCGCCCTGGCGCCCGACCGCTTCGATCCGGATCTCAGAGATGAGCGTCTGCGCCGCGCCTTCGAGGGCGCGTTTGATCTGCTCCCACTGGCGCTGGTTCTGGTAGAGCGCGGAAGCCGACACGCGCGCGCGCTGGCTGCTGCTGACGGCGAGCCTGGATTTCCATTCGTTCTGGAGGCGCATGCTGGCTTGCTCGGCCAAGGATGCGAGCGCAGCACGCAAAGCGGCGTCGTCCGATCCATTGATGCGCGCCGCAACTTCGCCGCGATCGCGACGGGCGTTGGCGTCCACCTCAACGAGGGTGGCCAGCGCCGTCGAGCCTTGCACGCGCAGCGTGGCAAAGAGCGCCGATGCCGCGCCGGCTGCTTGTGCAAACGGGGCCGCAGCGTCCCAGGCGGGGACCCCTTGCAGCGTTTCGGGCGCCGTCGCCAGCGGCACGAGTTCGTCGCCGAAGCCGCCCTGGGCCCAGACTTCGCGCCAGAGCGCGGCGGTTTCAGGGGGCGTATCGATCACGGTTACGGGCGCCGCCAGAACGGGGGCGGTGCGTGTGTCGACGACTCGCAGATTGTTCTGCGCCAGCAAGGTGCGCACGCCGGCGGGATCGAAGCGCACGGTGAGCCGGCCAATATAGCGCGTCGCCGAGCGACGCTGGTCTTCCACATCAACGCTGAGGACGAGACGCTCGATGGCTGTTGCGTCGAGCTGCGGAATGGCCCCGCCGCGCGCCGCCAGTTCTTCAGGAAGCGTGAGACGGCGCACCAGCCGCTCGTAGCCTTGCCGCTGCGCGGCGGCGAAGGCGGCCTGCTGGGCGGCGGCTGCGTTTTCCGCCGTCTCGTCGACATGGACGCCGGCCACCGCATAGACGTTCGCGCTTTGGGCGCTTGCCGCGCCAGGGACGAACGCGCACAAGGCCGCCAGGAAAAACGCGGCGAAGGCGGCCCTGGGCGTGGCTTTCATAACGGTACCTCGTGATGCGCTGGAATGACCCGACCCTAGCTGGCGCGGAATCGCCTATCAATGCGGCGGCATCTGGACCCTGAACAGCGTGACACACCCCAAAGGCACCAACGGACTGACCTACGCGCAAGCCGGCGTGGATATCGACGAGGGCGAGCGGCTGGTCGAGCTGATCAAACCGGCGGCGAAATCCACAGCCCGGCCGGGGGCGGCGGCGGCGCTGGGCGGATTTGCGGCGGCGCTCGATCCCAAGGCCGCCGGGTTCAAGGATCCGATCTTCCTGGCCACCACCGATGGGGTGGGCACCAAGCTCAAGATCGCCATCGAGAGCGGACGCCACGACACGGTGGGCGTCGACCTCGTGGCGATGTGCGTCAACGATCTTTCGGCCCAAGGCGCAGAACCGCTGATGTTTCTCGACTATTATGCAACGGGAAAGCTGAACGCCGAGGAAGCCGCCCGCGTCGTGGGCGGCATTGCGGAAGGCTGCCGACAAGCCGGCTGCGCGCTCGCCGGCGGCGAAACAGCAGAAATGCCCGGCCTGTATGGCGAAGGCGATTACGATCTGGCCGGCTTCGCCATCGGCGCAGCTGAACGCGGGACGCTGCTGCCGCGCCTCGATGACATGCACGCCGGCGATGCGATCGTCGCCATCGCATCGAGCGGGCCGCACTCAAACGGCTATTCGCTGGTGCGCAAAGTGACGGAGCGCAGCGGGCTTGCCTGGGATGCGCCTGCGCCGTTCGCGAAGGGCAAGACGCTGGCCGAGGCGCTGCTGACGCCGACGCGGATTTACGCGAAAGCGCTGAAGCCGGTGTTTGAGGCCAGACTTGCCAAGGGCGCGGCGCACATTACGGGCGGGGGCTTGGTCGAGAACACGCCGCGTGCGCTGCCGGATCATTTGGAAGCGGATTTCGACTGGACTGCGTGGCGGCGCCCTGCCGTGTTCGAGTGGCTGCAGGCCACCGGCGGCGTGCCCGAAGACGACATGCGGCGCACGTTCAACCTCGGGATCGGCATGGTGCTGATCGTCGAGCCTGCAAAGGTCGACGACGTCATCGCGGCTCTGAAGAGCGGCGGGGAGAACGCGTTTAAGATCGGCGTGTTGAAGACGGCATGAAACGGCGTCGCTTGGACCGCCGGCGTCCTCGCCGGCAACGCCGTGTTCGCCGTGCGATCGTTGCGCCGTCGTGGTTTGCTTTCACCACAACGACACGGCGACTGTACAGCGTTCACAGCGAAAGAGCCGGCGAGGACGCCGGCGGTCCAAGATGAAGCGCGTCGCCGTTCTTATTTCCGGGAGAGGCTCAAATCTCCAGGCGCTGCTCGATGCAGAGCAGGACGCCTATGAGATCGTGCTTGTGGTTTCCAACGTGCCGGGCGCAGGCGGGCTTGAGCGCGCGCGCGCGGCCGGCGTGGAAGCGGTGACGCTCGATCACAAACGCTACGGCAAAAACCGCGAAGCCTTTGAGCGCGATCTGGATGCGCTGCTTGTGGAGCGCAACATCGCGATCGTCGCCCTCGCCGGCTTCATGCGCGTACTGACGCCCTATTTCGTGAACCGCTGGAAAGGACGGTTGATCAATATTCATCCATCGTTGTTGCCGAAGTATCCCGGCACCAATACGCACGCGCGCGCGCTCGAAGCCGGCGACGCCGAACACGGCTGCACGGTTCACCTCGTCGTCGAGGAAGTGGACAGCGGCGAAATCCTCGGCCAGGCGCGCATGCCCATTTTGCCCGGCGACACGCCCGAGAGTTTGGCCGACCGCGTGTTGACGCTGGAGCACGACCTCTATCCGCGATGTCTGGCGGAGCTGGCGCGCGAGCTCAGCCCGTCTTAGCCGCCGCGCGCGGTTCGAGTTCTTCTTCCACGAGCCGGGCGATGTCCTTCAGCATGCGCAACTGGGCGGCGCTCAGCCGCCGCGGCCTGTGATCGACGATGCAGAACGCGCCGACGCGCGCGCCATCGGCGGCATGCAAGGGAATGCCAGCATAAAAGCGCACATAAGGTTCGCCGACGACTACCGGATTGTCGGCAAAGCGATCGTCCTGCAGCGCGTCAGGCACGACCAGCGGCTCGCTCTGCAGGATGGCATGCGAACAGAAGCCGACGTCGCGGGAGGTCTCGCTGAAATCGAAGCCGTAATGGGACTTGTACCATTGGCGGTCGCGATCGATCAGCGACACCAGCGCAATCGGCGCGTCGAGCGCGGCGGCCGCGATGCGGGCGTGACGATCGAAGCGCTCTTCCTCCGGCGTGTCCAAGAGGCCGAGCCGCTCGACGGCGGCCTGGCGTTCCTCCTCGTTCGCCGGCAGCGCCGCTTTGCGCCAGCGCAGCATCGAGCGAAGCATCCATGCGCGCAGGCGAGAGCGCGCGTACTGCAGGCTGAACGGCCGCGTCAGCCAGTCTGTCACGCCGGCGACTTCGCCCTTGTCAGCAGACCAGCGCGCTTGATCGGCGACGATGACGATCGGGGTGTCGTCGCCGCTTTCGCGCTGCAAAGCGCGCAGCTCGGCGCAGAGCGCGACCGGATCCTGACCGCCGGCGTCGCCGAGCACGATGAGCGCGGCTTCGCCGCTTAGTGCGGCCTGCTTCAGATGCTCGAGCGACGCTTCGGCGACATTGTGGATGCCATCGGCGCCGGCCGCGGCGATGAGGATGGTGCGATCCTCACGCTCCAGCCCGGCGATCAGCATCGGCTCATCGGTGACGCTGACGGCAGGCTTGACGAGGCCGGAAGGCAGGAACGGGGAGAACTTGTTGGCGTTCGCCGCGCCGCGCAATTCGATGCTCGCGCCCTCGGCCGCGCCGGTGACGATCAGATCGGCGTTTGCGGCGGCGACGCGTTTGCGCGCTGTTTCGACCAGAGCATCGAGGGCTTCGTCGCTGCGCCCGGGATCGTGATGGTAGAGCGCAAGCTGGCGCACATTGGCGGCGATCGCGACGTCGACCGCATATTCGATCGAGCTGTGGCCCCAGCCGACTTTGGCGGAAAATTCGGTGGCGGTGTATTGCGCGTCGTGAATGACGAGATCGGCGTCGCGCATGAATTCGGCGTGGGCGATGTCGCCGCTTCCCGCTTCATTGGCCTGACCTTCGCCGGCGTGGGCGCTGTGGGGTTCGTGGTCGGAGGCGTACACAAGGCTCGCGCCGTCCGCGTCCAGGCGATAGCCGACAGTCAGTGCGGGGTGGTTCAGATATTGGGTGCTGACGCGCACTTCGCCGACCGAAAACCCGCCCTCGACAACTTCATGGAACTGCACGTTGGCTGCGAACGAATTGAGCGCGACGGGGAAGTAAGCGTAGTCCATCTGCCCCGCAAGGATGTCGCGCAAAGACTGGCTGAGCGCACGCGGGCCGTAAATGTGCCACTCATTGCCGGCGGCGAACAGCGGGGCGAAGAAGGGCAAGCCCTGGATGTGATCCCAATGCGTGTGCGAGATAAGGATGTGGCCGCGCTGCGCCCGGCCCTGATCCATAAGCGCTTTGCCGAGCGCGTTGGCGCCGGTGCCTGCATCGATGATGATGATGTCGCCGGCGTCGGATCTGACCTCGACGCACGACGTGTTGCCGCCATAACGCAGCGTTGCTTCGCCCGGTGTGGCGATGGATCCGCGCGTTCCCCAGAAGCGCACCAGCATCGCCGCCTCCCCATATTTGTCGCATTATGCGCCAGTCCGGCGCGGCGGCAAGTCAGTCTTCGCTGACGACGGCGGGTCTGTCGGTCCGCCAATGCGCGGCGATGGCGCTTAGCGCTGCAGTCAACATGGCAAGGTCGTCGCCGTGCCCCAGCACGGGGATGAAGTCGCTCACGGCGTCCGTCGGCAAGATGAGATAGCCGAGGGCGGCGATGCACACGCCCTTGACCCAGACCGGCGTGGCCGGATCGCGCATCAGCGCATGGACGCGCTTGGCGGCGTCGATCAGCTCCCGCAGCGCGCCCAGCGATCCCAGCTTGGCCTTGAACGCTTCATCCGAATAGGCGCGCGAATAACCGCTCATGTCTTGTCTCCGTTCCGGACCAATGTAGTCCGAAATTGGCGAGACGCATCCCGGCGGCGCAGCTATAGGAAGCGGCCAGGAGCGCCCGATGGCTGAACGCGATTACGTGCTCGGCACACATGATGACGAGATTTACCGGCTGGGCTTCCAGCACCGCGTCTGGCGCCCGCGCGCGCTCGACGCCTGGGCCCGGGCCCGGATCGGCGACGGCGCGCAGGTGATCGATTTCGGCGCAGGGCCGGGCTTCGCCACTATGGATCTCGCCGAGATCGTCGGCCCCGGGGGCAAGGTCTATGCGCTCGAACGCTCGCGGCGGTTTCTCGACACGCTGGAAGCGCAGGCCAGAGCGCGCGGTTTTACGCAAGTCGAAGCGCACGAGATCGATGTCGTCACCGACGCAATTCCGGTGCAGAACGCCGACGCGGCCTGGGCGCGCTGGATATTCGCGTTCCTGCCCAACCCGCAAGCAGCGCTGCAGAAGCTGGTGGACGCGCTCCGCCCGGGCGCAGCGCTCGTCTTCCATGAATACATCGATTACCAGACCTGGAAGCTCGCGCCGGCGGCGCCGAATTTCGAGCGCTTCGTCCAGGAAGTCTCGGACAATTGGCGCACCTCGGGCGGGGAGCCGGACATCGCCCGCGACATTCCCGCCTGGCTCACCGCCATGGGTGTCCGCATCGAAAGCCTTCGCCCTTATGTCGATGTCGTCTCCAAGGACGACAATGTCTGGCGCTGGCCGATCGGCTTTTTCGACATCCACATCGACCGGCTGCTGGAACTCAATCGCATCACGCGGGAAATGGCCAAGGAGATGCGCGAGGAGTTTGCGCGCGTGTCGGAACAGCCGGGCACGCTGATGGTGACGCCGCTGGTGCTGGAAATCATCGCACGCAAATGATCTGGCGCGCACACAATTTGCCGCATAGCTTCATGCCCGGCACCACGAGGAGGCGCACATGGCGAACAAGAAACCTGGCGGCGGCAAAGGCGGCCCCGATCTTTCGGGCGGCAAGAAGCAGGCGGGCGGCGAGGGCGGCGCCAAGCCGGTGCAAGTCAACCCGACCTTCAAAGGCGGCGGTAAAGGCGGCGGCAAGAAGTAGGGATGACGTGTTGGGACGAGGAATGCGTGACGCGCGCGACGCAGCACGCGTCAATTCCCAGCACCCAGTCCCAATCCCTAACCGACGATTTCCTGATCGCTGAAGAAAAACTCGATCTCGCGTTCGGCGTTTTCGGCTGAGTCCGAACCGTGCACAGAATTGGCTTCGATCGATTCGGCGAAACGCTTGCGGATCGTCCCTTCGGCGGCGTTGGCCGGATTGGTCGCGCCCATCACGTCGCGATATTTCGCGACCGCGTTCTCGCCTTCAAGCACCTGAACGACGACCGGGCCGGAGATCATGAAGGTTACGAGGTCGCGAAAGAACGGCCGCTCCTTGTGCACGGCGTAGAAGCCCTCGGCCTGGCCTTCGGAGAGCCAGATGCGCTTTTGCCCGACGATGCGCAGGCCCGCCTCTTCGATCACGGCGTTGATGGCGCCGGTGAGGTTACGCTTGGTCGCGTCCGGCTTGATGATCGAGAGAGTACGTTCGACGGCCATGTCCCAGCTCCTTTTGGAGCCGGGTCTATAGCCGCCGCCCCTCGGCGCGCCAAGTGCGTCAGAAGCAGCCGATGGCGACGATGCGGCCCGAGTGGTTTACAACGACGTTGAGCCGGGCCGGCGTGTATTCGAGCGTGGTGAGACGCCTGCCGTCGACCACATTGCTGTCGGCCGGCAGCGCCGCGTGGTGCAGTTCGGCGTATTGCTCGCCCACCAGGTGCGCGAAGCGGCTGGCGCCGCATTCGTCGCCAGAGCGGACAAAGCCGTCGTGCCGGACTTCGGGAAAGATCTCTTCGGCCTGCCTGCGCTCCCAGGGCGCACCCTGTTCCACATCGGTCCGGTCCTGGGCCGCAGCGCTGGCGCAGGCGGCGAATACGGCGGCGATGACTGCAAACCTCAGCATCAGAAACACCTCAGCGATCCAACCCGCCCGTCCGTTCCGACGATGATATTGAGCCGCGTCGGCGCGAAGTCCTGCGTGATCATCATCTCCGGGGTGACGATGCGCGCGCGCGAGGGCAATGTCTCTGGATCGATGGTGGCGGCTTCTTCGCCGATCAGATTGCGGAAGCGCGCGGCGCCGCAGGTGTCCTGGCGCGTGGCCTCCTCGGCGTTCTGCGGCGGGCGCTGGTAGTCCTGGCCCATGCGGTCGAGATCGCGATAGGTTTGCGGCGCGGTTCCGCACGCCGCAACCACACCGAGCGCAAACGCTGCAAGCACGATCTTCGCGCGCATCAATAACACTCCAGCGCTGTGATGATTCCGTCGGCGTCGACGATAACGTTCACGCGCTCGGCGCGGAAATCCATCGTCACCGGCGTATCGGGCTGGATGATGCGGATATCCGGCGTGGCCGGAAACGAAGCGGCGGCCAGGGGCGCGCCGATCATCGCGCGATAAGCGGCCGCGCCGCAGGTGTCCTGCGCGGTGGCTTGTTCGCGCGTCTGCGGCGCCGCGGCTGCCGGATCTTCGCCGGTGTTGTCCGTCGCGGGCGGCGCACAGGCGCCCGCCAAGAGGAGACACGCGGCCATTAAGGAAGCGCGGATCATGCTGCCTCTCATTAGTAACAGGCAAAGCCGGTGATAACGCCGTTGGCGTCGACGAGAATATTGAGCCGATCCGGCACGAAATCCTCCGTGACCATGGTGTCGGGGCCGACCACGCGCGCGCCGGGCTGCACGTCCATTTCGCTGACATTCGCGCCGATATTGGCCTGATAGGCGCCTGCGCCGCAGGCATCTTGCGCTGTGGCTTCTTCGCGCGTCTGCGGACCTGTCGCGACAGCGTCCGGCGCAGATGCGCCGTCGGTGTCTGCCGGCGGGGGCGCACAGGCTGCGGCAAGCAACGCCAGCGCCGCCAGACTAGCTCGGATCATGCCTGCTTCTCCCATTTTCCCGAGGCGCTCTCGCGCCAGTACGAGGCGATGATGCCCGCCTCCTTGGCTTCTTTCCAGCGCGCCCGCGCCGAATTCAAGGCAGCCTCGTCGCGTCCGTCGAAGATGAGGCACGCGCGCGCGAAGCCGGAAAGATCGCCCGGTTCCGCTCCATCGATGAGGAACAGCGCCTGCGCTCCATTCGGATTGCCGCCCTGCGCCGTCAGCAGAACGGGCTGGCGCTCGGGTCTGTCACGGCCGTGCGGCAGGAAGCTGTCGTCTCTATAGGTCCAGAGCTTGGCGTCGAGATCGTCGAGGCGCTCCTCGGAGCCGCCGCGCACGATGGCGCGCCAGCCGCGCTGCAGACATTTCTCCAGCAGCGGCGCAAGCGCGCGTTCCAGTTCGGTGCGCTCAAGATGATAGAACCAAAGTTCAGGCATTAGTTTTTGCCTGCGGGCTACTGCCTACCTCACTCCTCGTAGCGGTTCGCAATCAGCCTATTGAGAAGACGCACGCCGTAGCCGGTGGCCCAGGCGGGAGAGAGCGGGTCTTCGTAGGGGCCCGGTTTCCAGGCCGTGCCGGCAATATCGATGTGCGCCCACGGCGTGCCGTCTCGCACGAAGCGCTTGATGAATTGCGCCCCGACGATGGAGCCGGCCATCGGCTTGCCGGCGATGTTCTTCATGTCGGCGTTGGGGCTGTCGATCAGCTTGTCGTAGGCCTGGCCGAGCGGCATGCGCCAGACGGCTTCGCCTTCGGCCTGACCTGCCGCGACGATCGCCGCGGCGAGATCTTCGTCGTTTGAATACATACCCGCCAGTTCGTGGCCGAGCGCAACGATGACCGCTCCGGTGAGCGTGGCCAGATCGATCACGGCTGCAGGTTCGAACTTGTCCTGCGCGTACCAGACGGCGTCGGCGAGAATGAGCCGGCCCTCAGCGTCGGTGTTCAGCACTTCGATGGTTTGGCCGGACATGGTTGTAACGATGTCGCCGGGCCGTTGCGCATTGGCGCCCGGCATGTTCTCGACCAGCGCCACGACGCCGACGACATTGGCTTTTGCCTTGCGTTGCGCCACGGCCTTCATGGCCCCGGCGACGGCGGCTGCGCCCCCCATGTCGCCTTTCATCTCATCCATCGCCGCGCCGGGCTTGAGCGAAATGCCGCCCGTATCGAACGTCACGCCCTTGCCGACCAGCGCCAGCGGCTTGGCCTTCTTCGCCGAGGCGCCTTTCCAGCTCATCGCCACCAGGCGGGCCGGGCGCGCACTGCCTTGAGCGACGCCCAGAAGCGCGCCCATGCCGAGCCTTTCCATCGTCTCGGGCTCGATCACTTCGACTTCGACGCCAAGCGTTTCGAGATCGCGCAAGCGCTCGGCGAAGCTTTCGGGGTAAAGCACGTTTGGCGGCTCGCTGACGAGATCGCGCGCGAAGAACACGCCTTCGACGACGGCGCCGTCTTTCTCCGCGCGCGCCCGCGCCGCGGCGGGTCCGTCAAGCATGATCTCTACAGCCGTCAGCGTCGGTTTCTGCTCCGGCTTCAGCTTGGTGCGGTAGCTGTCGAACCGATACGAGGCCAGACGCGCGCCCATCGCCGCATGCGCGCCGGCTTCCGCCTTGGTCACGCCCGGCAATGCGTCCGGCTGCAGCACGAGCGTTTCGGCGCCCGAGGTGAGCACACGGCGAACGGCGTGCGCGGCCCAACGCTCGACCGCCATGCCGTCCGCACTCTCGCTCTTGCCGACGCCGATGACCAGCACGCGCGGAAAATCGATGCCGTCCACGGCCAGCACGTCGACCACCTGGCCGGCGCCGCCGGTAAAGCGCGTCGCCTTCACGGCCTTGCTTATCCGCCCCCCAGAGGCGGAATCGAGCGCCTTGCCGGCGTCCAACAAATCGCCGCCTTCGCTCGCCATCACAGCAACGACGTCGCCGCCGGCGGCGGTTACAAACCGGATGTCCATGCAATCTCCTGGAGAATTTCACGGCCGTTCCCGGCCGCTTCAACCTCGGTCGGCAGAGTGGTAGCCATGCCGGCCCGAATTGAAAAGCCGCACGCGATAAGGGTAGGAACGGCGCCACGGGGGACCGCCCCGCGCCCCCCAGGAGCGCGATGAACACCGTTTCGACTTACGTTTTTCGGCAGGCGCTCGGGCCGCTGCTGGCGATCCTGGGGGCGCTGGCGGCGATCGCCATCCTGACCCAGGGCCTGAACCAGCTCGATATTATCATCACCAACCGGCGCGCAGGCTTCGCCTTCGCCTGGGTGACAATCCTGGCCCTGCCCCAGCTCGTTTCGCTGATCCTGCCGATGGCCGTCTTTATCGCCGTCGTTTACGCGCTCAACCGGATGCAGAGCGAGAGCGAGATTGCGGTGCTCTATGGCGCCGGGGTCTCGCGCCAGCGCATCGCGCGGCCGATCATGCAGCTGGCGACGCTCGCCGCGCTGGCGCACCTCGCCATCAACGTCGTGATTCAGCCCGCCGCTTTCGAGGAGCGGCGCGAGGTGTTCTACAATTTGCGCACCGATATCGCCTCGAGCCTGATCGAAGAAGGCTCGTTCACGTTTCCCACCGAGGACCTGACGCTCTACGCCCGCGAGCGCGGCGGCGGTGGAGAATTGCGCGACATGCTGATCAACGACGCGCGGCCGGAATATCCCATCACCTATACTGCGCGGGCTGGCGCCATCGTCACGATCGAAGGCCGCCCGGCCATCGTCATGCGCAACGGACAGGTGCAGCGCCAGACCGAGGACGGCACGGTCGACGTGCTCGACTTCGACCGGTACGTGCTTCAGCTCGGCGAAGATTTCCAGGAGCCGGAGCTGTTCTTCCTCAAAGCTTCGGACCGCACGCTTTACCAGCTGTTTTTTCCGGACCTGACGACGCACTACGACCAGCGCAACGTCGAGCAATTTCTCGCCGAGGCGCATGCGCGCCTCTCGGCGCCGCTGCTCAATCTGGCGCTGGCGATGGTGGCGCTGGCCGGCGTTCTGGTGGGTGAGTTCAGCCGCCGCGGCTATGGCCGGCGCATCATGATTGCCGCAATTATCGCATTGCTGGTGCGTCTTATCGCGCTGGCGATCCAGGCGGCCGCCGCGGACGACCCCGAGCTCAATGCCGCGCAATACGCGCTGCCGCTGCTGGTGATGATGGCGGCTGGCATGGCCATGGGCGGCAAACGCGCGCGGCGCAAACGCCTTGCCGAAGGCCCTTCGGTGCTGGCGGAGAGCTAGGCGATGCGCTTCCTCTTTTCCCGGCTCGGGCGCTACGTGTTTGGACGCGTGCTCACCGGCATCGCCATAGCGCTGATCGCGGTGCTGGCCTCGATCCTCACAATCGACCTGGTTGAGCAGATGCGCACGGTGGGCACGCGCACGGAGATCTCCCTGCTCGAAGCGCTGCGCCTGACGCTGTTGAAGACGCCGATGCTGGTCGAACAGACGCTGCCCTTCGTCGTGCTTGCCGGGGTGATGATGGCGATCATCGGCTTGAACCGATCGAGCGAACTGGTGGCGATGCGCGCCGCCGGGGTGTCGGCGTGGCGCTTCCTGACGCCGTCCGTGTTTGCGGGCGTCGTGCTGGGCATCCTCACCATCACGGCGCTCAATCCGCTGGGCGCGCATCTCTTCCAATTGTTCGAAGCGGAAAAGCAGGATGCGCTGTCGCCAGCGGCGCAGGCGGCGAGCGAGGCCGGCGTGTGGATCCGGCAGGGCGACGACCACGGACAAATCGTCATCCATGCCGATACTGTGGATCCGACCGGCGCCACGCTGCGCGGCGCGACATTCATGTTCTTCGAGCGTCAGCAGGATGCGCTGCGTTTTGCGCGGCGCATCCGCGCCGAGACCGCCGAACTGCGGCCGGGCTTCTGGCAGCTGACCAATCTCGTCGAAGCGACGCCGGGCGGGCGCCCGATGCGACATACGCATCTGGCCATCCCCACCACGCTCGATGAAACGGAGATGATCGACCGCTTCGTCACGCCGGCCTCGCTCTCTTTCTGGCAATTGCCGCCCTTCATCCGAGAGGCGCGCGACGCCGGGTTCGCCCCCACGCGCTACGAATTGAAGTGGCAAAGCCTGCTGGCCTACCCCCTGCTGCTCGCGGCGATGGCCGGATTGGGCGCGGCGTTCTCGCTCCAGTTGCAGCGGCTGGGCAATCTCGCGCGCTGGGGCGCGGCCGGCATCGGCATTGGCCTCTTCCTCTTCTTCTACAGCCAGCTTGCGGGCGCTTTCGCCATGACCCAGGCGGTGCCGGCCGCCGTCGCCGCGTGGAGCGCGCCGCTGGCGGGCCTGTGCATTGCGCTTTCCATGGTCGCCTTCATGGAAGACGGCTGAGCTGCCACAGGCGCGGGAAAGGATTCCCCGCGCGGCTTCCGGCGCTGGACGCCTCGTAGGGCGGGCGGTTAGGTAGGTCGGGGAGTCGCACAGAGGGATGCGAATGCGCCGTTCGGGGGAGAAGACCGATCGAGCCGAACGTGCGCCGATCGGCTGGGCCGCGCTTGCCGCGGCGCTGGCCGTCAGCGTCGCGCCGGCCGCGCTCGCCCAACCGCAGGCTCAGGACCCTGCCCCGGCGCCCGCCGCGCAAAACCCCGAAGCGGTATTACTTGAAGCCGATGTGCTGATCGACGACCAGGAGGCCGGCACGGTCACCGCGGAAGGGGATGTCCAGGTCCGTTATCAGGGCCGCACGCTGCGCGCCGACCGGCTGATCTACGATCTCAACAGCGGTTCGGTGCGCGCCTCAGGCAATGTCGAGATCGTGCTGGAGGACGGCTCAACCACCTACGCCGACGCCATCGACGCCGACGAGGCTTTGAACGTGGGCGCGGCGAGCGAATTGCGGGCGCGGTTGGGGCAAAACGGCACGCTCGCGGCGCGCTCTGCGTTGCGGCACGGCGAAGGCGAAAGCGAACTTCGCAACGTCATCTACACGAGCTGCCCGATCTGCGAGGCCGGGGATCGTCCGCCCACCTGGAGTCTGCGGGCGCGCCGGGCGGTGCAGGACCGCGAGAGCCGCACCATTTCGTATTACGGCGCCGTCGTCGAAGTGGCCGGCGTGCCGGTGCTCTATCTGCCCTATATCGCTCATCCCGATCCCACGATCGAACGCGCGTCGGGCTTTCTGCCGCCGAACATCGGCCGCAACCGGCGGCTCGGCACGTTTTACGCACAGCCCTATTATTGGGCGATCTCGCCGTCGCAGGATTTGACGACGACGTTGCGTTTGCACGGCAACGTCAATCCGCTGATCGGTCTTGAATATCGCAAAGCGTTCTGGTCGGGCGAAGTCGAAATCGACACGACGTTCACCCAGGAGCAGCTGTTCAACAATGACGGCGATACGTTCGGCGACGATCTCCTCCGCTACAGCGCTTTCGCCGAGGGCCGCTTCGACATCAGCGAACAATGGGAATGGGGCTTCGGCGTCGAACATACCTACGACGACGAGTATCTGCGCCGGTACGATATCGACGGCACGGGCGAACGGCGCGGGCCCTATATCGGCCATGACACGCGCCTGATTTCGCAATTGTTCGCGATCGGCCAGAGCGCGCACTCCTACACCTCGATCACGGCGGTGAGCTTCCAGGGGCTGCGCGCCGCCGACACCTCGGACCTGCTGCCGGTGATCCTGCCGTTCGCGGAAACCGAATACGTGCTGAATGAGGGCGTGCTGGGCGGCCAAGTGCGCGCGCAGGCCAATTCGGCCGTGCTGCTGCGCGACGACAATCCCGCCACCGCACTTTACGAGGGCAGCGACGGGCGGCTGTCGCTCGGCGTGACCTGGCGACGCGACATGGTGATCGGCCCAGGCGTTGTTTTCAGTCCGCTCGCACACGCGCGCGGCGATGTCTTCAGCGTCGAAACCGCGCCAGACGATTACGAGACCTTTGGCCGCGGCCTGGGCATGGGCGGGGTGGAAATCAGCTGGCCGTTCATGCGCCCGGGCGAACGTTTCGACGTCATTGTCGAGCCGGTGGTGATGGCGTCCTACGGCAGTGACGATGCGGAGGATCCGCGTATCGTCAACGAAGACAGCCTCGCTTTCGAACTCGACGATTCCAATCTGTTTCGGCCCAACGCGGCGCCCAATTACGATCTCTGGGAGCCCGGCGGGCGCGTCAGCGCCGGCGTCCGCGCCACCGCACGGGCGCGCACCGGGGAAAGCGCATCGCTCATTTTCGGCCGGCGCTGGCGCGAGGAACAGGCCGTCGGCTTCACCACCGAAAACAATCTGGCCGGGGAAAGCTCAGATTGGGTGGCGGGCGTGCAGGCCGATCTCGGCAGCGGTTTCGGCACAGAAGCGCGGTTCCGGCTCGACGAGGAAGATCTCGGCATCGAGCGTATGGATATTGCCGTGCGCGCCTCGGCCGGCCGGTTCACCGGAATCGTGCGTTATTTCGACGTCGATCAGGATTTGCTGGCCGACCCGACCGCGCCGACCGAAGAGATTTCCGCCTTTATCGGCGCAGATCTCGCGCGGGGTTGGCGCATGCAGCTGGGCCTGACCCGCGACCTAGATTCAGACATAAATCTGCGTCAGGACATCCGGGCCATCTATGAGGACGATTGCACGTTCCTCGAGATTGCCTACACCCGCACGGAAACGCAGCGGGGTACGATCGGCCCCGACGAAGGGCTGCAGATCAGGATCGGGCTGCGCTCGCTGGGGGTGTTCGGCGGCAGCTGAGGCGGAGAGAGCATGAACTGGAAGCATCTAACTGCAGCGGCGGCCCTGGCCGCGCTGGCCGGCGCCGCCTCGCCGGCTGCGGCGCAGTACGCCGAAGGCGTCGCCGCGGTGGTCAACGATCAGGTGATCTCCACGTACGACGTGCGCCAGCGCGCCAACCTGCTGCTGGTTTCGGCCGGCATCCAGTCGACGCCGGAAATGCAACAACGCGCGCAAGCGCAAGCGCTGCGCGATCTGATTGACGAACGCCTGCAGATTTACGAAACGCGCCGCACCTACGAAATCGTCATCACCCCGGACGAGATCAATCGCCGGCTCGGCGACATCGCCAGCCAGAACAACACCGATATTCCCGGGCTCACGCGCCAACTCGCCAATGACGGCGTTTCGATCAGCACGTTGCGCGCGCAGATCGAGGCCGATCTCGCCTGGTCGCGGCTGATCTCGGGGCTGTATGGCAGCCGCTTGCGCATTTCTCAGGCCGACATCACCGAGACGCAGCAGCGCATCGCCGCGGCGGCGACGCGACCGCAATACCAGATTTCGGAAATCTTCCTGCCGGCAGAAACGCCGCAGGAGTTTGACGACATGGAACAAGGCGCCATGCGGCTGCTGCAGGAAATGGCCGAGCGCGGCGCGCCCTTCCCGCTGGTCGCGCGTCAATTCTCGCAGGCGCCGTCGGCCGCCGCCGGCGGCGATATCGGCTGGATCGCCTCCACCGAGCTTGCGCCCGAATTGCAGCCGATCGCCGAACGGCTCGAGCCCGGACAGGTGTCGCTTCCGGTGCGGACCCCGAGCGGGATTTACATCATCGCCATGCGCGATCGCCGCGCCGGCGCCGATCCCGGTGCGGCGACGCAGATCGCGCTGCGTCAGATCACTGCGCCGGCGGCGCGCCGCAACGCGCTGGAGCGCGCGCAGCGCCGCATCAACGGTTGTGACAATCTCGACGGCGCCGTCTCCGGCATCGAGGACGCGCTGGTGATCGATCTTGGTCAAACCAGCGAGGCCGAATTGTCGCCGGTGATCCGCGAACGCATCTCCGGGGTAAGCGCGGGCGCCGCCACGCCGGTGGCGGTCGACGGCGAGCAAGCCAGCTTCTTCGTCGTGTGCGCGCGCCAAACCGGCGGCGCGGGATTGCCGAGCCGCGAAGAAATCGAGGGGCGGCTGCGCGAACAGGAATTGTCGATGCTGTCCGAACGCTATCTGCGCAATCTGCGGCGCGAAGCGACCATCATCACCCGTCAGTAGAGCGACGATGAAGCCGCTCGCCGTTTCGATGGGCGATCCTGCCGGGATCGGCCTCGAATTGGCGGCGCGGGTCTGGGCCGAGCGCGACGCCGCCACACCGCCTTTCGTGTTCGTCGGCGATCCTGACGCCTTCGAGCGCGCCGCAGCGCGTCTCGGCCTTGCAAGACCGAAGCTGCACATCAGCGATGATGCGGCGGGCCTGGCCGAAGCCGGGGATGCCCTGCCCGTGCTGCACGTCCCGCTTGCGATGGAGGAAACGCCCGGCGCGCCCGATCCGGTGAACGCTGAAGCGACGATCGGCGCCGTCGCGCGCGGCGTAGAAACCGTGTTGGCGGGTGCGGCGTCGGCGCTGGTGACGCTGCCGATCGCCAAGGCGGTTCTGCATACCGCCGATTTTGGTTTTCCCGGCCATACCGAATTTATCGCGCACCTGACGCAAGACCGGGCCTGGCCGCATGCGCGCGGGCCTGTGATGATGCTCGCGGGACCCAGTCTCAAAGTTGCGTTGGCGACGATCCACGCCCCGCTCGCGCGCGTGCCCGGCGAACTTACGCGCGAACGGATCGTGCATGTCGGCGAAGTCGTCGGCGAGTCGTTGAAACGCGATTTTGGGGTTGAGGCGCCGCGTATCGCGCTTTGCGGGCTCAATCCGCACGCCGGCGAGGACGGCAATATCGGCCGCGAAGAAATCGATATCGTCAATCCTGCGGCCGCGCTGCTGCGCGCCGAAGGCTGGGATGTTCAGGACGCGCGCGCAGCGGACTCGCTGTTCCATGACGACGCACGCGAGAGTTACGACGCCGTCATCGCGCTCTATCACGACCAAGGCCTCATCCCGATCAAGACGCTGCACTTCTGGGATGCGGTGAACGTGACGCTCGGCTTGCCGATCGTGCGCACCTCGCCCGATCACGGCACAGGCTTCGATATCGCCGGCGACGGCCTCGCGCGCACGGACAGTTTCCGCGCCGCGCTGAGCCTCGCCTGGGAGATGGCCGGGCGCCGCTTAGCCGCCGGCGACACCGCCGCGGACCCGGCGTGACCGCGGACCAGCTGCCGACTCTGCGCGAAGAGCTGGAAGCTCACGGGCTCTGGGCCAACAAGGCGCTCGGCCAGCACTTCCTGCTGGACATGAACATCACACGCCGCGCTGCGCGCGCGGCGGGCGAGCTTGCCGGCAAGCCGGCGATGGAAATCGGGCCGGGCCCCGGGGGCCTTACGCGCGCGCTCCTGGAAGCGGGCGCGCATATCCTCGCCATCGAAAAGGACGCGCGCTTCCTCCCTTTGCTCGAACCGCTCGTCGAATGGAGCGGCGGGCGCTTGCGCATCGTTCACGGCGATGCGCTGAAGGCGGATGAGGAGGAACTGCTGCGCTCTTGGCCCGCCGGCGTCTCGCCGGCGGGGACGCCACCTGTCCAAGTGATTTCCAACCTGCCCTACAATGTCGGCACGCCGCTCCTGGTGAAATGGCTGAAAGCCGGCGCATGGCGCGGAGACATGACGCTGATGTTCCAGAAAGAGGTGGCGCAGCGCATCGTCGCCAAACCCGGCGGCGAGGCGTACGGGCGTCTCGCTGTGCTCGCCCAAGCGCGCTGCGAGACGCGCCTGGAATTCACCGTGCCGGCGCGCGCGTTCACGCCGCCGCCGAAAATAGCTTCTGCGGTCGTCACGCTGCGCGACCGCGCCGATCCCTATCCGCATCTCGACGCGCTGGAGCGCGTCACCGCAGCCGCCTTCGGCCAGCGCCGCAAAATGCTGCGGAGCGCGCTACGCCCGCTGACGCCAGATACGGAAGCGCTGTTGGTTGAAGCGGGCCTCGACCCGACGGCGCGGGCGGAAGAGATCGATCAAGGCGGCTTCAGAAGACTCGCCGACGCGTGGCGCTCGCGCGCTACTTGAGCCGGCCCAGCCGCTTGAGCATTTCGCGCTGATGATCCTGACCGCCGAAGAACACAGCCAACACGCGCACCAAGCGCGCCTCGTCGTCGACCGTGAAGTAGAGAATCGCGCGCTTTTGCGTGATGCGACGCAAGCCGGGCAGCAGGTGGGGCACTAGCGTGCCTCGGTGTGGCAATTCGCCCAGTGCATCGATTGCATCTTCGATTTGGGTAACACGCTTAGCCGCTTTGGTCTTGGCGTCAGCGAAGCGCTCGCCGAAGCCACGATGACTTCGGATCAAAAAGCGGAGAATCTCACGCAAGTCTCGTGTAGCGTCGCGCGCGCGCTCAATTCGATACGGGGTCGTCATCAAGCAGATCTCGTTCGGTGAACTCAGCGATCATCCGTTCGGTCTGCTTCCTGCCTTCTTCCATCGAGATGAATTCGCCGTTGGCGCGCTCTTCCAGCAGTGCGCGCAACGCGGCGATCTCCGCTTCTTTTGCCTCGGTTTCGAGCCGCAACAGCTCAAGCCCCTGCTGCAGGACGGCGCTCAAGCTGGAGTAGCGCCCCTCCTCCACCAGCTTGCGCGCATAAGCCTCTTGGGCGTCCGTCAGCGAGATAGAGGTCTTCACGGTCATGGTATGACTAAGTAGCACCAAGTTCGCGGCCGGACAAGCGTCAAATCCCCTGCTTCAGCCGCTCCACGTGCAGCTGGAGCCACATCTGGC
>CAZIOD010000024.1:0-10748 GCA_964540785.1 uncultured Terricaulis sp.
AGCAACCGGCTGTTAACCGGTTGGTCGTAGGTTCGAATCCTACCCGAGGAGCCAGTCTCCTTTCCTCGTTTTCTGGTGTTTGATCCTCCGCCCCGCCGGCCGCTGCCTGCGGGGTTTCGTTTTTTCCACCGTCGCCTCAGCGCGTCACAGCCATCAAGTTGTCGTCAGAATTACGGTCAATCCGCTTGTTGTAGGGGTCGACGCCGACAAAGCGCGGCTCGCGGTCAACAACAAACGTCAGGGTCTGACGGCCGGTTTCGATAGGACGCCGCTCGAACACGATGACGTCTTCTGAGGAGAAGGCTCCTTCGCCCGGTTCGGCGGCAAAGACGCCAACCTCGAAGTCTTCGGCCAGCGGCGCTTCAGTCTCGTGTCCTTCCCCGTCAGCGTAGAGCTTGCGCGCCTCCACATTCATCGTGACCTCCCAACGCCCGTCTGCACGTTGCGTCGCGGATGCCGAGACGACGCGCGCATCGTAGAGCGTGATGCGCTCGAACAGATCGGTAATCAGCGCCTGATGGGCCGGGTTGTCGCCCACTTCTTCGCGCAAAATGCGGACGAAATCGAGTGAGCGCGGATATGGCGCGCCCTGGAAGCCAAACTCCTCCAGAAGCCGCTGTAGCGCGCGGTTGACCGCTCTTTCACCGACCTCATTGCGCAGGAAATACATGACCACTCCGCCCTTGCGATAATGGATGTAACCCTGGTTCTCCACGCGCATGAGAGGAAGCTCCTCGACCACCTCGCCGCCGCGCGAGCGCAGGTAATTGTCGAGCTCATAGCGCAGGAAGCGACGCACCTGGTCGGGCCCGTAGATTTCTTCCATCACCAACAACGCAGAGTAAGACGCAAACGTCTCCGAGAGCATGGTCGAACCCTGCATATCGGCGCCGATGAGCTGGTGCGCCCACCATTGATGGGCTACTTCGTGCGCTGTTACGTAAGTGACGTAATCGATCCGATCGGTCTCCCTGGCCGCCTGCGCATCGTCAAATTTGGCGATGAAGCCCAGACCTTCAGAGTACGGGACCGTGTTGGCGAAGGATTGGGCGAAGGTCGCGTAGGCTGGAAACTCCAGGATGCGCATCTGCCGGAACTGGAACGGCGAGAATTCGCGCGTAAACACATCAAACGACACCTTCATCGCGCGGAACATGCGCTCGATGTTATAGGCGTGCCGTCGATCGTGATAGATGGCGAGGGCGACATCGTTCCAGCGATCCCGCGCGACTTCATAAGCTGCAGACTGGATGGAAAAGAAGTGCAGGATAGGCGCGTCAGTGCGGAATCGCGTGGTGCGCCGGCCGTTGGCGGTTTCGTCCGAGACGACGTAACCAGGCGCGATGGGGATCTGATCGGCGTCGGTAGACACCGTGATGTCGGCGTTCACCCAACCGGAATCGTGACGCAGGTAGTGATACGCGCGGGCGCTGTCGTCTTCTAAGCGCGCCATGCGCAGTTCGCGAGGCAAGCCGTTGCGCGCACGCACATTGCGGTCCTGCAGGAGGATGCGGCGGTCGAACCCGAGCACGGGCGCAAGCGCGCGGTCATTCACGAACGTGCCGTTACGGTTGATCGGCGTCAGCACGTTGTTGACCCGGAAGCCCCGGCGTTCATTGCGGGTGGTGAAGCTGACCTGACGGCGCTCGCCCGGTTGCATCGGTCTATCGAGCCGCCAGATCTGGTACGGGAACGCGGGCCTATGCGTGGCGAAGTCATCGGCGAGCCGGGCGCCTTCGATCTCGACGCGCTCAATTTCGAGGTCCTCCGGCCATAGCAAATGAACTTCGGTGAGTGCAGCGCCCGTACGATTCTCTATTGCATAGGCGCCCGTCGCAATCGCGAGTTGACGACGCGGATAGAGCTCTACGTTCAAGGTTACATCGCTAATCGTCGGCTGGGGCGCGTCCTCGTACTGCAGCAGGGCGCGCTCCATGTCCGCTAGCCAGCGCTCACCGGCCACGTTTGAACGATAATCGTTGAGGATGTTGGTGTTGTAGAAGATCCAGCCGCCGAGTCCCGCGAACAGGACCAGCAGCGTTGCCGCGAGCACGCCTGCTGTCCCGGACAAGCGACGCGGTAAAGCACGAAGGCGCGGCAACAGCCGGGTATCCGCGCCGCGTCGCCACAACGAATAGGCCAATACGACCAGGAACAGGGCAAATACCGCCCAATAGGCTTGGAACCACGCGACGCCTATCCAGTAGTGGCCGTTCTCGTTCATCTCCGACAACGGCATGTCGGGCGACGTTGCGTACAGATAGAGGTTGTGATCGAAGCCGAGTTGGCCCAGCACAAGCGTCGCGATCAGATAAAGCAGCATCAGGCCCCAGCCGACGAATTTGTGCGGCGACACGGCCTGGAAGAACACGGCTAGCGCCGCGATGCAGAAACAGAAGACTAGAGACGGCAACGCGTACCAGTACAAGTAGTCAGTCAATTCTATCGCCGTGTAACCCTTTGCGAGCTGCACAAGCACGCCGGCCAACACGGAAACGGCGATGGTTGCCGCGAGAACGATGGTGATCGCCAGCACTTTCGGCGCCACGAACGTCCAATCCGACGCCGGCGTGGAATCGACGATCTCGTGCAGACGCTTCTCGCGGTCACGCCAAACCAGCTCTCCCGCGTAATAGGTCGCTATGATCAGCGGAAACAATGTGAACGCACCGGCGAGCACCTGCGCCATCACCATGGTGACCGGATAGATGGTCAGGTTGCCGGTTACTTCATCAGCGAACCAAAGCGCGCCTCCCGCATTGAACAGGCCAAGAGCGAGAAGGACGAAGAAGGCTGGGCTCGACAGAACATAACCCGTCTCGAAGCGCGCGCGCGCCCAGACCTGCATCCAACTCGCCCCGCCGCCGAAGGTCTGACGCGCTGCGGCTTCTACATGCAGCGGCGCCGAGTCGCTGTCTTCCTCCCGCATGGCGCGCTTCTTTTTCGAACCGCGCGCGGAAAAGCTGAACATGAAATAGGCCATGGCGAGCGCGAGCAGCGACACCCCGAACCAGATGGCGCGGTTGGCGAGGTAGGTCTCGCTCAAGGGGATCACCAGCGTGTTGCGGTCGGCGGCGGTCCAGTAGCGAGTCTCCTGAAAGAGCGCCCCGAGGCCGTAGGGTTCGAGCAGCGCCGTGATGTCTTCGTATTGCGGCCGATTGAATATCGCGCTCAGCACGAAGTAGAGCACGAGAAAGACGATAAGGCCGATATAGCTCCCCATCATCGAGCGTGTCGCCGTGGCCAGCGCAAAGAAGAGCGAAGCGCACAAGAACAAAGTAGGAGCGCCTGCAACCGCAAAGGCGTACGCGTAGTGCCACGGCACGAAGGGACCCAGCCGCTCGGAGTCCAGCCAGGGCATGAAGGAGCCCACGATCATCCCCAGCGGGACGGACGCCAGCACGATGACGCACGCGACGAAGGCGCCGGTGAAACGGCCGAACAAATAGTCGAACTTGCGGACCCGGGTGGTGTGAACAATCGGGCCAAATCCCGTCTCCGCGTCGCGGATTACAATGCCCGCCACGAACGCCACCACGGCAAACTGCGCGAAGATCGCCATTATGCCGGTCGTTTGCGTGATCGCGAACGGACCGTTGATGTGCGCGTTGCCGACCGAACCGATCTGAACCTGCGGGACCACGACGGCGAGAAAGGTCAGCAGAAAGAACAGAATGAATGTGATCCACAGGACCGGGTTCTTAAGCTGATAGCGCAGCTCGAAGGAAGCGACGTCAAGAAACATAATAAAGCCGCTCCGCGATCAGGCTGCGCGCGCGGTTGCGAGCGTCGAGAAATAGACGTCCTCCAGGCCGCCTTCGACAGCCGCAAAGTCTGGCCCCGGCTGCGCGCTCGAAAGCACGTGAATCACAGTGCGGCCGCCGACCAGGCGCTCGGAAATGACACTGTGCTGCTGACGCGCGTCCTCCAGCGCTTCGCGCGCGATCACTGCACGCCATACCTTGCCCTGCATTTCGCGTCGCAGCTCTTCGGGCGCGCCCTGCCGCACCACCTTGCCGCCGGCGAGAATGGCCATGTGCCGGCAGAGTTGGGCGACGTCCTCAACGATGTGCGTGGAGAGAATGACCACCACTTCCTCGCCGATCGCTGCGAGCAAATTGAGAAATCTGTTGCGCTCTTCGGGATCGAGGCCGGCTGTTGGTTCATCGACGATCACGAGCTTCGGCTGGCCGAGCAGCGCCTGGGCAATGCCAAAGCGCTGACGCATCCCGCCGGAGAAACCGGCGAGCGCCTTCTTGCGCACTTTCCACAGGTTCACCTGGTTCAACAGCGCTTGCACCGTTTCACGGCGCTCTTTGCCGTTCGCGATGCCCTTCAGCACCGCCAGATGGTCGAGCATCGCTTCGGCGCTGACGCGCGGATAGACGCCGAAATCCTGTGGCAGATATCCGAGTATCTGACGCAGCCGGTCGGGCTGACGGATCACGTCGATGTCGCCGAAGCGGACGTTGCCGGACGTTGGCGTCTGCAACGTCGCCACTACGCGCATAAGCGTGGACTTGCCCGCACCGTTCGGCCCAAGCAGGCCGAACATCCCCGTCCCGATCGAAAGCGACACGTCATTGAGCGCGACGACCCCGTTGGGGTACCGGTGAGTGAGATTCTCAATCTGCAGCATGACAGACCCTATTCGCCTGGGCAGCGCCGCGCGCCCGAACCATTTTTATCGATACTCAATAAGTCGGCGGGCGAGGTCAAGTTTTTTATCGAAAAGCAATATGAGAGCGCCTCAAGTCGGTGGAGCGCTCCTCACACCCCGTTCAGACCAGTATTTCCGCTGGCCGGGGGTGGCTTAGGAAGGCGGTGGGGCTCGCCGTCAAACCGTAGGCGCCGGACTGAAGCACCGCGACCAGATCGCCGACCTCGAGCTTGGGCAGATCGACGGCGCTTCCGAGCAGGTCCAGCGGCGTGCAGAGCGGGCCGACGACATGCACCGTTTCCAAGGCCGTCGACGCCATGCGCGCGGGCGCCACGACCGGGTAATTGCGGTGAAAGACTTGTCCGAAATTGCCGCTGGCCGCGAGGTGATGGTGCATGCCGCCATCCGTGATCAGGAAGGTGCGGCCTCGCGAAACTTTTTTGTCGACAATTCGGCACACATAAACGCCCGCTTCGCCGGCAAGGTAACGACCGAGTTCGATGGCGACTTCCGTGTCGGGCATGCGCGCGCGGAAGTCTTCCATTGCACGCTCGAGCGCTTCACCGATGGGCGCGATGTCGAGCCGCTTGTCGCCAGGCGCGTATGGGATGCCAAAGCCGCCGCCGATGTTGGCGAGCTTAACCGGCATCGCTGTCGCTTCCGCCAATTCGACAACCAGCGCCAGCGTCTTGGCTTGTGTTTCGATCAGAGAGTCGGCCCGCAGGTTCTGTGAGCCTGCGAAGATATGAAAGCCCTCGAATGAGACCCCGCTCGCCTCGATCTCCTTCAACACATCCGGTGCGCGTTCGGCGTCGACGCCGAATTGCGACGGCACGCCGCCCATTTTCATGCCCGAGGATTTGAGTTCAAAGGAGGGGTTAACGCGCAGCGCAATCCGCGGCGACTTGCCAAGCGTTTCGCCTGCCTTAGCCGCAGAACGCAGTTCGCGCTCGCTTTCGGCGTTCAGTACGATGCCAGCCTCGACCGCGCGGCGAATGTCGTCATCGCTCTTGCCGGGTCCGGCAAAGCTCACATGATTGGCCCCCGCGCGCAGCGCCACGTCCATCTCGTTCGCTGAAGCGACGTCGATCCCGTCGACCATCGGCGTGAAATGCGCCACCACGTCCGGCATCGGGTTGCACTTCATCGCATAATGCAGGCGCACATCTTTCGGCAGCGCGGTGCGCACCTCCGTCACCCGCGCACTCATCAGCGCGCGGTCGTAGGCGTAAAATGGCGTCGATCCCACTTTGTCTGCGAGCAGCCGGACCGGCATGCCGCCGACCAATATGTCGTCGCCCTCGACGGGGAAGAGCGGCGGGGCGTGGCTCATGGCTTGAACAAACCCGCGCGCGCCGTAGCGAGCGCCTTGCGGTCGATCTTGCCGTTCGGGTTGCGCGGCAACGGCGCCGAGACGATTTCTATATGCGCCGGCGCCATGTAAGGCGGGAGGCGCTTCTGACATTCAACGCGCAACGCTTTCTCCAGCTCGCCCGCCCCGTCTGCCGGGGTCGCTACCACGACGATTGCGTCGCCGAGGCGCGGATGCTTCACGCCGAACGCCGCTGCTTCGCCGATAAGGCCGGTGGAATACAGAACGTCCTCGATTTCCGTGGGGCTCACACGATAGCCGCTGGTCTTGATCATCTCGTCGCGCCGGCCGACGAAATAGATGTATCCCTCCTCGTCCGTCTTCACCGTGTCGCCCGACCACACCGCCAATTCCGGATTGACAAGGCCGCCCGGCTGCCCCGGCGCCGGCTTGAAGCGCTCGGCGGTCTTTTCAGGATCGTTCCAATAACCGAGCGAGACATGAACCCCGCGATGCACCAGCTCGCCCTCTTCATTCGGAGCGCAGGGCGTGCCGTCGGGGCGCACCACCATGATCTCGGCGTTCGGAATCGCTTTGCCGATCGAGTCAGGACGCCGGTCCGCTTCGGTCGGCGGCAAATAGGTCGAGCGGAACGCCTCGGTCAGTCCGTACATCAAGTAGGGCTTGGTCGCCGGCAACGCTTTGCGCAAGCGCGCCAGCGTCTCGCGCGGCATCGCCCCGCCGGTATTGGTGAAATAGCGCAGGTGCTCCTGGACGCTCGCCGGCCAGTCGAATTCCGCCAGCTGAATCCACAGCGGGGCCACGCACGGCAGGCCGGTGATGCGATGCTTGGCCACCGCGCTCACGACGTCCTTGGCGAATAGCAGGTTGAAGAGCACCGCTGTCGCGCCCGTCAGAAACGCTGTCATGACCTGGTTCATACCGTAGTCAAAGGACAGCGGCGGCACGCAGAGCGTGCGGTCCTCAGGCGTGAGCTCGAGGTATTCCGCGACGCTCTCGGCGCCGGCCACGATGTTGCGGTGGGAAAGAACCACCCCCTTCGGTTTGCCTGTGCTGCCGGACGTGTAGAGGATGGCGGCGATATCGGCGTCGATCGCGCGGTGCGGCGCGGGCGCCCCGGGCGCAGGCGTATCGCTCCAAGGGGCCGCTTGGACGCGCTCCAGATCGACATGGTCGCCGCCAATGACGAAAACCGTCTCAAGGTCCGGACACGCGGGCAAGGTCTCGCGCAGCGCCGCCAGCCGGTCGACCGTCGTCACCAGAATGCGCACATTGCAGTCGTTGAGGATATGGACGACCTGTTCCGCCTTCAGGGCGGGGTTCACCGGAACGAACACCGCGCCCGCCTGGGAAGCGGCGAACATCGATGCGACCACCTCGAACCTTTTTTCGGCATAAACCGCCACCCGCTCGCCGCGGCCGACGCCGGCCGCCAGGAGCTGGCTGGTGAAACCGTCCACGCATGCCGCCATCTCGCCGTAGCTGAGCGATCGCTTGGCGCAGACCAGCGCGGTCCGTTCAGCGAATGCCGCCGCGCTGTTCTGCAGAAGATGGTGAACAAGCCCGCCCATGTTTACTCACAGCGCCACGCATGCAGCGCCCACTCTATGACGCGGCGCGCGTTCGCGTTCAATCGCGTGCGCAATCGAGGCGTTCCCCTCGCCGAATATTTGCATTTACAGGGACGCGTCGTTTCTTGCATAGCTTCGCGGCTTGAGAACGAGCGGGGCCGCAATGAATATCGGTGACAAGGTTAAGGCGATTTTGGACGAGGCGTTGGCGCTCGATGGCCGCAGCGCCGAATGGGGCGAGGACACCGCCCTGCTCGGCAGCCTGCCCGAACTCACCTCCATCGCGGTAGTTACGGTGTTGCTGGCGCTCGAGGAAGAGTTCGCCATCGTGTTCGCCGACGACGAGCTGGACGCCGACACCTTCGCCACGCTCGGCGCGCTCACCCGCTTCATCGAGGGCAAACTCGGTGTTACCGCGCCTCATTTAGCGCCGGCGTCTTAGGGAACAGGCGCTCGTAGAACAGATTGTCCCGGAATGGGCCGCCGTGATGAGGGGCTGCGTAGGCGAAGGGTTGCACCACGCCGGATCGGCGAAGCTCGCCGCGGATCGTATAATCAGGCAACACGCCATTGTCCGACGGGCGCACCTCGCAGCTCATCACCAACTCGTCGCCCGGCGCCACTTCTAAGCCCGGGTAAAAGACAGGAAAAAAGACTGGCTTCCAGTGTGTCTTGTCGGTGAGGCTGTTGATCGGCGCCTGCCCATCCATGCAGGTAAGTTCAATCCAAAGCGCTAACCCATCGATCCGGCCCGCGCGCGTGATCTTCAACCTCGCGTCGCGGTGGCTGCGATCTGGGATCTCGGCCGCAAAGCCTATGTCTTCGAATGTATCGGCGCTCGAGAGGATGCATGAGAGCGGCAGATTCTCAATGCAGACCCGCAGATCGAACGGATGGCCGACATTGGCGAAGATCCCATCGATATAACGCAGGAAACGCTTGTCGAAGTTCGGCGCGGCATGAAAGGCGGGGGGCAGCTCAACCGCTGCCAGGTGCGTGGCGCAGCGCGACGGAATCATTGTGCCGCTCGGCTTGAGGAAGCGGCGTTGAGCATCGCGCAGCACGCTCATGACGCCCTCGCTCGTGCCGATGCAACCGATAATTTCCGACACGCAGACATCGACCCGCTCCGGTAATTCCACCGTAGTGGCGGACCCGTGGATCAGCGTCAGCTTGTCCTCTATGTTCAATTTCTTCGCGAGCTTGCACGCAGCGGCGTAACTGTCGGCCATTTCTTCGATGGCGTAGACCTTACGGGCGCCGGCTTCGATGCAGGCGCGCGCCCAATTGAGATGTGCGCCCGTGCCGATGTCCAGTGCGATCTTGCCAGGGACAGCCGCCTTGACTGCTTCGAGGTAACGAGTGTTGCGGAGCACGTCGTGGGTCATGATGTAGTAAAGGACGACATCGTAAACCTGGTACTCTCCCACGCTCGGCCATATGAACATGTCGCCCTTCTGCAAAGGCTCGACGCCGACGGCGACTTGAACATCGCCGAATGCAAGCGGCGCCTTGGTGAAGTTCATTTGAAAGACGCTCCTGGATGGATGGGCGTCTCGACTTGTACCTCAGGAGTGCGATGTGCTGAACGGGACTCGCCCGATGCTTGAGCCAGCGGATCCAGGGCGCAAGCTTTAACCATTTACAAGCGCTGCGCGGATCGAAGATAACACGATCGGATGGATTACGGCAGCTGATCAATGGACACGCAGGACGTTTCACGCAGCGGCTCACACACTTTCAGACTCGGCGCAGAGCGCATGGCTCGAGCCACTGCGTTGCGACGGGCCGCTGAAACCGAGCTTGCGGCAATCGCTCCGGATTATCTTTCACGCTTTCCCCTGCAACCATACCTTGACGAGTTGCAGCACCACGGCCGCCCTCACCGCTTCTTCGAATTCACTGAACAGGCGCTGGCCACGACGAAGGAGATGCATCAGGCGTACCCGTCGCCCGTTGTTGAAATCTATAACCGGCTCTTGCTCGCTCACCTGATTGAGAATGCCGAAGCCTACAACAAGCACGTGATTGTGCCTTCCGTGCAGCCCTATGTTCGGGAGGATTTGGAGCGAATTCTGAAAGGACTGGAGCGGGCGAGGCCCGGCTATTATGTGCGCGACAATCACCTCTTCCGTCGCGATCTGGCGATCGCCCGGCTCAAGGTCATTCCCAACGGCTTCGAACTTTACGACACCAATGTCTGCATCGCGCGCAAGGAAATGCTGAAAGGCGGCGTTGTCAGCTTTTTCCGCTTTGTCACAGCTTTCCGTACTCTGCTGCTCGGGCCGCTGCACCCGATGTACGAGCCGCATTGGGATCGACGATACATCCGATATTTTTCGCCGGAAGAGTACGAGCGCTGCTGCTTGCGCATCGCCGACATGATGGCCGCCAATCCTGAGGTCCGCGCCATTGCCGTGCCCAGCTGGTGGTCCGACCCGCAGTTGAAGCAGGTATCGCCGGAACTCGCATTCATCCGAGCCATCCCGGAGTCCGGCGGCGCACGCTTTATGCTCTTGGAAGGACACAATCCGTATTTGCTCACGGATTCTCTGGCGCATTCGCCTCATCGCAAGGCCATGTACGAGGCAGGCAAGTACCAACCCCGCTCCTACATGCTGATATGGCCCCGGCGCGAACTTATCGCCTGGGCCAAGCGCACCCGCGCCGAAAAACCTGATCTAGAGTCCCGCGCCGTACCCTGCACCGTCGCTTAGAAGTAGCTTTGCAGTCCGCCGCGGCGGCGGATATCCACGGTTGCGCAGTGGAAGCTGCCGCCAAAGCGATAGTTCTCGCGGAAGGGCAGCGGAATTGGGTCCAAGCCCCAGCTCTTCATCGCTTCGATCAGGGGCGCTTCTTCCTCCTCGACGACGACGCGCTTTTCATCCAGCGACAAAACGTTCATCGACAGCCACAGGAACGATTGATACCCCGGATCGTCCTTCGGAAAAGTTGAACGGGGCGCCTCCACCAAATCCCAGCCGCCTGTCTTCAGGATATCCGGCGTATATTTCAACGGCCGGTCCGGGTTGGTCATGATCAGGCCGGGCCGCAGCGGCACGAAGGTCGCGTCGATGTGCAGCGCCCGGTCGTCTTCGAACTCCACCACATGGAAGCGATACTCGTCGCCGAAATGGCGCTGCAGCCATTCGACGCCGAAGCGGTTCGTTACGTGCGAGAGCTG
>CAZIOD010000024.1:10848-29596 GCA_964540785.1 uncultured Terricaulis sp.
ACGGCATCGAGCCCGATCTCCCAGGGCAGGATGGCCGCGCCGTCCAGGACGCCGACGATAATTTCCTCGAGCGGGTCCCATTCGTTGTACGAATTGACCACCCGCACCTGGGTTTCGGCCACCGGGCCTGTCGTCGTACTCGCGTCTGCCATGGCGCCCGCCCTCGTGGGTACGCAATGCCGATACAACCACCCCGTCCCGCCCGCAATCGCGCGCCCCCCAGAGGCGTCGCCGCGGCGCCGATTGATTAATCCGCAGCCGGTCGACACTGGGGCTGCACCAGAGTTGCCGCGACCCGAGGAACGGAATTTTCCTGTCCGTCACGGGATGCTAGAGTGGCGCCGGTCGCTTGGGGGCGAGTAGGTGAATACGGAAACCACGAAATCGCGCGGACTGCGCGAACGCATCACGTCGCCGGCGGCTTGGCTTGGGTCGCGGCGCTTCGTTCTAGGGCCAGCGCTGTTCGCCATTGCGATGGGGCTAGGCGGGGCCCTTGCGGGTTATGCCGCCGCAAAGATCGGACTATTTCACACAGTGCGCACCGTTCTGGCGGGCGCGATGGCTGCTTCCGACGATTCCCATTGGCAGCTCTACGAAACTCAACTCGGCAATTTCGAAAAGCTTACGCTCTCGGTTGCCGACCGTGACGCGGTCGCGATGGCGGCGCTCGAAGAGATGGACGGGCACCTGATCTTTCTGACGCAAGCCGGACACTTTTCGATGCTCTCGCCGGACCACACCCTGCGTGATCTCGATTTCGATCTGCCCATGCACACCGAGGAAGTTCGTGCAGCGCAGATTCCAAACATGGACCTCACCCACTTCCGAGCGCTCGATCTGCTGGCCCTGCCCACGGGCGCTCATGAGTTCGATCTCTATGCGAGTTACGACCGCTACAACGGCGCCGCACGCTGCTTCGACATCGCCGTCAGCCGACTGCATGTGGAGGCGACCGAGACCGCGCTGATCCCCAAAACGGGATGGGAGGACATTTACGCGACCCGCCCCTGCGTGCCTCCGCGCACCGCCGTTTCACAGTTTGCCTCGGCGTTCGTGGGAATTCAGAGCGGCGGGCGGCTGGCGCTGCGGGACGAACACACATTGCTGTTCTCAACCGGAGATCTTGAGTTTGACGGGGTGATGTATCCGGGCCTCGCCGAAGCGCCGAACGGCCCGCAGAACCCACAATGGGATCTTGGCAAGATTGTCGAGATCGATCTCGACAATGGCAATGCGCGTCATTTCGCAACGGGCTTTCGCAATCCTCAGGGCCTGATGGTCGACGCCAACGGGCGCGTCTGGGAGACCGAGCATGGCCCTTACGGCGGCGATGAAATCAACCTGATCGCCCGCGACGGAAACTACGGCTGGCCGAACGTCACCTATGGCATGATGTACGTGCCGCTTCGCGAAAACTGGCCGCTCAACACCACGCGCGGCGGCCATGAGGGCTATGATCGCCCGGCCTACGTGTTCGTCCCGGCTATCGGCATTTCGCAACTGATCGAGCCATCGACCGAGGAATTCCCGTTCTGGGACCGGACGCTGCTCGTAACCGCCCTACGCGGTCGCGCGCTTTATGCAGCGCGCCTCGATGGGGACCGCATCATGTATG
Source organism: uncultured Terricaulis sp. (assembly GCA_964540785.1). Taxonomy (GTDB): domain Bacteria; phylum Pseudomonadota; class Alphaproteobacteria; order Caulobacterales; family Aquidulcibacteraceae; genus Vitreimonas. The sequence goes on from CAZIOD010000024.1 coordinate 12,464, forward strand.
CCGAGCCTCTGCCTATGGGCGAGCGGCTGCGCGACATCATCAATCGCCCGAATGGCGAGATCGCGATCCTGACCGACACCGGCAATCTCGTGCTCATTCGTGCCGTGCGAGATGGCGGCGCCGATGACGGCTTCGCCATCACCGACGTGCGGGGGCGAAGTTCATTAACGCCAGTGGAGGATGGACGGCGGCTGTTCGCGGGCAATTGCCAAGCCTGTCACAGCGTCACTGGCCAGCCGAGCGTCGGCCCTCCGCTTAACGGCGTGGTCGGCCGCGATATCGCCGCCACGGCTTTTTCCTACTCCCCTGCCCTGCGCGACGCGCCCGGCGCGTGGACCCCGCAACGCCTAACCGCGCTCCTCACGGCCGAACCATCGCCCTACCCCGGCTCCACAATGCCGCCGCCGCACCTGTCCCGCGATGAGGCCCGGAACCTCATCGCCTACCTGCGAACCACCGAACCGCGATAGGGTGAACGGCGCACGTGCCAGGCGCGTTCGCTTGAGCCGCCTATAGGCTCGTGATACCGCAGATCTCCTAAGAGGGCGGGGGCGGACATGCCAGAACTGGCTCAGCCTTTTGTCGTGCTGAGAAGTGCGCTCACCGACGAGGACATCGTTTTCCTGCGCGAAGCCTGCAAGACGCGATTGGAAGGCGACGGCATCCCCTGCTTTGCGCTGATCGATCATCGCGAGCACCCGACATATCGGAAGATCGAAGAGGCCATCCGGCATCAGCTGGAGGAGCCGATTTATTATCTCAACGACTTCTACATCTACACCGACAAGTCGTTCCGCACCGGCTGGCACATGGATACCGAGCTCTTCACTTTCGAATTCGCGGTGAACGCCTGGATTCTGTTGTCGCCAAGACAAATCACCAATCCCCTTGGCTTCATTCCCGACGTTAATGTCGACAACGACAATTATTATCACAGCGTTTCCATCGAAGGCGACGAAGCCACCTTTCGCAATTATCGCACAGGCAAGACCCAAGCCCGGTCGCTTCGCGATATCGAAGCCAATCAGATGGCGACGCCGGAAATCAATGTGGGGGACATCCTGCTGATCAACCCCAAGCTCTATCACAAGACCAACGTCGAAGAGCCGAAGCACGCGTTCGCCATGAAGTTCGTCTATGGGGGCAGCCGCAAGGGATGTCTGTCGCCAAAACAGGTCCCGTCATTGCTCTGGCCGGAAGTGAAAACCTTCAACGACGTGATCAACAAGTCGCCGACATGGGACGATTTCATTGATGGTCTGCGCGAGCAGCTGAAAACGGAAGACGGCAGAACGAAGCTGAGCTCCGGCTTCTATCCGGACAAGTTTCCGCTCTATCGCGAGATGGTGCGGACGCTCTGACCAGAAGTCATCCTATCCCCTGAGAATCGCTGCCGCCGCATTGCGGCCGGCGGCGCCGCTGAGGCCGCCGCCGCCATGCACCCCATTGCCGCAAAGATAAAGATTGTCGATGGGCGTTTTGTAAGTCGACCAGCCAGGCATGGGACGCATGAAGAAACTCTGGTCCAGGGTGAGCTGCCCATGATTGAGGTCGCCTTCGGTGAGGCCATAGGTCTTTTCGAGATCGAGCGGCGTCAATGACCTCACCTCGCGGATCGAGGCCTGAAGTAGGGGAAACGCTTTCCCGGCAGTCTCGATTGCGATCCGCTCCAGCGTCGCGCGCTGTTCACCCCAATCGCCCTCGCGCAATTTGTATGGCGCGTATTGCACATGCAGCGAGACGACTCGATCGTGTGCAGCGATCTCAATATAAGGCGAAGCGGACATCTCGCCGTATTTCGCAGCGTCATAAGCGCGTTCCAGATCACGGACGGACGGTGCAACCGCCGCCATCCCTTCCGGGACCCCGTGACTGCCATCCGTCAACAGATGCACCTTGGCGACCGCACCACGCATCTTGATCGACTGCGTTTGCCAGACAAACTCGGGCGGGAGGTCCGGCGCACCGACAAGATCAAGCAGCGTGTGGCGCGGATCTGCGGCGGATACGACAATAGGTGCGTCAATACGCTCGCCATCCGCCAGTTCGACGCCGTGCGCGCGCAGATCGTCGATCCGCACGGTTTTCACAGGCGCCGCAATACGCAGCTGACCGGCGCGCGCTTTGAGGGCCGTCACGAGGGTACCAACAATCCCTCCGATCCCGCCTACAACACGCTGGCGGCCTGGACCGCTCCGGTTCAGCCAATTGTGTATCAAGGTGAGGCCCGTACCCGCCGACATCGGGCCCAACGAGGATCCGTGAACAGCGAGCGCGCAGATCGCCGCGCGCATAGCTTCAGACTCGAACCACTCTTCCGTCAATTCGAGGGCCGACATCGGCAACGCGCGGATGATGCGAAACATGCCGCGCGGACCGAGTCCGCGCAGCTTCAGCCCCAGCTTCACCAGAGGCAGCCCTTCGCGCATTGAGACGTGCGGCAGTCGCGGCATCGGCGTCCGATAGGCCAGATCCAGAAAGCCGGCAGCTTCGCGCATAAAGGCGACGAATCCAGGCCACCGCTCGGCGTCTTTATGTGAAACGGCGCGGATGGACGCCAACGTCGCGTCCTCGGCGTCGGCGGTGAGGCGAAGGCGCCGTCCGTCTGGCAATAAGGAGAAGAGCGGCTCGCTGACCGAGGCCGGCAGGCCGTAGCGTGCAAGCTCCAGGTGACGCACGATGTCGGGACGCAACTGGCCGCCGCTGTGCAGCGGATCGACCTGGAAACCGTCGCCGAAAGACTCCGTCGCCGCCTGACCGCCAGGGACCGCGCGGCGCTCCAGCACCAGCACGCGCTTGCCTGCCTTCGCCAAGTAGTTAGCGGCCACCAGTCCGTTGAGGCCGGCGCCGATGACGATGACGTCCGGGGCCGCCATCAGCGCCAATCCTTCAGCACTTCCTGTGCGGCCAGCTTGCCGGCCGCGCCCATAACGCCCCCTCCCGGGTGCGCCCCGGACGCGCCGAAATAATAGCCAGGCAAGGGCGTGCGGAAGTCCGCCCATTGCGGCGCCGGACGCAGGAAGAAGAGTTGGTGCAGTAAGAGCTCGCCGTGAAAAATATTCCCGCCGGTGATGCCGGCGATGCGTTCGATGTCCTTCGGCGTGATGACCTGCTTGCCGACGATGATCTTGCGGATGTTCGGCGCATAACGTTCGATCGTGTCGATCACCGTTTCGCCAAATGCATCCCGCTTAGCGTCGTCCCAACCGCCCTCGATGTCGTATGGGGCGTATTGTACAAAGCACGACATGACGTGATGTCCCGGCGGCGCCATGTCGCGGTCGATCATCGAGGGGATGATCATGTCAATGTAGGGGCGCTTGGAGAACTGCCCGTACTTGGCTTCGTCATAAGCCCGCTCGATGTAGTCGATGGAAGGGCTGATCGAGATTGCGCCCCTATGCAGCGGGCTTTCGCCCGGCAGGCAGGTAAACTCCGGCAAACCGGAAAGGGCGATGTTCACCTTTCCCGAGGATCCGCGCACACGGAAGTTCTTGATCTGCTCGACAAACTCGTCGGGAAAGTGCTTGCTTTCAACGAAAGAGAGAAAGCTGCGTTTTGGATCGGCCGCCGAGATCACCACGCGCGCGCGCAGCTCCTCGCCGTCTTCCAACGCCACGCCTGCGGCGCGACCGCCCTTTACGATCACTTGGGCGACCGAGGCGCCGGTCCGTATCTCCGCCCCTAGCGCCCGCGCCGAGGACGCAATCGCGGCCGAAACGCCGCCCGTCCCGTTCTTTGCAAAGCCCCAGGCGCGAAACGCGCCGTCGATCTCGCCCATATAATGGTGCAGCAGCACATAAGCCGTGCCCGGCGAATGCGGTCCTAGAAACGTGCCGATCACCCCGCTTGCAGCCTTGGTGCCTTTGAGCGGATCGAACTCGAACCATTCGCTCAGAAGGTCGGCGGAGGATTGCGTGATGAGTTTGGCGAGCCTGTAGAGTTCTTTCTCGCTGAGGCCTTGCGCGTAGCGCCCGAGTTTTAGGAGCCCCAGCATGTCGCGCACCGACATGGAGGAAGGGTCGGGCGGCACCAGCGAGAGCGCAGGCTTTATTGCCTTGGCCGCGCGCGCCATGACCCGCCCATACTCGTCCGCGGCCTCTGCGTCGCGCGGGGAGTGGCGGTAGATTTCGCGGCGCGTCGGTTCGGGATCGGGCCACGAGGCGAGATAGTCGCCGTTGTCCATCGGCGTTACCGTTGACGGCAGCGGCAGAATCTTGAGTCCGTGCGCCGGCAGATCGAGATCGCGAACGATCTCCGGCCGCAACAGACTGACGACGTAAGAGAACTCGGTGAACTTATAGCCGGGAAAAATCTCTTCAGTGACAGCGGCCCCGCCGACGACATCCCGGCGTTCAAGGATGACCACCTTCTTCCCCGCACGCGCCAGGTAGGCGCCCGCGATCAGGCCATTATGGCCGCCGCCTATGATGATCGCGTCATAAATATTCGCGGGCACGGCTATTTCTTCTTCCAGGCCGGATCGTAGAAGGGCAGCTTTACGACTGTCGCCGGCGCCTGACGACGTTGGTGCTCGACTGTCACTTCAACAGTGACTTCGGTCCCCAGCGCGTAGTGCGGCCGCTGCACGTGCGCGAGTGCGATATACTTCTTGAGAACCGGCGACCAGGTGCTGGTCGAAGCGTAGCCGATCTGCTTGCCGCCCAAAGAGACCGGAAGACTCGCGCGCACGGCCATATGCGGAATTTGCGGCGGCAGTCCAACGGCGCCGAACAGGCTCTCCAGGCCTTCCCAAGCGATGTCGAGCCCGACGAATCTCCAGGCAGAACCTTCGCGCTTCTCGCGTTCGAGTGCACGGCGGCCAACGAAATATCCCTTCTTATCGAGGCTCACCGCCCAATCCAGGCCCATTTCCAATGGCGACGATTTCTGCCCCTCGATCCACGCATGCGTCGCGGCTGTGTAATCGACGTCGACCATGAACAAGCCTGCCTCTACGCGCGCCATGTCCATGGCCAGGATGCCGCACGGCGTGATTCCGTAATCCTCGCCCGCTTGCATCAGCGCGTCCCATACCGGCAGCGCGTGTTCGGCGTCGATCCAGATCTCATAGCCGAGATCGCCAGTGTAACCCGTGCGTGAGATATTAACCGGCGTATTGCCGATCGCGTTATCCGCGGCGCGGAAATATCTTAGCTGATCGACCGGATCCTTGCAGATGCGATTGAGCACTGCACGCGACTTGGGGCCCTGCAGGCTGAGGGCGGCAATCCGGTCGGTCACCTCGGTCACACTCACATCCATGCCGACAGCATTCATCGCCAACCAGCGCAGCGAAGGCTCGGCCGACGTCATTCGAAAGAGCTGCCGACCCAATCGCGCAATCGTGCCGTCGTCGATCAGCTTGCCGTCTTCGTCGCACCAACCGGTGTAGGAGACGACGCCCTCTTTCATTTTGAGCACGTCCCGGGGCGTCACCTTGTGCAGGAGGCGCGCGGCGTCCGGGCCTTCGATCATGTATTTCATCAGCGGCGAAACATCGATCAGCGCCGCGCGGTCGCGAATGGCCCAATATTCATGGTCCAACGACAGGTCGTAGGAGCCAACCACCATGTAACCCGCCCAACGGCGCCAATTCTGCGCCACTGAGAGCCGCGCCGTCCGCTCGTGGAAGGGCGTGCGTTTGAGCTGAAGCGTCTCGAGCATGGCGCCACAAGCACGTTTCGACGCGCCCGATCAAGCCGGGAAACCAATTCCTGCGGCGACGTTTATTCCGCCGCCGCAACTGCGTGCGGCGGCTCTTCGGCCTGGCGCTTCCAAAGTCCGGCATAAAGCCCGTCGCGCGCGATCAAGGCAGCATGGGCGCCCCGCTCAACCACGCGGCCCTGGTCGAGAACAATGATTTGATCGGCGCTGGCGATCGTGGAAAGGCGGTGGGCGACGACGAGGGTCGTCCGGCCGCGGCTCGCCTCCTCCAGCGCGCCTTGCACATCCGCCTCAGTGACGCTGTCGAGCGACGAAGTCGCTTCATCGAGAATGAGAATTGCCGGGTCCTTGAGCACGACGCGGGCGATGCCGACGCGCTGTTTCTCGCCGCCACTCAACTTCAGCCCGCGTTCGCCGACGCGCGTGTCCCAGCCCTGCGGCAGGCTTTCGATGAAGTGCAGCAATTGTGCGCGACGGGCGGCGTCTTCCAGTTCGCGTTGCGTCGCCTCTGGGCGGCCATACGCGATGTTGTAGCGGATCGTATCATTGAAGAGGACCACGTCCTGCGGCACTAGGCCAAGCGCGCTGCGCAGGCTGTCCTGCGTGACGTCGCGCAGATCCTGGCCGTCGATCCGCACACGGCCGGAGAGCGGATCGTAGAAGCGGAAGAGCAGCTTGAGCACCGTCGATTTGCCGGCCCCCGACGGGCCGACAATGGCGGTGGTCTGGCCTGCCGGCGCGGTGAACGAAACCCGGTCGAGGCCCATATCCCTGCCCTCGTGCGCGAACGAGACATTCTCGAACACCACCTCGCCGCGCGGCGCTTCCAGCTTCACTGCGTGGGGCGCATCGGCGACGTCGGGCGTCTCGTCGAGCATGGCGAACATCTTTTCCATGTCGATCGAGGTTTGTTTGATCTCGCGGTAGGCAAAGCCCAGGATGTTCAAGGGCGCATAGAGGTTGGTCATGATGAGAATGACGGCGGTGATGTCGCCGGGTCCCATGCCGCCGCGCGCAACGGCGAACCCGGCGGCCAACACCATCGCAAGAAGGCCCGCTGTCATGAGGAAGCCCTGAAGGACGTTGAGCAGCACCAGCGAGGAATTGGAGCGCACGGCCGCGCGCGCATAAGAGGCAAGCGCCATGTCGTAGCGATCGCTTTCGCGCGCCTCGGCCGCGAAGCTTTTCACCGTCTCGAAGTTGATCAGCGAGTCCACGGCGCGGCCCGCCGCTTCGGTGTCGGCCTCGTTCATCTCGCGGCGATGGCGCAAGCGCCACTCCGTCACGCCGAACGTCATCCAGGCGTAAATCACGACGGTGAGCGCGGCGATCAGCGAGAAACTCCACCCGTAGGTGAAGCCAAGCACACCGGCCGCCAGCAGCAACTCGATCAGGGTCGGTGCAATGTTGAAGGCGAGAAAGCGCAGCAGAAAGTCGATCGCGCGCACGCCTCGCTCGATCGTGCGATAAACTCCGCCCGTTCGTTTCGACTGATGGAAGCGCACAGAGAGCGCGTGCACGTGGCGAAAAACGCGCGTGCCGGCTCGGCGCTGGGCTTCTTCGCTGATGGGCTGGAAGATGGCGTCGCGCAGCTGTGGGCCCGCAGTGGAGGCAAAGCGCAGTGCAGCCCAAAAACCGGCAAGACCGAGAAAGGCCGGCAAAGCGCCCGCGGCGTCCCCTGCGGATAAGCGGTTGATGCCGTCGGCCAGAACCAGCGGAGAAAACACTGCGAGCACCTTGCCAAGCAGCGTCAGAACAAAGGCCGCGGCGAGGCGCAGGCGCACGCCGGGTCCTCTAAGCCCGCCGATCAGCGCCATGAGCCGCCCAATCGTGCGCAGCACCGGCGGAGAAGGATCTGCGGAGGGTTCCGCTTTCGACACTGTCCTGCCTTCGCCGCGCGCCATTCTTCCAGTTCCTTGAGACGACCACTTAAGGATGCGGCTTTCCCCTCGCAACGCCATCAGACTAACATGGACGCCGATGCCCATGGCTGATTCCAGCACTCCCCGCCGCGCGCTCAAATCGGTGTGCGTCTATTGCGGCTCGTCGAATACGACGAAGCCTGAGTATCTGGACTTGGCCGCGCGCTTCGGCGCGGCGCTCGCGGCCCGCGGTTGGCGCATGGTCTATGGCGGCGGCGCGGTTGGTCTGATGGGCCGCTGCGCCAAAGCCGCGCATGAAGCCGGCGGTGACGTGCTCGGCGTGATGCCGCGCTTTCTCGAGCGCCGTGAGATCACCTACACGGCTGTGCCGCACCGCATGGTCGACACCATGCACGAGCGCAAGCACGTCATGTTCGAGGAAAGCGACGCCTTCGTCGCCCTGCCTGGCGGCATCGGGACCCTGGAGGAAGCCGTGGAGACGTTGTCGTGGGCACGCCTCGGTCTGCACCGGAAGCCCATGGTGTTTCTGTCTGAGGACGATTTCTGGGCGCCCTTCTTTGCTCTTATGGAGCACACCGTGGCGGCCAATCTGACGCCGGCGAGCTTCAGTGAAACGCTGACATATGTGAACACGATAGAAGCTTGCCTCGAAGCGCTGGAGGCGCGCGTTACGGCGCCCTGAACGGTCGCGCCAGCGGCGTGCTAATCGAGACGATAGGAAAGTCGCACGAAGAAGCGGCGGCCGAACACATCGTAGCGTGCCGGATCGGTGTTGGCTTGAACCTGGTTGCTGCCCAAAAGCGGGGGGTCGGCCTCGAACACGTTGTCGACGCCGGCAGCCAGAGTCGCACGTCCGCCGACATCGTAGGAGAAGGCGAGATCGACGTAATTGACCGCGTCGATTTCGGGGATCGCCATGGTAGGCGGCACGCCGCCTGCAGCGATCGCCTGGGCCGCGTCGGCGTTGTCCAGCGGGCCGATATAACGCCAGCGCAGCATGGCGGAGAACGGTCCCGTCGTGTAGCGCACCGTCGATGTCGTCAACCATTCCGGCGTTACCGCGCCGAGCAAATCGTAACTGCCGCAACCAAAATAGCCGACGCAATCGAACAAGGGCGCGGAAGGCGAAACGGCCGAGGCAGCCTGGAGGTAACGCGTCGCGTGCACCTGCACCGTGAATGCGGCGTCCGGCGTAAGCGAAAGCCAGCCAGGCGCTGAAAAATCTGCGCTGAGGCCGAGATCGATCCCCTCCACGACCGCACGCGAATAGTTCACCGGCGTATTGTGCGCAAACACGATAAAGCCGCTGGGATCGCGTTCGATCAGCAGGCAGATTGGGTCTGTCGGATCGGACGCGGCCCCGCAGCTCTCCATCGGCGCGGCGAACAGGATCGCATCGCGCAATTCGATCTCGAAATAGTCAGCCGAGAGCCGTAAGCGCCATGGGCCGTCGAACTCCCAATCCGCGCCCAAAGTGAGGGTGTCGGCCGTTTCGGGACGCAGATTTGGGTTGCCGCTCGCGATCGCGTCGAAGCCGTAACCGCCGACTGGATTGTAAATTCCGAGTTGGCTGGCGTCCATGCCCTGCGCGATGCATACGTCCGCAAACCCGCTGCCCACCGGATCGTTGAGCGCCGAGCAGAGATCGACGAACTCGTCGACAAAAACAAAGCCCATGCGCGGCGCTTCAAACAATTCCCGCACATTCGGCGCGCGCACCGCACGTTGCACCATGCCGCGCAGCCGCACGTCCTCGACGGGGCGCCATTGCAGCCCGTACTTCCACGTCCAATGCGAACCTGCGGTCGAATGTTCGGTAAAACGCGCGCCGGCTTCCAGTTCGAGGCGTTCCGCTAACGGCGCATTGGTTAGCAGCGGCGCCAGAATCTCACCGAACACTTCTCTCACTTCGAAAGCGCCGGCCACCGCCGGCGATTGAATGAAACCGGCAGCATCTCCGGTCCCCAATGCCGCCGACGGCATGTAGGCTGTCGAGACGCGCCGCCATTCGACGCCTGCCGATACGCCAAGCGGGCCGGCCGGCAATGCAAGGGAGTCGCCACCAATAAAGGCGCTGAAGGTCTGCTGCTCGACCTCCGTTTCCTCAACGATGTCGTCAATGCGTATGAAATCTGCCGCTTCCGCGCTAAGTGTTCCCGGGCCAAACAAATTGACCGGCACGCAGCCGTTGCTCGGATTGAGGCACTGGTTCGTGTTGGGATCGATCAGCATGCCTTGACGAATGCGGCTGATCGAGGCGTCGTTCTTGAACTGGGAGAATGTATCGCTGCGGGCATAGGTGTAAGCTGCGTCCCACTCCCACTCCCCCAACGCGCCATGCAGCGCAGTCACGGCACGATAATTGTCGCGCTCGAACACGCTCTGGCGCGGCCCGACATCGCTCAATCGCCGTGCAAAACGGAAGCGCGCGATGCCGTCGTTATCGGGATCGAAGTAGGTTTCGAGGTGAGTCTGCGTGGCCGCCGGAAAAAAGTCTGCCGCGATCGGCACGTCCACAAACTGCATGAACGGCGATGCCGCGAGCTGCCTGGCCGAGCGCGGCGCCGAATACATCAGCTCCAGAGACGCTTCGAGATCAGCAGTCACCTCCCAGCGCGCGAGTGCTCCACCGCTCCAGCGCTCGAGCGGGATTTGCAGGTAATTGTCGGGTGCGAAATTGTAAAAATCGAGTGTGGGATTGAAGGGACGAAGCGAACCGTCGGCATTGAACGCGCTGGGAGGAATGAGCACGCCCCCTACCACCGCGGGTGCAATTAGTCCGTTCGGATTGGTGGTCGAACCGCCAGGAAACAACGCGCCGGTCGCGTCATCGCTGATTGAGACGCTCGTGAAGGGTCGATCGCCCTGCAGCACCGGATCGCGCTGGAGATAATCCAGATAGAGCAAAACGTGCGCGCGCCGATTGAAGGCAAAAGCTCCCCAAGCGGCGCTGGCGCTGAACACGTCGCCATCGCCTGCGCCATAGGTGTCGAACTGGGTCGTGAGTTCGGCGCCTTCAAAATCAGTACGGGTGATGAAGTTGACCGCGCCTGCAACGGCGTCGGACCCGTAAACCGCGCTCGTGCCGCCGGTGACGACTTCAATGCGCTCGATCAGGGCCGTGGGCAGGCTGTTCAAATCGGCAGCGCCCTCGACGCCTGACGGGGCAAGGCGGCGCCCATTCAACAGCGTGAGCGTCCGATCGGCGCCCAGGCCGCGCAGGTTGACGCGCGCGACACCGTCGCCGGGATTGTTTCCCGTACGCGAGAGGTCGGGGCTGACCTGCGGCAGCGTGTTGAGGAAATCTTCGAGCTGCACCGCGCCGTGGGCGGCGACTTCCTCGGCGTCGAACGACGCGATGGGGCTGGCGGAAAATAGGTCCGGACGCGGTATCCGTGTGCCGGTAACTATGATCTCGACCTCTTCGTCCCCCGGATCATCTTGCGCCAGCGCGCTTCCAGCGCCCGCGCAGACGGCCGCCGTCATGGCCAACACGTAGCGCACAGCCCGGCTGCGACGCGAATCGCGCATCCATACTCCCCTTGGAAATTCATACCACGCCGTCGAGGCGCGATGGCAAGGCTGAATATGCCAAGTGGCGAAATCAATGGCGCCCGCTCACGGGGGCAGCGCACGGGCAGCTTCTGCTTCGCAATCGTACGGCAGGTCGCGCTCGGCGCAGAAATCAGGCCAGCGCCCGGTCTCGCGCCAGTATTGAATTAACCCTGTGTCGCGGATCAGGGTCATGAAACGTGGATCACGACGCAGATTCCGCCATGGCGGCAGGAAAAAGCCGGAGGTGTTGAACGTGACGATGCCCGCCGCCATTTCCAGGGCGGAGTCGACGTCGCCAGAGAGCGACAGCGCCGCGCCCACGCTCGATCGCGAGAACCGGCCCGGAATGAGCTCGCGCAGAGCGAGCGCCGCGCGCCTCATTCTCGCAGGATCGCCCGACTGCCTCGCCACGAGGAAGGCGCGCCAGCGCGTCAGCACCGGCGGAGGCAGCATCGATCGGACATCCGACGGCGCTGCGTCGATGTTATCCAGCATGCGGAGGCCTTCGGCCGGATCGGCAATGTAACTGGCGTTCATCAGGCGATTCCACCAGGCATCGGGCGATTGAGGCCAAACGCGATATATCCGCTCTGTCTGTTCTTGAGCAGCAATGTGGTCACCGACGCCATTGCGCAGCGGCACGAGCGACGACTGGTAATCGCCGTTGAGCGGTTCGATCGCGACGGCGCGCTCCAATGCCACCAGCGCCTCGCGCATCCGACCAACTTCCGCGTAGAGCCACGCTTGGGCGGCGTATGCCGAAGCGAGCTCAGGATCAGATTCCAATGCTCGCGTGATGAGGGCTTCCCGCGTTCGCAGGTCCGGCCGCGGAAATAGCGACGCTTCGATGAGAAAGCTCTCCCCGTTGCGGCGATCAAGCTGACGAGCGCGGGCCGCGGCGGCGCGGGCCTCCGCCGCATAAGCCTCGCCCACGTCGCCGGACTGCCAAGACATCGCAGCCGCGATCGTTCCGAGCATCGACCAGCCGCGCGAGAAGCGCGGCGCGCGCTGGGTGACTTGGCGTGCTGCTTGATAGGCCTCCTCTGGCGACCAGCCTGTCCCAACGCCCTGACACGCCCGCATGAACACTGAGAGCGTTGCGGAATCGACATCTCCGCGTTGCTCCGATCCAATGAGCGCACAACGCAACACGCGCGCTATGTCAAACGCGACCTGCTCTTGCATGTAATCCTGTTCGGCCACGGCGCGCCGATACTCGTTCGACCAGATGGCGACACCCCGCGTATCGACCAGTCTTGCACTGACGAGAACCGCATCGCGCTCGGGCCGCAGCGTTCCGTCGAGTACGAATCCAGCGCCTTTCGCCGCTGCGGCGGCGATTCGATCTCCATCGGCGGTCGCTGTGGTATGGATCGGCTGAAGATCGTTCGAACTCATGGCGCCGATCAGCCGGTCGGCCAGCCCTGCGGAAAAAGCCTCCAGGCTCGTATCGAACGCTCTGAACTGCAGCACTGCGACTGCGCGCGACGGCGGTTGCAGCAGCGCTTGGGCGCCTGCCCAAGCCAAAACAATGAGCGCAACTGCGCCCGCTCCTGCCGCAACCAACATCCAAGGCTTGGGCCGTGGCCGACGCCAAGGGGATCCAAGCTCAAAAATCTCAGCCCGCTCGGCCATCTTGCGGAGCCGAACCATGCCGCGACGGCGTAGCCGCGTGGTGACGTCATGCGGCAGCTGCTGTTTGACGTCGCTAGAAACAACAATGCCGCCTGGCGCGGCGAGCGTCATCAGCCGCGCCGCGACGTTCACGCCTTTGCCAAGCAGGTCTCCGCCCGGCGCGTCGAACGCTTCTCCGACATGAATGCCGATGCGCAACGGCACACGCTCGACAGCTTGAAGCTCTTCGCATGCCGCCACAGCCGCAGACGACGATGGAAACTCCAGCATGAAGCCGTCGCCGGCCGTATTGAACACGCGCCCGCCCCGCGAACTCGCGCTGGCGCGGATGCGTTCGCCTAGAGCCGTGATTTCCCGGATAGCGGTGGCCTGGTCGATTTCGCTTTGGCGCGAATAGCCTGCCGCATCCATGGCGGCGATGACAGCGAGGCGGCCCGGCAGCGGCTCGCCCGCTGAACTCGCTCCCGTGTCCGCCGCGTCAGCCATGTCGCTCTGCCCTCACCCGCTCCAATGAACGCCCGCGGCCAGCACCCTTCAGAGCGGCAGAACGCGCGCCGCTTCCGCTTCGCAATCGTACGGCAAATCAGGATCACGGCAGAAGTCTGCCCAGACGCCCGTCTCACGCCAGTACTGAATAAGACCGGTGTCCTTGATCAAATCCATGAAGCGGGCTTCGCGGCGCACATTTTCCCAGGACGGCAGGAAAAACGGGGACGGATCGACGCCGTGATGCTGCAGATATGCTTCCGCCATTGAGAAGGCGGCATCAATATCCCCCACGACCGCTAGTGCCGAGCCCACGCTTATGGCGTCAAATTGCGGTTGGAGTTCGCGCAGGGCCGAAGCTTCTCGTCTCATTCGTGACGGCTCTCCCGATTGGCGAGCGGTTAGGAAGGCGCGCCAGCGCGTCAGGCCTGGTTCGCGGAGGAATTGCTGCATGACCTGCGGCGCGGACTCGATTTCATCGATCATAAGCAACGCTCGGCCCGCATCGCCGGTAACGGTGAAGGTCATGAAACGGCCCCACCATGCGGACGGCGAGTTCGGCCAGATTCGATAAAGTCGCTCATTGTGTTCTAGCGCCGCTTCGTACTGACCGGCCGCATTGAGCGGGAACGCCAACCAAAATTGATAGTCTCCATTGAGGGGTTCCAGGGCGATCGCTCGCTCTGAGGACCGCAGCGATTCCCGCGCCCGCCCGACCTCGATGTAGAGCTGCGCCTGAGCGTCATGGGCCGCAGCCAGGTCGGGTTCGGCCTGCAAAGCCCGCGCAATCAACGCTTGGCGTCCGCGCCAATCAGGCAGCGGCAGCAATGCCGCCTCTATCAGATAACTTTCTCCATTGGAGCGATCGAGACGGCGAGCGCGCGCAGCAGCCTCGCGCGCTTCTGCGGCATAAGCCTGGGCTTCCGGCGACATGCCTCGATACGCCATCTGTGCAGCAATCCGGCCGCGCATTGACCAGCCGCGGGAGAATTGCGGTGCACGCTCCGTGACCTGTCGCGCTGCCTGGTAGCCTTCCTCAGTCGTGAATTCGCCCCCCCTGCTCTGACAAGCGCGCATGAACACGGCCAAAATCGCGGCGTCGACTCGGGCGTTTGACTCCAGACTGACGAGCGCGCAGCGCAACACTCGGCCGACGTCGAACGCGATCTGCTCTTGCATATAGTTCTGCTCTCTGGCGACACGGCGATATTCGCGCGACCAGAGCGCAAAGTTTCCGCGCGTGTCGATGAGGCGCGCGCTAACCAACAAGTCTTGGCCATCCGGCCGCACGGACCCGTCAAGCACGAAGGTCGCGCCCGCTCGCGCCGCGGCGGCAATGCGGTCTTCCCCGGCTACTGCCCCGGCCGGAACAGCGAGCAGATCGCTCGCGCTCATGGCGCCGATCAGCCGATCGGCGAGGCCGGTAGTGAAACCTCGTAAATCGGGCTCGAGTGCGCCAAATTCGAGGATCGCAATGGCCTGCGAGCCAGGCCGCAAGAACGACTGCGCGCCAAACCAGGCGCTGAGGATCAGAACAAGCGCACCCGCGCCGCCAAGAACCCATCGCAGCCGCACAGACCGCGGCCTACTCCACGGCGAGCCAAGTTGGTGCGCCTCGATGCGCTCACTCATCTTCTTGAGCCGGACCGACCCACCGCTATGCAGCCGCGCGGCGACCTCAGCGGGCAATTCACGCTTGACCTCGCCCGACACGACAATGCGCCCGGGCTCGGCCATCTGCATCAGCCGTGCAGCGACATTGACCCCTTTGCCGAGAAGATCGCCGCTGTGCGCTTCGTGAACCTCGCCAACATGAATGCCAATGCGCAGCGGCACGCGGTCGACGGCTTGCACCTCCTCCGCGGCCGCCACAGCCGCCGATGCGGACGGAAACTCCAGCATGAAGCCGTCGCCTGCGGTGTTGAAGACACGGCCCTTGCGCGAGGCCGCGCCGGCGCGAATGCGCTGACCGAGGGCAGTGATTTCGCGCACGGCCGTGGCTTCATCCACTTCACTCTGGTGTGAGTAACCTGCCGCGTCGATAGAGACGATGGCCGCCAGCCGGCGAGGCGCCGCCGATTCAGATTGGTTCGTCGTGTCTGCAGCCATAACTTCCCCGCACGACACTATACACTGAGGCCGCCCGTCGCCTAGCTGACGGCGGTTCAGGGCGGCAGCACGCGCGCCGCTTCCGCCTCACAATCGTAGGGCAGGTCCGGTTCGCTGCAGAAATCGGCCCAGATGCCCGTGTCACGCCAATACTGGATAAGGCCGGTGTCTTTGATCAAATCCATGAAGCGCGGGTGACGGCGCAAATTGCGCCATGGCGGATGCCAGAATGTGGCGGGCCTATAATCTGGATATTGCATCATAGGGGCGATGATCTCCAAGGCAGCGTCGACCTCACCGGCAACAGACAAGGCTGCGCCGACGCCATCGCGTGAGAACCGTCCCGGAATAAGTGTTCGCAAGTTGAGCGCGGCCGCCCTTATGCGTGTTTGATCGCCGGACCGGCGCGCCAGCAGAAAATTGCGCCAAAGCGCGCGGCTCTCTGGGCCAAAGAAAGTCTGAGCCGGCATCGGCGCTGCTTCCATGTCGTCAAGCATACGCAGCGCAACCGTGGGCTCCTCAATGAACACCGAGTTGTAAAAGCGATTGGTCCACGCCGTCATGGAGCCGGGCCAGACGCGGTACAAGCGTTCGCGCAGCGCGGCCGCCTCTCGGGAATTGTTGTTGGCTAGCAGAGGCGGCGTCATTTCCGCCCAGAAGTCAGGGTTGAGCGGCTCAATCGCCGCCGCTCTCTGCATCGGCGCCAGTGCTTCGCGCGTGCGACCGACAATCATGAGCAAGTACGCATGCTCGGCGTGTGCGGCGGCGAGCGACGGATCCGCGCGGAGCGCGCGCTCGATCAGCGCTTGACGGCCGCCCCAGTCCCGGGCTGGCAACAGGTCTGCCTCGACAAGGTAACTTTCGCCATTGCCTGAATCGAGCCGTCGCGCGCGTGCGGCGGCGTCGCGCGCTTCAGCTGCCAGTGCGCTCGCCTCCTCCGGACTCGATCGGCCGCTTCCGGACATCAAGGCCGCAACTCTTCCGCGCATCGACCAGCCGCGTGCAAAGCGCGGAGCGCGCTCCGTGACCTGGCGCAGGGTCGACAATACGTCTGCGGGGTTCTCATAAAACGTGCCCATGCGATCGCATGCGCGCATGAACGCAGTCAGCGTTTGCGGATCGATCTCTCCGGCGCGCGGACGCAGGGTGATGAGCGCGCATTGCAGCACGCGCGCGACATCGGAAGCAATTTGCTCTTGCATGTAGTTCTGTTCGATCGCGACACGGCGATACTCGTTCGACCAGATTGCGATGTTGCCGCGCGTGTCCAATAAGCGCGCCGTCACCAGCAGATTGTCTCCCTCGGGACGCGCGGTGCCGTCCAGCACGAATGCGGCCCCGGTCTCAGCCGCCTGGGCAATCCGATCTCCGTCGGCGACCGCGGTGCTATGGGCGGGCTGCAGGTCGTGCTCGCTCATCGTGCCGATGATGCGGTCGGCGAGCCCGGCGGTGAAGGTGGTCAAAGTAGGCTCGAGCGCACGGAACTCCAACACGGCTACGGCTTGCGAACTGGGCCGCAACATCGGGGGAATGGCGAAGATGGCGAGAAACAGAGCAGCGACTGTCCCGGCGCCGGCCAGAACCCAGCGAATCGGAATGGCGCGCAGCCGCTTCCAAGGCGAGCCCAACGCGTAGGTCTCGATCCGCTCGCTCATCTTGTCGAGACGAACGTGTCCGATCCGTTGCAGCCGGGCCGCCACATCCGACGCGAGGGCCCGCTTGGCGTCGCCGGAGATGATGATGGCGCCTGGCTGCGCGGATTGCATCAGCCGTGCGGCGATATTGACGCCCTTGCCCA
>CAZIOD010000025.1:0-28596 GCA_964540785.1 uncultured Terricaulis sp.
GGCGCCGAGCGCGCCTATTCGGGCATGCTGCAAAACGAGGACACCGAAGTTCTCGGACGCAAAGGTTTGATGGCGGCCGCGCTGAAGCGCGGCGACCGCACCGCCGCGCGCGCCCACGCGGAAGCCGCACTGAAAGCCTCGAAAACTTCGTCGTGGCCGTTTCAGTACGCGTTCGATCTCGCAGTACAGGCGGCCGACTGGGAAGACGCGATCGAAACCCTCGACACCGGCGATCGGCGAAAACTGGTTGAAGACAAGATCGTCAAACGCCGCCGCGCCGTGCTGATGACGGCGCAGGCTGCAAAGCTCGAGCGCGAGCGCCGACAGGAGAAGGCCTGCGAAATGGCCCAGAAGGCGTTTCGTCTCTGTCCTGCGTTCGCGCCCGCCGGGGCGATGGCGGCGCGTCTGCTCGTCGCCGAGGGCAGAGGCGAACGGGCAGCCGACATACTGGAAGAGGCCTGGGAAAACGGGCCGCATCCGGCCCTGGCGCATGCCTATCGCGACATCGTGCCGAGTGAGACCCGCGAGGCGCGCGCAGAGCGGATGACGACGCTTGCAGAGAAGCGGCGCGATCACCGCGAGTCGAAAATCGTGCTGGCGGAACTGGCGATGGAGCGCGGCGACTGGAACGGCGCGCAATCGCATCTCGAGGACGCCTACCGGGAAAACCCCTCCTCGCGCATCTGCATCCTGTTCGCGCAAGTCGCGCGCGGCCGTGGGGACGAGAACGCGGCGCGCACCTGGCTCGGCCAGGCCGCCGCTGCGCCGCGCGAAGCGGACTGGTCCGACCTCGACCCTGAAGGTCCCGCCTTTCTTTACGACGACAACGATTGGGCGCGCCTCGTCTATGTGTTCGGCGATGGCGGCCAACTCGTGCATCCGCGCATGGAGCGCGGCCACCCAGATGCGCTTGGCCCCGTCCTCGCCTTGCCGACCGCGGCGCTTACCCCGCCGCGTCGCGACGAAGCCGAGCCGGTCAGCGAAGCTGTCGAAGTCGAAGAAGTCGAGCGCGCATAGCCTGCGTTTATAAGTGCTCGCAGATTTGACATGCGCGGTCGACGCTCGCCCAGCGACAACGCGCAAAACGCCGTCGCAAGGAACGCGCTGATGACGGATATTGCCTCGGGCCCGTGGACCGCCAGCCTGACGCCGCTGAACGCAAATCTCAGCATTGATCTCGGCGCCTATCTCGCGCACATGCGCTGGCTGCTGAACGCGGGCAGCGCTGGCGTCGCCGCGTTTGGCACGACCGGCGAGGCGAACTCCTTTTCGCTTGCCGAGCGTCTTCAGATCATCGATGCGCTTGCCCAGAGCGGCATCGCGCATGAGCGCATGACGATCGGCGTCGGATGTTGCGCCGCGCCGGATACAATCGCGCTGACCCGCGCAGTACTCGACGCCGGCTATTCTAATGTGCTGATGCTGCCGCCCTTCTATTATAAGAGCGTCACAGACGAGGGCCTTTTCCGCTCGTTTGCCACAATCCTCGACGCCGTCAGCGATGCGCGCTTGCGCGTGTTGATCTACGACTTCCCGCAAATGACGGGCCTGACGATCGGCACGGCTCTGCTGGCGCGGTTACGCGCGGCGTATGCAGGCATCGTTGTCGGCGTCAAAAACTCCTCCGGCGATTGGCCCGCCATGGAAGCCGCAATGACAGAACTGCCCGGCTTTCTGGTGTTCGCCGGATCCGAGCAATTCCTGCTACAGACGCTGCGTGCGGGCGGGCCCGGCTGCATTTCCGCCACCGCCAACCTGACAGCCGCTAGCCTCGCTGATCTGACGCAACATTGGCGCAGCGCAGATGCCGACGCCCGCCAGCTGAAGGTGACGCGGACGCGTCTGGCGCTGCAGAAATACCCGGCGATCCCGGCCCTGAAAGAGATCATGGCGCAGGCGAGCGGGCGTCTCGAATGGCGCCGGCTGCGCCCGCCACTGATAAATCTTTCCCGCGACGACGCCGCCGCCCTGCTCGACTGGGCGCAAAGCTCGGGCCTGCTGGACGAGGTGCGGACGTCTTTGCGCTGATGGGCCCCCCGCAAGTGTGCGTCCGGCAGACCTGCCGCTAGAGTCTGCGCACCGACGCGCCCGCGCCACGTAGAAGCTGGACGACGCCCTCAGTCCAGCTGTGCATCAGGATCGTAATAGGCGCCGCCGGCGCGATAGCGCTCAAGGCGGACAAGCTCCTCTTGGTCGATCTTCTGACGCCAAGTCGCGACGCCATTGCGCAGGTCCGCAGGCGTGAGCACCAGAGGCGCCCATGCGGGCGCGCCGTACACGTTGTGTAGCGTATAGGTGAGTTTCGGCCCGCCATCGAAGCTGAAGTCCAGCATGCCGATATTGCAGCTGCGCGTCCACGGGCGGCGGATGCGCACCTCCGGCATCTGATCGACGAAATCGAAATCGGGCAGATTGGCGAGCGGCGAGGAACAAAGATCGTAAAAATCGTAGCCGCCCTCTTCCGAACGCGGCACACAATTCAGTTCGCCCATATGACTGTCGCCGGAAATGCCGAACACGCCCTCGATGCGGTTGTCGCGAATGAAGTCGAACAGCTCGTTGCGTTCGTGCTGATAGACGGCCCAGGAATCGCCGCCGCGCTCCGCCTTCGAGAACCCGCCGCCGGAAACAAGCACTTTGAACGGCGCACGGCTGGCGCCCAGTTCATCCTTCAGCCACGCTTTCTGCTCGGCGCCGAGCATGGTTTTGCCCGGCACGTCCGGATCGTCGGCCGGGTCACGGTAGTAGCGCCCATCGAGGAAGAAAAAGTCCACGCCACCGTATGCATACTTGAAGAAGAGTCCGGGCGTCGAGGGCAAACCGGCCGACGGGTTGGCCCAATACTGGTTGAAAATACGCAGACTCTCTTCGCGGATCGGGTTGGTCCGGTCGGAATCGTTGAGCGCGAAATCGTGGTCATCCCAAATAGCGAGCGAAGGCGTCGAGCGCACGAGAGGCTTTAGCCGCTCGATCTCGCGCTGCCGCCGATAGAGATCGGCCAGCGCCGCCGGTTCTGCGGAATCGGCGTAAATGTTGTCGCCGAGGAAGAACATGAGGTCCGGCTCAAGCGCCTGTGCGACGCTGAAGATTCGCTGGTCCGTGTCGATCTGCAGCCTCGCGCACGAGCCGAATGCGGCGCGAAAGGCGGCGCGGCCGCGCGGCGCGGTTCGCGTCCGGTACGGCAGCGGCTGGTAACGATCGAGAACGCCGTCGATGCGAAGCCGATAATAATAGTGAGTGGCAGGCGACAGCCCATCGACTTGGTTTAAAGCGGTGAAATCCGTGCTCGAATCGGCGCGAACCGGCTGAGAAGCGCGCACGTCGCTGAAGTCGCGCGATGCGGATACTTCCAGCACCACGTCGAACGTGCCGCTCACCCGCGACCAAATGCGAATGGACGTCGCGCTTGGGGCCCCGACCATGGGCCCCTGCAAGGTGCGCGGATACCCCAGCGTCTGCGCCCAGGCTTGTGGTGCGAACGGCAGCGAGGCCGCCAGCCAGGCGGCGCGCTTCAACATGGAACGGCGGTGCGGCGCTTTCTGCATCATGCTCTTCCCTGCTGCGCGACGAGGTCTTCACCCGCCCTGCGGCTTTCCTCGATGAGCGCGTCGACCAGTGGAGCGGGACCTGCGCAGACCGTTTCGCCGTAGAGATCCAGCGGTCCCCCGTCCGCGCTCTTTGCAACGCCTCCGGCTTCGATAATGAGCGCGGCGCCCGCGGCCATATCCCACGGGGTGACGACGCGCTCGAAATAGGCGTCGAAGCGGCCGCTGGCGACGAAGCTCATGTCGACGGAGCCTGCGCCAGTGCGGCGCATGCCCATGCTTTGCGTGGTAAGGCGTGCGAACTCGGCGTGAAAGCGCGGATGTCCGGCTTTTCCGGCATGTGGAATGCCGACGGCGATGACCGAATCTGCGATGCGGGCGCGCGACGACACATGAATGGGCTCACCGTTGAGGAATGCGCCCTCGCCCTTCTCGCACCAATAAAGCTCGTTCAGCGCCGGAAGATTGATCACGGCCGCGAGCACATCGCTACCGCGAGCCAGCGCGAGATTCATGCCGAAGAGGGGTGTGCCCCAGAGGAAGTTTGTGGTGCCGTCGAGCGGATCGACGATCCAGGTGAGCTCATCGCCGCCGCCGGAACGGCCGCCCTCTTCGCCTAGAAATCCGTAACTTGGCGCAAAGCTTGAAAGCGCTTTGCGGATTGTATCCTCAGCTTCGAAGTCCGCGATCGAGACAAAATCACCGCGGCCTTTGTCGTCGACGTGCAGGTCCTTAAGACCAGCGCGCCGCCGCATCAATCCTTCGCCCGCCTTGCGAGCCGCGTCGATCATAGCGGAAAGCAAGGGACTCATCAGTCGCGCAACTTTGCCCGCCACAGCGTCGCTGCGAGCAACATGGATACGACCGATGAGCCGATCCAGAACCAGATAGCCGGCTCAAAATCGTAAACTCGGTCGGAGCCGACCATGTACGAGTTCTGGTCGATCAGTATTCCGGAGATGTTTTCTTGGATGGCGGCCCCGATATAGGAGAACACGCCGATGACGCCCATTGCCGCGCCCGCCACGCGTTTGGGGCAGATGTCGACGGCGAACAAACCGCCGAGCGAGGCGACCAAGCCGGTCAGCCCGAGACCAAACAACACCATGCCGATAGTGAGCGTGACGAGGTCGGCCGGGCCGAAAAAGATAAGACCAAGGCCGATGATTTCAATGATCGAGAAAAGCAGATTGGCGGGTGGCCGGCGCGCATTGAAGAAGGTGTCGCTGACGAAGCCGTACAGCAACGAGCCGGCGATGCCGGCGAGGGTCGAGATCATCAGCATTGTGCCGGACGCGATCTCGTCGAAGCCGCGCGCTTCCTGCAGGTAGAGAGGGCCCCAGGAATTTATTGCGTAACGCGTCACATAATTCGCGAGGCTCGCCAGCGCGAGGATCCAGATCGTCGGGATCGACAGGATTGAGAATTGCAGCGCAAGCGTCGACTTGGACTTAGAGTTCTCGCTCTCGGCTAAATGATCGTCCTTCCAATCGGCGATGGTAGGTAGCCCCATGGTTCGCGGACGATCCCGCACCATCAGCCACATCATCAGCGCGGCGCCAAAACCGATCATTGCCGGCACGAAGTAGCCCCAGCGCCAACCGAAATACGCCACCACCGCGCCGATAACGAAGAAAGTCAGCCCTTCGCCGATAGAGTGCGCTGTGCTCCACAGGCCGTAGGCGCGACCGCGCTCCTTGTTGGAGAACCACGCGGTCATGGCGACGACGCCCCCCGGCGCGCCGAAGCCTTGGAACCATCCGTTCAGGCCCCACAACACGGTGGCGAGCAGCACCGTATCGGCAAAGCCCATGCCGATATTGCAGATCGCCGTCATGACGAAACCGAACGTCAGGAACACGCGCATATTGGCGTGATCGGCAAGGAAACCGTTCGTGAGCTTGCCCAGCGCGTACGTGTAAAAAAGCGCCGATCCGATCAGTCCGAATTCCGCCGGCGTGAAGATGCCTTGGTCGATCATCGACGGTTTCACCATGCCGATGGCGAGCCGGCAGGTGTAAATAAGACCGTAGCCGACGGTGATCGCGAACATCACGCGCCAGCGATGCGTGCGGAACAGCCGATCGATCGTGCTCTGGTCCTGGATCGGCGGGGCGTCGGCGGCGGTCGCGAACGCTCTGAACAAGTTGCCTGCCAACGTCTCCCCCTCGTGAACTTACGTCTTTTTTCTTGCGATCCAGGCGTGGGCCGGATCGTTGTTGAAAATCCAAGTGCGCTTCGGACCGGCCATCACATTGAGATAATAAAGATCGTAGCCGTGCGGCGCGCCGACCGGATGATAACCGCGCGGCACCAGCACGACGTCGCCGTCCTCGACGCAGACCGTTTCATCGAGCGAGCGGTCGTCCGTATACACGCGTTGGAATGCGAAGCCCTGCTCTGGATTGAGCCGGTGATAGTAGATCTCTTCGAGCGCAGACTCTTCCGGCGGTGCGAGACGGTCG
Organism: uncultured Terricaulis sp.; assembly: GCA_964540785.1. Classification (GTDB taxonomy): domain Bacteria; phylum Pseudomonadota; class Alphaproteobacteria; order Caulobacterales; family Aquidulcibacteraceae; genus Vitreimonas. Next base: position 6,011 of record CAZIOD010000025.1, read on the forward strand.
TGTTTGTGCGGCGGGTAAGATGACCAGTGCCCGCCTGGGGTGATGACCTCCGCGATGAGCAGACTGTCCGCAGGTTCGGTTTCCGGCAGGATGTTGCGGACGTGCCGCGTGTTCGTGCCCTCGCCGCGCGTTTCCTTCGAGATGCGATCGGGCGCTATGAGCCTGGCTTCGCCGCCACCTTCGCCCGGCGCAGTGCCGATGGCGATTTCCGCGACTGTACGGGCGGTGATGGCGTAGGTCTTACCGGCGGGAGCGTAAACGGCAGCGGGCGGCGCATCTTCAAACACGCTCATCCGCCCGCCAATATTTTCGAAGCGCTGGCCCTCGGCATCGACATCGCACCGCCCCGTGAGCACGACGATGCAGGCTTCGCGCTCCGCTTCTCCGCCAGCGGCGATCTCGCCGGGCGCCAGTTTCAGCACTTTGAAGCCGACATACGACCAGCCGGCGCTTTCCGGGGTCACCTCCAAAACGGCGCCGTGCTCGTCTCGCGGTTTTGGGCGCACACGCAGATCAGGCATCGCAAATATCCTTCGAAACCAACCCCGCCGCAGCCGCTTCACGCTTCAATGCGGCGAGACCCAGCGCGCCGTATTCGCGCGGATTGGCGATCGCCGGGTCTTGTTCCGCTTCGACCACGATCCAGCCGTCATACTGGATCGCCTTCAGCGCTTTCATGACCGCGCCAAAGTCGAGATCGCCATCGCCCGGGACGGTGAACATCCCTGCGAGCACTCCATCCAGAAAACTTTTGCCGTCAGCGCGCGCTGTTTCATGCACGCGGCTGCGCACATCCTTGCAGTGGACGTGCGCGATGCGCGCGGGATAGCGCTCGATGACGTCGACCGGATCAATGCCGCCGAGCGCGGCATGACCGGTGTCGAGCGTGAGCCCGACGCTGGCGCTGGTCGCGCCAAGAAAGGTTTCGAGGTCCGCCGGCCGCTCGACGACAGTGCCGAGATGATGATGATAAGCGAAGCGCAAGCCTTCGGCGCGGATATAATCGGCCACCTCGCTCATACGGCGGCCGAACTCCGCCCAATCGTTGAGGCGTGGCGTTGAGGTCATCGCCGCCGCACGATCGCCATGCACCGCATTACTGGTTTCCGCGAACACGAAGACGTCGCATCCCATCGCCTTCAGCAGGCGTAAATGATCCTGCAACGCCGCGATCTCGGTCTGCGCCTCTTGCACCAAAAGATTTCCGCTATACCAGCCGCCAATAATGTCGATGCTGTAGGACGCAATCGCCGCCTTGAGCGCGTTCGGCTCACGCGGAAACTTGCCGCCCAGCTCGACGCCCTCGAACCCAATCTCGCTCGCCTCACGCAGAATGGTCTCGAGCGGGGTGTCGCCACCGAGTTCAGGCATGTCGTCATTCGCCCAGGCGATCGGGCTGACGCCGAAGCGAATCATGCCCGCCAACCCTTCGCGGCCAGCCGCTCTTCGTAGGCCGTGCGCGCCTCGCGCACGGCGGCGCGGTCGGAGACTTCGGGGACAGCGACATCCCACCACCAGCCGCCGGCTTCCGTCGTTTTCATCGGATCTGTGTCGATCACGATGACGCTTGTGCGGTCGGCCTTCTTGGCGCGGGCCAGCGCTTGTTCGAGGGCGGCAATGCCGTCGGCTTTCTCGGCGATTGCGCCAAGACTGGCGGCGTGTGCGACGAAGTCGATCTGCGGCAGCGTTTCATGCTCGGCGTGCTCAAGCAGATTGTTGAACGATTCCGATCCGGTTGACCGCTGAAGCCGGTTGATGCAGCCGAACCCCCTATTATCGAGCACGACCACGATAAGCTTCTTGCCGAGCATCACCGAAGTTGCGATTTCGGAGTTCATCATCAGGTAGGAGCCGTCGCCCACCATCACGAACACATCGCGCTCGGGCGCGGCCATTTTCACGCCGAGGCCGCCGGCGATCTCGTAGCCCATGCACGAATAGCCGTATTCCAAGTGGTAGCCGCCGGGCTTTGCCGTGCGCCAAAGCTTGTGCAATTCGCCCGGCAATCCGCCGGCCGCGCAAACCACCACGGCGTTCTCGTCAGAAGCGCGCTGCACCGCGCCGATGACCTGCGCATCGCTTGGCTTCTCGACGCCCTTGGGCGCGGCCGTCGCGGCATCGACGGCTTTCGTCCAGCTTTCTACCCGCTCTGCATTGGCTTCGCGCCAGCTCGGCGGCGCGCGCCACCCTTCGAGCTTGGCGGCCAGCGCCTCCAGTACTGCGCCCGCATCGCCAATCACCGAAATCGCGCCATGCTTCACGGCGTCGTGTGCAGCGACATTCACTTGCACAAGCGTGCAGCCTTCGCGATCGAACAAAGTGCGCGAGCCGCTGGTGAAATCCTGCAGCCGCGTGCCGAACGCCACGACAAGGTCGGCCTGCGCCGCGGCTTCGTTGGCGGCGCTCGAGCCTGTGACGCCGATCGAACCGAGCGCACTCACATGATCCCACGGCAGTGCGCCCTTTCCGGCCTGCGTCTCTGCGACCGGCAGGCCCCATGCTTCAGCGAGGCGAGCAAGCATTTGCTCCGCGCCGGAATGGAGCACGCCGCCCCCGGCGATCGCCAGCGGCGCCTTTGCCTGGCGCAACAGCGCCGCCAGCGCGTCTATATCGCGCGCTTCCGGCTGCGGTTTGCGCACGCGCCACACGCGTCTTTCGAAAAATGCCGCGGGATAGTCGAAAGCCTCGCTCTGAACGTCCTGGCAAAAGGCGAGCGTGGCGGGCCCGCAATTCGCAGGATCGAGCATCGTCGCCAGTGCGCGCGGCAAAGCGTCCAACAATTGCTCCGGCCGCTTGATACGGTCGAAATAGCGCGACACAGGCCGGAAACAGTCATTGGCAGACACGGTCGCATCGCCAAAATCTTCCAGCTGCTGCAATACCGGATCGGGACGGCGCGAGGCGTAGACATCGCCAGGCATCAGCAGCACCGGCAAACGGTTCACGTGCGCGAGTGCAGCGGCGGTCACCATATTCGTGGCGCCCGGTCCGATAGATGTGGTGCAGATCATCGCGCGGCGGCGACGCATCTGCTTGGCGTAAGCGATCGCCGCATGAGCCATCGCCTGCTCATTGTGCGCACGATAGGTCGGCAGCGCCTCACGCGCTGCGTAGAGCGCCTCGCCGAGCCCGGAGACATTCCCATGCCCGAAAATCGCCCACACGCCGGCGAAATACCGAACCTCTTTGCCGTCCAGTTCAATATATTGGTTCGCGAGATGCCGAACCGCGGCTTGCGCCGCCGTAAGACGCAACGTGTTCATGACGATCTCGTACGCGACTTCTGCGCCTGCCGCCATGCGTCGACGAGCTGCGCGAAATTGTGCGACAGCGACTCGACCGCGCCGGCGTCGTCAAGTTCGCCTCTGAACCAGCGCTCAGCCGCGCCGTTGAAAATGGTGCGGCCTACGGCAAAGCCCTTAACGACGCCGCATTTTGCCGCCGGACCGAAAGACTGAATCAGCTCGCTTTGCGGCGCGGACAAGCCGAGCACCACGACCCCGCGGCAATAGGGATCGTTTGTCGTTATGACACGCTCGATGTTCGCCCAGGTCTCGGCGTTGCTCGCCGGCTCAAGCTTCCACCAATCGGGACGGATGCCGAGATCGTAGAAGCGCTGCAGGACGCGCGCCGCCGTATCGGGTTTAACTGCGCCCGCCTTCGATGCGATGATTTCCACCAGCAGCTCGTGGCGCGTTGCCCTGCACGCGTCGAAGAGGCGCAACGCCTGACGCTCCTGGCGCGCACAAAGCTCCCCGGGGTCGTCGGGATGATAGTGGAACAGGCACTTGACGACATGATTGAGCGGCCATTGCGCGATTTCGATTCCGACATCGGCGTGCGCGGAATCGAATTCCAGCGGCGCCGATTGCGGCAGCTCGATGGGACGACCAATCCAGTATGGAAACTCCGCCGCCGCCTCCAGCGCGCGCATGCCGTGACGCCCGTCGAGCAGCAGGCCAAACCTTGCGTCGCCGTTCGCGACCTTATCGACCGCGCGTACAGCCAGTGTCTTGAATGCCGCGATGCGCTCGTCGCTCGCGCTCGAGGTGTGCGCTAACTCCTCGAACTGGGTGCGGTGATCCATGGCCAACACCACAAGTTCGTCGTAGGTCCCACGACGCGTCGTGGCCCAGTGCAGATGCTCGAGTTCACGGTCGTCTCGAAGCCGATAGGGACGCTTCTGGCGCGCGAGGAAATATTCCATCTCCGTCCAGGTCGGCATCGCCGGCGCACAGCCGTGTCGCGACACGACTATGGCGCCGGCGGCATTGCCGAGCGTGCAGCAACGTTCGACCCCATCGCCGCGCAGCCAGCCGCGCAGAAAGCCCGCCATGAAGGCATCTCCGGCGCCCAGCACATTGAAGACCTCTACCGGAAACCCCGTTACGACGGCTGTTTCCTCGATCGCATCAGGAATGGCGCCCTCGAACGCTGCGCAACCTTGCGCGCCGAGCTTCAGCACAATCAGTGCGGCGCTCTTGGCGCGGATGGCGCGTAGTGCGGCGATCGTGTCTGTCGAACCGCCGAGGATATGAATTTCTTCGTCCGTGCCGACGATCAGGTCGCACATCGGCGCGACCTTCTGGAGCCGTGCTGTCACGTCGCTGCTGGCTACAAACCGGTTCTCGCCCTTATCTTGAGCCTCGAGACCCCAGAGCACAGGACGATAGTCGACGTCGAACACGACCTTCCGTCCGGCCGCTCTTGCAAGCTCAACAGCAGTGAAGCTCGCTGCGAAAACACCGGGCTTTGACAGATGGGTCCCGTTGATCAGCACCGCCCTGGCGGAGCGCACGTATTCGGCGTCGATGTCGCCTTCATCGAGCGCCATGTCCGCGCAGTTTTCGCGGTAGAAAATGAGTGGAAACGTCTGCTGATCGCGAATGCCGAGAATGACCAGCGCGGTCAGGCGTTCGGAATCGCTCCTCACGCCTTGCACATCGACGCCTTCGCGCTGCAGCTCCTCGCGAATGAAGCGGCCCATATGGTCGGCGCCGACGCGGGTTATCAGACCCGATGTCAACCCAAGCCGGGCCGCGCCGATGGCGGTGTTGGTCGGACTGCCGCCGACATATTTGGCGAAGCCGCCCATGTCTTCGAGCCGACCGCCGATCTGCTGGCCGTAGAGGTCGACCGACGATCTGCCGATCGTAATCAGATCCAGCGTGCGCGCTCTCTGCGCCATCGGGCTCGTCCATGGCTCCGTCGCCGCGGAGACGCGCGGCCGGTCATGTAATGACTATTCCATCACTCCGCATTCTGCAACATTCGTTTCACGCCGCACTCAGGCGGCCCTTACGACGGCGTGCAGGCGCGGGTTTGCGCGCGCGTTCTTCGTGCTGGGCTGCGACGAAGGCGTAGGCAATGACCAGCGCCTGGGCGAGGCACATAGTGGCCGCCAGCGAGCGGAATTTTCGAATCTCCGCCTCGCGGACTTGCAGCGCAAGGGTCGCAGGCTTTGCCGTGGGGCCAACCAGGGAATCGCTGATGGACAGCACACGAGCCTCGTGGGCGATGGCCGTCTGCACCGCCTGGATCGTTTCTTCGGCGTAAGGGTGAAAGCTGATATCGATCAACAGATCGCCTGGGCCAATGGTTTGGATCTGCTGGCGCGTCAGACCGCCGACGCCGTCGACGAACACCGTGCGCTTGTTGAGCTGCTGTAGCGAATAGGAAAGATAACTCGATACCGGAAGCGAGCGCCGGAAACCCACGACATAGACGGTGTCGGCCTCATCGATCAGGGAAACGGCGGCGTTCAAATCCTCTGCTTTCACCAGCTCGCGAAGATTATTGAGCGCCAAGACGTTGCCTTCGACGAATTCGGCAAGCACATCCGCCGGCCGACCGCCCATGCTGGTCGACTCGCTGAACTGGCGGACCCGCTCGCTATAGCCCAGCACAGAGCTGCCGGCGATCAGGCCGTCGCGGATCACCTTTTGCATCTGACTGGCGCTCTCGAAGCCGATCGCTTTGGCGAAACGCACGATGGCTGAGGGCTGCACGCCTGCCCGCTCGCCGATCACCGCCAGCGTCTCGAGCGCCACGGCGTTGGGTTCATCCAACACATAGCGGGCGATTTGCTGGAGGCGCTTCGAGAGGTCCTCATAGCGCTCCAGAATTGCGGCGCGGAGCTCTTCACTCGTCTGCGGGGGACGGTTCGACAATCGATGCTCCAGCGTTCGAGGCCGCAGAATATATATTCCGCCAATAGAACGCAACGAACATCGTTGGGACACCCTTGCCAATTTCAGAATTTTCGTTCCATAAGCGAGATGCCTTGCAACAGGCGTTTTGCGCGCAACCCGGGGTCGGCTGGATGGCAGAAAAGTTCGATGTGGCCATCATCGGCGCGGGTCGGATGGGCCAGATTCACGGGCCGAACGCCGCCCGCCACCCCGCACTTCGGCTAAAATACGTGGTCGAAACCGATCCCACGCTCGGCCAGGCCTTGGCAGAGCCGCTCGGCGCGGTGGCCGCCGGGCTACCCGAGATGCTGGACGACCCGGCGATCAAGGGCGTCATCATCGCCAGTTCGACCGATATGCACCTCCAACACAGCCTCGCCGCCATCGGCGCCGGTAAAGCTGTGCTGTGCGAAAAGCCGATCGACCTCGATCTCGCCAAAGCGCGTGCTGCAGCGTCTGAGTTTCAGGGCAAACCCTTCGTGCTGGGCTTCAACCGGCGCTTCGATCCGCACATCGCCGCGTTACGCGAGAAGATCGCGAGCGGCGCCATCGGCGAACTGGAAACGCTGACGCTCATAAATCACGACCCGGCGGCGCCGCCACCCGCCTTCATCCCCCGCTCGGGCGGCCTGTTCAAAGATTTCACGATCCACGATCTCGACCTCGCCAACGCCCTCCTGGGCGAACCGCCCGCGGAGATTTTCGCAACGGCCAGCTGCCTGGTCGATCCCTTGATTGCGGAGCTGGGAGACGTCGATACGGCGCGCATTATTCTTCGCACGGCATCGAATAAGCTTTGCGTCATCTCCAACACCCGCCGCAGCGGTTATGGCTACGACCAGCGCATTGAGGCCTTTGGCTCGCGGGGCATGGCCTCCATCGGCAACGAACGGCTCGACACCGTCGAACTTTGGAGCGAAGCGGGCGCGCTCGCCTCGCCCATCCGCCCCAACTTCCTCAGCCGCTACATGCCCTCCTATGCCCGCGAAATGGATCACTTCGCCGACGTGGTGGCCGGCAAGGCAAAGCCGCAAGTGGGGTATGTCGAAGGCGTGGCGGCTCTCGCTTTGGCCGAAGCATGTGCGGAATCGGCGCGCACCAATGCGGTCGTGAAACTCTGAGGACGGAATGGAGAACATTGCCCTTATCGGCGCTGGCCGCATCGGCCGCATCCACGCGACGAATGTCGCAGGCGTTCCCGCGCTTAAGCTCGCCTATGTGATCGACCCCGCGGTCGACGCCGCCAACGCGCTCGCTGGAACCTTCGGCGCGAAGGTCGCCGATCTTGACGGCGCGCTGGGCGATGCCGGCGTCAGCGGCGTGATCGTCGCCAGTTCAACCGATACGCACCTCGACTTCAGCTTGCGCGCTGCGCAAGCCGGCAAGGCGGTCTTCTGCGAAAAGCCAATTGATCTCGACCTCCAACGCGCGCAAGGCGCGGCGTCGCAGTTCGAAGCGGCGCGCGCGCGCCTCTTCCTTGCCTTCAACCGGCGTTTCGATCCGCATTTCCGCGCCCTAAAGCGCCAACTCGACGCCGGCGCGATCGGCAAGCTGGAGACGCTGCACATCGTCAGCCACGATCCCACGCCCCCGCCCGCTGGCTACATCCCGGCCAGCGGCGGTCTCTTCAAGGACATGGCGATACACGATTTCGACATGGCGCGATGGATGCTCGGCGAAGAGCCGAGTGAGGTGTTCGCCGCCGGCGCCTGTCTCGTCGATCCCGAAATCGGACGCCTCGGCGATATCGACACCGCGAAAACGCTTCTTCGCACGCCATCCGGCAGGCTCTGCGTCATCTCCAACAGCCGGCGCAGCGGCTACGGCTACGATCAGCGCATCGAAGCGTTCGGCGCTTCGGGCGCGCTGCGCGCCGGCAATGCCGTTCAAAACACCGTTTCGACCTGGACGGAGGCGGGCGCGCAGTCAGCGCCCTTCCAGAACTTCTTTCTCGATCGTTATGCCGAAGCCTATCGCTGCGAGATGGCGCACTTCGCCGATATGCTGACACAGGGCGCGGTCCCTGAGATCGGTTATAGCGACGGCATCGCGGCCCTGGCGCTCGCCACCGCCGCGCAGCGCTCGCACGAAAGCGGCGGCCCCGTGGCGCTCTGAAAAGAAGAAGCGGCGGCTCCTGAAGAGCCGCCGCAAATTGCCTCGCGCGTTGCTTCAGTACGAGAATTGCAGGCCGGTGCGCGCCGTCCAGCCGTAACGCTCCTCCTCCGCCATGCGATTGCTGAAGCCGGCGTACGTGCGATAGGCCGCATCATTGAGGTTCGAGCCTTCCAGGAACACGGTCAGGTTACGATTGAAGGCGTACGCGACCCGCGCATCCCACTGATGCAGTTCGTCGACGTAAATATCCGTATCCACATCCTCGCCGGCTTCGAGCAGATACTCGGAGCGATAGGTGTAGGCCAGGCGGCCGGACCAGCCATATTGTTCGTAGGAAAGTTGCGCGGACGCGACTCGATCGGACTGGCCAAGCAGGGGAAGGGTGTCGCTACGGCCGGGAATGCCGCTCGCTTCCGAATCGACCAGGGTCAAGTTCGCGCCCACGCTGAGGCCGTTGAACGGCGCCGGCAGGAACGAGAGTTCGTACTGCATGTTGAACTCGACGCCGGTCACGGTCGCGTCTTCGGCATTCGCGAAGCTCTCGATCTCGGAATCCTGAGTGAGTGTCACGCCATTGATTGTTTCGCCCGCAAGCGCATCGAACACCGTTGCGAAGATGGGGTTTTCGATTTCCTTGTGGAACACCGCGACCGAGAATATGCCCCCTTCTCCGACGTAATACTCCGCCGCGATGTCGAAGTTCGTGGAATAGAGCGGGCTGAGCAGCGGGTTGCCCGCGGTGACCTCGTCGTCCTCGATGACAACATACGGCGCGACGGTCTCGTAATTGGGGCGGCCGAGAGAGCGTGTCGCCGCGGCGCGCAGGACGAGGTTCTCGCCTACGTCGTAGCGAGCGTTCACGCTCGGGAACCAATCTGTGTAGCTCGATGAGCCGAACACATTGTACGCTAGGTCGAGCGGGGGCCCGGACGCCGCATCGAACGCCTTGGCGGCATAGTCGGCTTCGGTGCGCTCGACGCGCACGCCAGGGATGAGCGTCAGATCGCCGAACCGCAGACGCGACATGGCGTAGGCGGCGGTGATCTGCTCGGTTACCCGATAGTCGCCGCCGAGGGTGGCGACCGCCGTGCCTTCGTCGTCCTCTGAGAACTCGCCCGGATTGGCGGCGAAATAGGCGTTCGCGGCGCCGGCGTCGATCGTCGGCCCGAATGGATAATCTCCGTCGAAGATGCTCGCGATATTGACGCCAAGCACGTCAGCGAGTGTGAGTGAACTGCCGTCTTCTTCCCAGATGCGACCATCGATGTTGTTTTCCTTATCCCGATCGAGATACTTGATGCCGACTTGGAAGTCCGAGCCAATTCCCAGGCCGATCGGGAATCGATAGTCGATGCGGAACTGCATAAGGTCTTCGGTCGCGTCGCGCGACTCAGGTTCGAAGCCATTAACAGCGAACTCGGCGGGGTCAAACGGATCGATGCCCGCATTGTTGGGCGTGATCGTGTAGCGCGAACTGTTGATGGCGTAATCGCCCTGGACGTCATCGTCGCTCTCGAAAATCCACTCGTCGCGATTTGGGTCTTCCTTGTCGGTGTGCGAGTAGGTCGCTTCGGCGCGAAGCCAGCGTTCGCCGAAATTCCACTCCCCCCCGATCGAACTGGAAAACGAGCTTGTGTTCTCCGAGCGCGAACGCAGGTTCCGGAAGGCTTCCGCATCCGTAAACGTGCCGGAATTGGCGCCGGTGGGGAAAATCGAACCGTCGTCGAACTCGATGCCGAACGCATTCCGCGACTCGGAATCCTCGTATAGCGAATAGAGGAAGCGCAGGAACATCTCGGAATTATTGTTCGGGCGCCAATCGAAATTGGCGACCGCCCCGGTGCGCTGCCGCTCCGTATCGTAACGGCGAATTTCGAGACCTTCCGGCGCCATCTCCCCGCCGACATCGATCCAGTCGCCAGTATTCTGAATGTTGTGCGGGCTGAGTTCGCGCAGCGAGTAATTCAGCGCGAACACCGCGCCGAATTGGCGGCTCGGCCCGAACAGGCCGCCGAAGCTGACGTCAGCTTCGTATGGGTTGGATTCGTTGATATCGCTGTAGCCGTAGGCAAGCCGCCCGCTGAGGAAGTTGCGGTTACGGTCGAACGCGCTCAGCGTTTCGATATTCACCTGGCCGGCGATGGCGTTCGCATCGAGATCCGGCGTCAGCGTCTTGCTGACCGTAACCGCCCCGATCAACGCCGATGGGATGTCGTCGAGCTTGACCTGGCGCGATTCCGGCTCCGGGGCCGCAGCCGTTTGCCCATTGAGCGTCACGTTCAGCAGGTCCGGCGACACGCCGCGTACGGTGAGATAGCGCCCCTCGCCTTGGTCATTCTGCGTCGTAATGCCCGGTAGGCGGCGCACTGCTTCCGCGACGTTCTGATCGGGGAGACGGCCAACATCGTCAGCGTGCACAGCATCGATCTGGTTGTCGGCGTCGCGCTTATCTTCCAGCGCGGCGCGGTCGGCGGCGCGCCTGCCCGTCACGACGATGTCTTCATCTTGCGCCCACGCCACGCTCGGCAACGCCAGGCACGACGTCAGGAGCAGCGTTCCGAGCGCAGCTCTTCCGACCGACTTCATGGTGTCCTCCCCTTGTCCCCGTTTCACACCGCCGCGAACGCGGCGCAGTACGGGATTGTCATGACGCCTCGATGATATGAACGAAAATTCCAACTTGCAACAGAAATGGAATTTCCCTTGCAGAAGTCGCCGGCGGGTGGCAGCAATGCAACGAAAAACGGCGCACGCTGCGTTTGGATGTTGGGCCAGAGCGTTTTGAGAGGGGACAAGATGCGCAAAAGCTTGGCGATCGGACTATTCGCAACCGCAGCAATCGCCGGCTGCGCCACGTCAGGCGGCCAAAGCGCGCCGGCGAGCCTCACCGCTATCGCCGAAACTGCGCCGACTGCGCAGTCCGACGCCAACACCGCCGTCCTCCTTCCGCGCGAAACCAACGACGCGCTTATCCTCGGCTCGAGCGAGAGCGCGGGCATTGAACTTTACGACCTTTCCGGGGCCCGCCTGGGCGCGCTTGGCGGCGGCAGCGTTGTCGGCGTCGATGCGCGCTTTGGCGCGCCGAGCAATAGCGGCTGGATCGTCGCCGCGCTCGATGCCGCTACCAACCGCATCCGTTTGTTCGAGCTCAATGCCGATTCCGGCGACGCGCACGAACGCACCGCACGCAATATAGATCTCGGCTTTGCCGGCGAGAGCCTTTGTCTCTATCGCGACGCCCGCGATTCCACGCTCTACGTCTTTGCAATCGGCAGCGCGGGCCAAATTGTGCAATACATGATCGGTCAAGAGGGGGATGGTCTCGACGCGACATTGGTGCGCCAGCTCAACGTCGCTTCCGAAGCAAAATACTGTGCGGCCGACGATGCGACAGGCGATCTCTATGTCGCCGAGCAAGGCGTCGGCTTCTGGCGCTTCGACGCCGATCCGGAAGCCGAAGTTGTTCCCGACCTCATCGACGCGGTTCGACTTGGCCGCGTTACCGAAGAAGCGGGCGGCGTGGCCGTCTACAACGCCGGCGACGCGAGCTATCTCGTCGGCTCCGACGCCTCGGCCAATCAGTTTCATGTGTACGATCGCAACGCCGACCACGTTTACGTCGGCAGCTTCATACTCGGCGCAGGCGAGGTAGATGGTGTCGAGGCCGCAGGCGGCCTCCACGCGGTCAGTCTGCCGCTTGGCGCAAATTTTCCCCAGGGCGCGCTCATCGCCATGGATGACGAGAACGACGGCGGCGCGAACTACAAACTGATCTCCTGGGCCGATATCGCCGCCGCGCTTCAACTCGCCACCGGCGCGCCTCGCGATCCGCGCGTGGCGCCGCAATCATCGATGGCGATCGTGCATCCGACCATGGAGACGCAGCCCGTGGAAACCGACGGGGATTCCGCTGACGATCCCGCCATTTGGATCGATCATGCCGACCCCTCGCGCAGCCTTATCATCGGCGCCCAGAAGCAATCTGGCCTCTACGTCTACGACATGCAGGGCCGTGTCGTGCAATTCCTCGCCGACGGGCGGATGAACAATGTCGACGTGCGTTACAATTTCAGCCTGGGCGGCCAAGAGGTGGCGATCGTCACGGCGAGCAACCGCACTAACGACGGCATTTCGATTTATCGCGTCGATGCCGCCGCACGCCGACTTGTGAACGTCGCCGACGGGCTGCAGCCAACCGGCTTTCTCGATCCGTACGGCCTTTGCATGTATCAGAGCGCCCGCTCAGGCGAGACCTATGTGTTCGTCAATGGCGATGGCGGCGCCATGCGGCAGTATCGGCTGAGTGACGCCGGCAACAATCGCGTTCGAGCGACGCAGGTGCGCGAAATTCCATTCGCCTCCCAGACGGAAGGCTGCGTTGCCGACGACGAGACCGGAATACTTTATGTCGGCGAGGAGGACGTCGGCCTTTGGCGGATCAGCGCGGAACCAGATGGCGGGTCTTCGCCGACTTTGTTCGAGACAATTGAAGCAAACGATGCGCTCGCAGACGACATCGAGGGCATGGGCCTTTACGATCTCGGCGACGGCCGCGGCTATCTCGTCGTATCGAGTCAAGGCAACAACACCTTTGCAGTATACCGCCGCGAAGGAAACAACGAATATATCGGCTCGTTTGCCGTGCTGGCCGATCCTGCAAGCGGCATTGACGGCGTCTCGGAAACCGACGGCCTTGAAGTGACCAGCGCCAACCTGGGCGGGGCATATTCAGCCGGCGTGTTCATCGCCCAGGATGGCCGCAACATCGCCCCGCCTGAATACCAGAACTTCAAACTGGTGCCCTGGTCGGCGATCGCAGCCGCACTGAATCTCGAAACCCGCCCGGAATGAGCTAGCGCTGAGCGCGCGCGCCGCGTTGCCGGCGCGCCGTGTCTCACATCGCCTCGACGCGCAGCAGTTTGTCTCAGTGCCCATAACGTCAGGCAACGACACGGTGCAAACAAAGCGGCAAGGCGAACCGCAGCGGCTAACGATCGGCTAAAACCGCGCCTGAGACGAGGCAGCTTATTGATCCGTCCTCGCTTCGTATCGCGCCCGCGATTGGGACTTCCCGCGCAACCTGCTCTGTAAGGTGCTGAAGCGCGAATTGCGCGACGAGTAGGGCGAGTCCTGCGGGACAGCTGATTGTTCGGATATCCGCGCCATGGGGACCAAGAGGTTTATCGCCCTCCCCTCGCCTAACCGCCGCCCGGGCGGGGCGGCTTGACGGCGGCCGGGAAAAATGCAGCAAAACCACGCCTTTGCGAGCGCGCCTATAACCTTCGCTCTATCGCGCCCTAGTGCGTGAGCGATATGGCTTTTACGCGCTTTTTTGCGTCCCGCTTAACGGCGATGTGAGCGCGCCTGGTGTTTATCGGGCCTTGCGTGATCTGAAACGGGAGCGCGCTCGCATGATGCAGAACGAACTTGAACGATTGGCCGCACGGGTGCGCGCGGCAGCGCGCGATGACGGATTGATCGAGACCGCGCAGGTCAAGCTCCTGGGCCTCGACGAGGTGCGCACCGCCGCAGGGGCGCGCTGGCCGCGCATGCGCGAACACGTGCGCGAAGGCTCACTGCGCATCGTCGCCCAGCACATCGGCGCCGAAGATGCGGTGATCCCTTGCGGCGACGGCTTTCTCGTCGTGTTTGCCGATGCGTCCGGCGAGCAAACGCAGATCAGGTGTCGTGAAATACGCGACGCGCTTTTGAGCTTCTATCTCGGCGAAGAGGCGCTGGCGCCTCTGCGCGCGGACGTCGCGCGGGAAACCGTTTCCGCCACCCATCTTGCCGGCCTAGTGTCCGACAACGCCGCCGCGCCTCAGGTCCGCCCGCGTCGCAACGAGCTTACGCTCGGCCGCTTCTGGCCCATTTGGTCGGCCCGTCATATGGCGGTGGCGGCCTATCTGTGCGCTCCCTCGATAAGAAGCCAAGAGGGCGTTCGTTTGGGTTACGCGGGCAGTTTCCTGGATAAGGCGTCGCACGAGGAGCGCGATTATCTCGACTTGGACCTATGTCTCCTGGAACAGGCTTGCACCGCAGCCGAGGCGGGCGCGGCGCCGATCGGCCTCACCGTTCACGCAACGACTCTGCAAACGCGCCGTTCGCGCATGGTCTATCTGGAGCATCTGGCCGCCAACGCCTCGCCTGCGCACGAGCGCATGTTCATGACTATTGCCGAGATCGAGCCAGGCACCCCGCTCATGTCCCTGACAGAGTGGACGGGCGCGCTCAAATGCTATGTCCCGCGCGTCGCGCTCGACCTGCATCACAGCGATCGGGCGATAGGTTCGCTTGGGTCCACCGGCGCCTGGGCCGCCGGCTTTCATCTTCCGGCCGCACGTGTGCGGTCCAGCGCCCAGACCCGCGCGGCGCTCAACCATCTCGACGGCTGGTGCCGCAGGCTGCGCGCCCAAGGTCTCATGCCGCTCGTCAACGGCTTTCAGGATGCGGCCTTCCTCGATCTTGCCGGCTACAGCGACCTCGCTTTCGCCGGCGGCGAGCAACTTTGGCCGAGCCAGGCGCAACCGGGGAGCCTCATGGCCGCCACGCGGACACGCAACGCCAACAACGCCCAACCGCTCGTTGCAGCGTGAACGCCGCCGCACTTCGATCTGCCCCGCGGGACCTCGTCGCGATTTGCGCTTGCTGGGCGGTCACAGGACGGCGCCGATCGCGCCGCGTTTCATGCCGAACTTGACGAAGCAGTCTATAGCGTCTTGCACACAATGATCGATTCCCACACCAGGGAGAGCGCCTGGGGCGGGCAGTCGCGCGCACGTTAGAATCACTGCGCTGACCAGCCTCATTGCTCGCTCGGCGACGAACGCTGCGCCAAAATGCGATCCAGAGTTTCTTTCAACTCACGCACCCGGAACGGCTTGGCCAACAGCGCATCCGCACCCAAATCGCGCGCGAGGTCCAGCATGCTCGCCCCGGCTGCGTCAATCGAACCGGAAATGGCGATGATCGGCAGGCGCGGCCATTTTGCGCGCGCCTCCGTGATGAGCTGCGCCCCGCTCGTGCCTGGCATATTCATATCGGTGACGATGGCCTGGGCGCCCTCGCGCTCGACAAGATCCAGGCCCGCCGCGGCGCCCGGCGCGATCGATACAATATAGCCCGCCTCTCGGAGCCCCAGCGCCATCGCATCCAGTATCGCAACGTCGTCGTCGATCAAACAAATGCGCATGCTGTCAGCCATCTCTCAGCTCCTCCTCATCCGCGCGCTGTCCGGGCGCTGGTTTCTGCGCCGCAGCTTTGCGCCAGCGCCGCCCGGACCTCCCTCAATTTCGGCGGCTTGCTGAGAATGCAATCGATATGCTCTGGGATATCTTCCTCAGCGCGCAGCCGCTCGCCCCAGCCAGTCAGGAGAATGACCGGAATTGCAGCGGCGTTCTGCTTGATCGACGCGGCGACACGGCGCCCGTCCATACCGGGCATGCCAAGATCGGTGATGACCGCATCGAAGCTATTGTCCTGCGCGAGCGCTGCATTGAATGCGTCGAGCCCGGCGATGCCATTGGACGCGGCCGTCACGATATGGCCGTCCCCCTCAAGCACCTCGCGCAGCGACCGCAACAGAATGGGATCGTCATCTATGACGAGAATGCGCAGCCGCGCGCGCGGACGCAGCTCGCCCTGAACCGACGCCTGCGGCCCCGTCGCGGTCGCCAGCGGCAAGGTTAGGCGCACCAGCGCGCCCTTGCCCGGCGCGCTTTCGATGGCGAGATCGCCCCCATGGCGTTGCACCATGCCGTAGACCATGGCGAGCCCCAGTCCGCTGCCGCGCTCGCCTTTGGTGGTGAAGAAGGGTTCAAGGCAGCGCTGTCTCGTGGCTTCATCCATGCCCACCCCGTCATCTTGGACCTCGATCGCCACCGCCGGGCCGCTCTCGGCGCCAACGCGTTTAGTCCTAAGCGTCACCGTCCCGCCGCCGGCCGGCAAGGCGTCAATGGCGTTAAAGACGAGATTGGTCAGCCCCTCGCGCAGCTCGCTCTCGACACCCAAAATCGAGGGCGAGGAAGCCGCCAGCTCGCTTTGCACCTCCACCATTTCGCCGCGACTTTGCGGCATGTCGCGCCAGCGCGCTTCGGTGAGCTCAAGCACTTGTCGAACCAAGGTGTTCGCGTCGACGGGCGCGAGGCAGAGTTCTCGGTCCCGCTTTCTGTAGAACTCGCTCATGCGCGAGATCGTGCGCGCGGCGTCATCGATGGCCCGCTGCACTACTTCGAGCTTGCCGCGACCGGCCACGCTCAATCCGGGTTCAGTTGAGAGCAGCGACTCTGTGTAGAGCGCGATCGGGGAAAGCGCATTATTGATGTCGTGGGCGATGCCGCTCGCCATCTGGCCCAGCGCGCGCAACCTTTCCTGCTGCATCACCGCCTCTTGCGTCAGACGCAATTCATCATAAGCCTGCTGCAAGGCGGCGTTGAGCTGGGCCTGGTTGGCGGCAAGCGCCACGTGCTCGCTCAGTTGGCGCAGAAACTCGCACTCGCCGCTGGAGAAAGCCTGCGGCCGCGCCCGCGCCACGACGAGGGCGCCGAACACCTGGCTCTCCACCTGCAAGGGCGCGGCGACGAACGATTTCAGTCCCCCTCCGGCGAGCCGCTGCGGAAATGGAAACGGCGAATCATCGAACTCGGGTTCGTAGACAAGCTTTCCGTTCATGCACCGCGACAAACCGTTCGCGTCGATTGCAACCTCTGCACCGGCGTCCATGTCCATGGCGCGCGCGCGAGAGAGACTTTTCGGTCCGATGCGGGCTACCGTGAGCGCCTCCTCGCCCGGCGCCTGCAGGAAGGCGCACGCAAAATCGGCGGGCAGCCGCTCCTCCGTGGTCGCGATCGCCACGTCGAAAATAGCGTTCAGCTCCTGGCGTTCCCCGATGGCGCGGCTGATCCGGTGCAGAAGATTGAGCCGCTCGAGCTGGGATTGGGCCTTCTCTTCGGCGGCGCGACGGACGATGACTTCCTCTTCAAGGGCGCGTGCTGCAGCATCGCGCTCGGCGCCAGCGCGGCGAATCTCCTCGACATTGTGTTGAAACGCCTCCAGCGCGGCGGCGAGCTGGCCGATCTCGTCGCTGCGCTGCCGGTCCAGCGCGAAGTCCGCCGGCTCGCCGCGAATGGCGTGGGTCAATGCCTTGGCGATGCTGCGGATCGGGGCAACGACGCGCGCGAGGACGAGCCAAACAGCGGCCGCCGCAAGCAACAGGGCGATAAGGGAGATCAGCGCCTGCGCAAAGATCGCCCGCTCGGTGTCGCCGATCAACCGGTCGAGATAGACGCGCGCAGCAGTGCGTGATGCCTCGCGCAGCACCCCGAGCGACTCAGCGGCCTGGCTCGACAATTCAAACCAAAGCTCAGGTCCGATCGGATAAGCTACGCCACGCTGCGCTCCGGGCACATAGAAGAGCTGGCGCGTCATGTCGCTCAAGGTCTCGTAGTGGCTCTCAGCATCTACGTATTGGGGGGCGATGGCGTCCAGCAATCCGCTTTGTTCGGCGACGACCCGGCTCGCGCTCCAGCTTGCGTCCAGCATGCCTTGCGCGCGCAGAAGGCTCGCCGTCTGCTCCGGCGACGGCGCCCGGTTCTCAGAGAGGATCTGACCAATGATCGAGCGTTCGCGGCCGGTATAGTCGGTAATGGTCCTTAGATGGTGGCGATAGCGCAGGTGCTGGGTCACCACCGGCTCGATGAGTGTGAACGGGGCAATGAAGCGGAGCCACAATTCCTCCGCGTCGGCCATCAGATCGGTGGCGGTCCGCTCCCACAAGCGCGCGAGCGCCTGATCGCGCGCGGCGCGGGGCCTTCGCAGCGCCGCATCGATCTGCGGTCGCAACGCGACGATGCTCGAATACCGCGACTGGAGCGCGCTTCGCAGCTCCTCCTGCTCAAAAAGCGGGTATCTTTCCAGCGCCGAGCGCGTCGCGGCGACGGCGGCGTCGGTGAGCGCCCGGCTCTCCGCTAGAGACGGCGCAAGCGCCTCGATCGTCGCCGCATCGTCGCTCTGCAGCATCGCCAGCGCCAAGTCGCGCTCTACCGAAATCTTGCTCGTCGCGTCGAAAAGCTGATCGCTGACGGCGATGGCGTCTCTCAAATCATGGGCGCGCCCGAGACGCTCGGCGTTGGCGTAGAGATCGCGCCCAGCCAGGAGCGCAATCATCAGCGTCAGACCAGCCGTGATAACGATCAGGATCTGGCGGATGCTGAGGCTGACGTTGAACGCCGACAAATCGATCGGCGCCATGACGGGGCGCTTGAAATTCATCGCTCTTCCGTTCGCACGACGCTGGCAAGACGAAGCAACCGGTCCTGGACCTCAAGATCGGCCGCGCGCGCGGCCTCCACATTGACGAGGACGCCGATGCGGTTGTTGAGGCGTGTGAATTCGAGCATGCCCCCGGCGCGGGCAAACCCGTCGTAATCGCTGACGGTGAGAATGCTGCGCCGTGCAAGATACGTTCTAAGACGGGGCCATTGCGCCCGCACGTCGGCGTTGATGAAGACGGCCGAGCATTGGTCCAGTTCGCGTTCGGCGCTTATGGCGCGCAATTGGATGGCGCGCCGATTGACGGTGCGCCCCGCCATCGGCGCGAGGCGCCCGTCGAAGGGATCGCCGCCATAGAGGCATACGGTGAGCGCGGGCTCGCTCTGCGCGGGCGCCGGCCATCGCGTGTAGCGCAGAAAATTATAGACAAGGCCCGCCTTGATATCCTGCTCGATAAGACGAAGGCCGTCCTGAGCGGCTGCCGGCCCGAGCAGCGCCGTAACGAAGACCAGCCCGGCCAGGGCCCGGCGCAAATGGCTCAGCGCCGCCATGTCAGCCTGCCGAACACGCTGCGGCCGATTTCAGCGGCGCTGACCTCACTGGCTGGAGTGAATTCACGGTGCAGGTTGTCGAACAGGTTTTGGCCGATGAGTTCGAACCGAACGCCGTCGGAAAGAGTAAAGCCGACGCGCAGATCGGCGCGGACATAGGCGTCGATGCCGAAGTCGGGCAGCTCATCGACATAATAGAGAGCGCCCGTCAGCGACAGGCCATCGCCCGCCTGCCAATGGAGATGAAGATTGGCCTGGTTGACAGGTGAACGGCCTTCGGCCACCTCCCCGTCTATTGCGCTAGCCGGCGCGCGCACGTCCAGATCCAGATAAGAATAAGCGACCGAAACGGCCAGATCGCCGTGCGGGCGCCAATCGAGCACGAGCTCACCGCCTTGCGTTGCCGCCTCGGCATCGTTTCGCATCGCGATGGGGACGAGAATGATTCGCGCCGGATCTGCCCCAAGCATCGGCGCCAGCGGCATGAAGGCTGCAAGATTTCGATACTCGTTGTGAAAGACTGCAAGATCGAGCGCGAGATGCGGCGCAATTTCTCGCCGATAACCCCCTTCATACGCGAGGACCTCCTCGCTTTCGAACTCCGGGTTCGCCAGCAACTCGATCGTCACCGGCGACGTGCTCATCATCGGCGGCGGCGCGGCCGCCAGCAGAATGTCGAACTCACGGTCGAGCTCGCTGGGTGTGCGCACGGCGCGCGAAACCGCACCCCACACCGTTTGGCGCGCGCCCATCCAATGCAAGCGCGCATTGGGCTGGATCTCAAAGCCGGTATAATCGTTCCAGTCGAACTTTGAGCCCAGCGTCAGCCGCCAGGCGCGCCCAAGCGCGATCTCGTCGTGGGCGAAGACGCTGAACAATTCGCTTCGATGCGTATCGGTCTCGCTGCGGATCACTTCGGTCTGGTCGATGTCGTCGCGCGTGTTGCGATAGCGCGCCCCGAGGACCAGGTCATGCGCGCCCAGGCTCGCAAACTCGTACTGGACGTCGAGATCGAAGGTCGTGCGTTCATCGCGCAGATTGCGCTGATCGCGGCGGGTGACGTCAATGTAGGCCTGCGAGGTCAAGCGGGCCTCGCCCATCTGGCGCGTCCAACGTGCAAGGACATTGCCGCCGTCGGCCTTGATCGCCTCGCGTTCAAGCGCCGAGAAAGGCGCGCTGAAAGACGGCGCCAGCCGGAACTGCCCCGTCTCCGAGCGATAAACATCGCCCTGCAACGTGAACTCGTCGCGCGCGCTCAGGGCCGTATCGATGCGAAAGCCCCCGCGCCAGGCTTGCCAGGCGCTGGCGTCCTCGCCGCCCACAAGGCGCTCCTGTGCGTCGCGGTCGAACGCACGCCCGTAAATGCGCCAGTGCGTCTTTGGCCCGCTTGCGCCGCCGTAGCGCAGCGTGAGCCCTGCGCGTTCGAGATCGCCTGCTATGGCGCTCGCCAGCAAGCCCTGGGTCTCAGATGCGCGCCGAGTGATGATATTGATGACGCCGTTGACGGCGTTTGCGCCCCACAGGCTTGCGCCCGGGCCACGAACCACTTCGATCCGTTCTATGTCTTCGATGGCGGTGTCCTGCACGTCCCAATAGACGCCGGAGAACAAGGGATCGTAGGTTTCGCGTCCGTCAATCAGCACGAGCAGCTTGTTGGCGAGCGAATCGTTGAAGCCGCGCACGCTGACCGCCCAGCCGGACGTGCTCGTGCGCGCGACATGTACGCCCGGCACAAGCCGCAAGGCTTCGGCAATGCTGACGGCGCCGCTTCGCTCGATGTCTTCCCCGCTCAGGACATAAACAGCCGCGGGCGATTCCCACACGCTTTGCGGCGTGCGCGACGTGGAAATCACTTCGGCGCCGAACAATTGCTCGGGCGACAGCGCGAATGGATCCACCCCGTCGTGGGCATGCGCTTGCGGCGCCAGCATCGCCGCGCCTGTGGCCAAGCACCAGGAAATTCCGCCCCGTCGAATCATCTGCACAACGGCCATTACACATAGCTTACACGCGAGCCAGCGAGGGTTAAACCAAGCGCTGACCTGCCCGGTGAGCCCGTTCTTCCAGAACGCGGTGATTTCGGGCTGCGAACAAGCTTGGCGGCAGCACTCGCTGCTGATCTGGGCCGCCATCGGCGGCGGCTTGGCTCACCATCCGCTCGCCTTTGTGTTGTTTCGGCTTTGCTTCGTTCCAACGGCGCGCACGCCAGAGCTGAACCCGCTTGACGTCGACACGCACACCGATCGCTTTTTCTGTGCGCGTGTGCGGCGACAACGCGTCGGATTCCGCCGGCGTGATGAGGACCCGCTCCGCGCGTCATGCGCGCTGCCGCTACCAGATCGCCGCCCACGCAAACTTGCTCGGCCGAAACGCTCGCCGCCCGTGACGTCGGATTTCCAAGACACGGCAATGCAAGAGCGGGACATCCTTGCCGTTCCGGCGCCGAATTAGGGGCGTCGTTGCAGGGCCCCCTGCGGGCGCGAGACGCGCGCGGTGGGCGCGCCGCCGAAGGTCAGACTCGAGGACCTGTCCGCGCACGCGCTAAGGTCCTGGGTCCAGCAGGCGTCTTGGCAACGGCCGATTTGCGCTGGCGGCAAGCCCTCGCACCCGCTCACGCACGCAAAATAGGCGTCGATAACCCTTTCGCAATGCGATTGTTGACTGGGGGTCTGCCCGTTGTCGACAGCGCCTGCAATCGATCCAGGCGCCATGACGAGACCGAACGCGGCGGCGGCGAGCAACGGCAATAGGGTTTGGTGATTCATGTGCGCTCTCCTGTCGGATCGAGAGCGGACATGGGATGGCGGCGATTGAAAGGGGCGTGACATGTGACACGCTGCAACGCGCGTCGAGACGATGCATCGCTGCGACCTCATCGCCAATCCCGCGCCCAATACATCAGCGGGCGCGGGCCAAATGGCATGTCACGCGATCGGCTAGCCGGCTCGTTTCGCGCTGAGGCCAACGGCGATCGCTGTCGCGCCGTAGAAGATCAAATCCACCGCAATGAAGAGACCGATGACCCAGAGGCTCGAAGCCGGCCATCCCATAATGATCATGAAACCCAGAATGATCGAGATGACGCCGCCAATCAGGCCAAGCCATTTGCCGCTGCCAGGCAAACCGAAAGCCCAGATCGAACGGGCGACGCCCAGCGCAATCAGCATTGCGCCGATCAGCAAAGTCAGCGCGATGGCGGCGCCGAACCAAAGCGAGGGCGAGCACGTAAACGATGACAGACCGCAACGCCATCTGCAGTGCGTTGACGTCTGCGATGTCACGGTCAAAGCCGAGATAATCCGCGATCAGGGCCGATGCGGATTGCAGGCCGGCCGCGAGAAGATCGTTCACGGATCGTCTCCATCTCCATTTCCGCGCGAAGCATCAGCTTGCCGCGCTTTGTTCGATGGCGGGCACCTGTGAGATAGGCTGGGCCGCGTCTTCGGCGAGGCCGAACCCG
>CAZIOD010000026.1:0-27960 GCA_964540785.1 uncultured Terricaulis sp.
TGCGCGGCGGCCCGGCGCCGCTCTCGACCCATTGGTAGTCGACCAGCTCTTCGCGTCTGAGGCGCGAGAGCAGCGGGTAGAGCGTGCCTTCCTGGGTGGCGAAGGGCGTCGAGGCGAGGGCGGCCAGGATGTCGCCGACATAGACGGTCCGCCCGGACACGATCCGCAGGATCGCGAACTCCAGAAGGCCCTTGCGCAGGGGCGCGAACTGTTCGTCCGGGTTCGGCATAAGCTACCTTGGAGAAAAAAGGTATAGGCGAATAAAAAGGATGTCAAGGCGTGGCAAGGGCTGAGGCGAGACCGCCGCCCGCGCTAGAAGGCCACCAATGAAGATCGCGACGTACAACGTGAATGGCGTCAACGGGCGGCTCGCGGTGCTGCTGCGCTGGTTGAAGCAGGCGCGGCCGGACATTGTTTGTCTGCAGGAGCTGAAAGCGCCGCAGGAGAAGTTTCCGCTCTCGGATATCGAGAAGCTTGGCTACGGCGCGATCTGGCATGGGCAGAAGAGCTGGAATGGCGTCGCCATTCTGGCGCGTGGGCGAACGCCGAAGGAGCGGCGGCGCGTGTTGCCGGGCGATCCAGAGGATTCGCATTCGCGCTACATCGAAGCGGAGATCGACGGGCTGATTGTCGGGTGCCTCTATCTGCCGAACGGCAATCCCGCGCCGGGGCCGAAGTTCGATTACAAGTTGGCGTGGTTCAAGCGGCTGACGAAGCACGCGAAGAAACTGATCGGATCCGGCGAGCCGGTCGCGCTGGTCGGCGATTATAACGTGATGCCGACCGAGCTCGACGTGTACAAGCCCGAGCGCTGGGTCGACGACGCGCTGTTCCGGCCGGAAGTGCGCGCGGCGTATGCGGCGTTGCTGAAGCAGGGCTGGACGGATTCCATCCGCACGCTGTTCGGCGACAAGCGCATCTATACGTTCTGGGACTATTTCCGGAATGCGTACGCGCGCAACGCCGGGCTGCGCATCGATCATCTGCTGCTCAGTCCAGAGCTTGCGCCGCGTCTCATCGCCGGCGGGGTCGACCGCGAAGTGCGCGAGTGGGAAAAGACCAGCGACCACGCGCCGGTCTGGATCGAACTCGCGGACGCGACGCTCAAGAAATCCCGCAAGCCCGCGAAAGGCTGATGACGCTGTGGTTTTTTTCACCACAGCGACACGGCGAATTCACAGCGGTCACAGAGGGAGTGCGTTAGACCGTTTCGATATCGTGGGCGCGCACCTGCGCGCCGCGGCGGCGGAATTTGAACGCGGGGGCTGCGGGCTGGAACTGCCAGGCGCGCCAGTGCGGCAGGACGGGGCGGCGGTTTTCGGTCGAGCACGGCGCCCACCAGTGCTGAATGACGCTGGCGCCGACAATCAGCGCAGGGACGGCCACAACGGCGCCGACGACGCCCCAGATCCAGCCGCCGAACACGATGGCCACGAACACCGAGAGCGGATTGAGCACGACGCGCTTGGCCACAACCATGGGCGCCACGATCTGGCTTTCGATGAAATTGAGCGTCCAGATGATCAGAGCCGGCGTCACCGCCTCCCATACGGTGGTGGTGGTGAGCGCGCCGACGATGAGCGCCAGAATCTGCACAGCCGCCGGGCCGACATACGGTACGAAATTGGCCACCGCGACCGCCACGCCCCAGATGAACGGATTGGGAAAGCCGATGAGATAGAGCGCAATGGCGGCGGCCGCGCCCATGCCGCAGCTGGTCAGCGTGATCGCCAGCAGATAACCGGAAATGCGCGTCTTGATGTCGTTGAACATGCAGATCAGGCGCTTGCGCGTAGAGTGGTTGTTGGCCATCGCCACGACGATGACCTTCATGCGCCGGCGCTGCGAGAGCAGGAAGAAGGTGAGCAGGAGCGCGGCCGCCGTTTGAGTCGCCACGCGCGCAATGCTTGTCAGCGCCACGGCGAGCGGAGAAGCCTGCTGCACGACAACGGGCTCACTGTCGGACGCGACGCCGACCTGCTGGGTGGCTTCCTGGATTTCCTGAGAGGCGCGTTCAATGCCGCTGAAGGCCTCGCGGAAGCCGGCGATCTTGCCTTCGATCTGGCGCATGTGCTCGGGCACGCGGTCGGCCAGCACGGCCAGCTCGGGCAGGGTCAGATAGAGCAGGCCCGCCAGCAGACCGACCAGGCCGAAGGTGATGGCGCCGGCGGCCAGTGTCGGCGACACGTGGTGTTCAAGCTTACGCGCGATGGGCGAAAGCATGACCGCCAGCAGGAAAGCGATGGCGATCGGCATCAGAAATTCGCGCGCGGCGTACAGCGTGAAGCCCACCGCGATCGCCGTCATGATGACGAGGCAGACGCCGATCAGCCGCAGTGCGGCGACGGTGAAAGGCGTGCGCGAATCTGCCGCCGTCGCCGGTGCTAGCACGAACGAGGTTGCAGGGTCGGTGGGATCCAAGGCGGCCATGGCCACGGCAGAACTATGGCCGCGGTTCCAAGTTCCAGAGCGTCGTGCTTCACACACAAACGTGCGTGGCCGATCTAAAGGCCGTGGTCGACCGGCAGCGGCGGCGCTTCGCGCAAGAGGGTGATGGCGATCCGCCGATTGCCGGGCAGGCTCGGGTCGTCATTAAACAACGGCTCTGAATCGGCGCGTCCGGCGACCTGGTATATGCGCGCGCTCGGAATGCCTTGAGCCGCGAGGATGCGGCGCGCTTCATTGGCGCGTGCGGCGGAGAGGTCGAAGTTCGAGCTGTAGCGCCCCCCCGGCTGGGAGCCGTCGGTGTGGCCGGAAATGGTGATGCGGTTCGGCAGCTGGGCAACAACCCCGGAAATCGCCGCCAGCAGGCGCCGTGCCCGGTCGTTGGGCTGGGCGTCGCCTGGGTTGAACATCGAGCGGCCTTCCTGGTCGACGATCTGGATGCGGAGCCCTTCGGGCGTTTGCTCGACGATCACATTGCGGGAGAGTTCGGCGACATCCGGCATGTCCTGCATGGCCTGGCGAATAGCCACTTCCGCGCGCGAGAATTCTGCCGTCTCGCGGATGGTGCGCGCACGGTGCAGCGCTTCCTGGTTCGGCGATTGCTCACTGCCGCTGGCGGTGTTCTCCCGCGCGTCGTTCACATCGTCGGCGTTCGAGGTGTATTGCGGTTCGGACGACGGCGTCACCGGCGCCGAATGGCCGTGGCGCACGCCTTCCTCCGCAAAACTGGTGCCTTCCAGCAGACCCCCGGCGCCCGATGAAACGCGGCTGACGCTGGCGGGTGCGAAGAATTCGGCGATACCCCTGCGCTGCTCAGGGCTTGTGGTGTTGATCAGCCACATGAGAAGGAAGAACGCCATCATCGCGGTCACGAAGTCGGCGTAGGCGACCTTCCAGGCGCCGCCATGATGGCCGCCGCCTCCGCCGCGCTTGATTTTCTTTATGATGATGGGGCGTTGATTGGTCGCAGCGGTCATAACCCGTCCGTTCTGGGCGAGAGGGCGCGACTTTGGCCGAACCGCGTTAAGATGTGGTTGAGCGGAGACAAACCTTAATGGAGCTTGAACCCGACCAGGGCTTTCGGCGCGCGATGAGCGCCTTCATCACGGGTGTGACGGTGGTGTCGGCGGCGCGCAAAGGCGGCGCGATGTCGGGCATTACGGTGAATTCGCTCACCTCGGTGTCGCTGAAGCCGCGTCTGCTGTTGTGGTGCCTCGGCGATCAGTCCGAACGGTACGACGTGTTCGCGGAGGCTGAGCATTGGGGCGTCACGGTGCTGAGCGCCGAACACGAGGCGCTGGCGCTGCGCTTCGCGCGGGCCGCCGAGGAGACGATCGCGCCGGAAGAAGCGGAAATGTTCGGGGCAGCGCCGGTGCTCCGCGTCGGAACGGCGCATTTTGCCTGCCGCACCCATGACAGGCGCTCGGCGGGGGACCATCTGATCATCATTGGCGAGGTGACGGACTTCCGGGAGAAACCAGGGCCGGCGCTGACTTTCTTTCGCGGCCTTTACGGCCGTGCGGACGATCCAAGAGCTGGGAGCAAGACATAATGACGAAGACGGCGTTCATCGGGTTGGGTGTGATGGGCGGACCGATGGCGGGCCATCTCTCGCGCGCGGGCCACGACGTGCGCGTGTACAATCGCACCGAAGAAAAAGCGCGCGACTGGGCGCAGAAGTATGCGGGGCGAACCTACACGTCCGTGGCCAACGCGGCGGAAGGCGCCGACATCGTGTTCAGCTGCGTCGGCAACGACCGCGATTTGCGCGAAGTGTTCGATGCGGCGGCGGCGACCATGCGCAAGGGCGCCATCTTCGTTGATCACACCACCGCCTCAGCCGCTATTGCCCGCGAACTCGCGGAAAAGGCGGAAGCGCGGGGCCTGGGCTTTCTGGATGCGCCTGTGTCGGGCGGACAGGCCGGGGCCGAAGCCGGCAAACTCACAGTGATGGCCGGCGGCGAGCCAAGCGTTTTCGCTGAAGCTGAACCGATCATGCGCGCCTATGCAGCGAACCTGACCCTGATCGGGCCGGCCGGGTCGGGTCAGCTGGCCAAGATGGTAAACCAGATCTGTATCGCCGGCGTGCTGCAAGGTCTGGCCGAAGGGCTGCATTTCGCCAAGCAGGCCGAACTCGACGTCGAAAAGGTGATCGGGGCGATCTCGAAGGGCGCGGCGCAAAGCTGGCAGATGGAAAACCGTTGGCAAACGATGGTGGAAGGGCGCTTCGACTTCGGCTTCGCAGTGGACTGGATGCGTAAGGATCTGGGCCTCGTCCTGGCCGAAGCCGAGCGCAACGGCGCCACGCTCGAACTCACAAAACTCATCGACGCCTATTACGCCGATGTGCAGGCAATGGGCGGCAGGCGCTGGGACACGTCGAGCCTGATTGCCCGCCTGGAGCCGCCTGCGCGGTAACGCTTTATGGGTAGTTTCACGCGGTCTTAAGCGGAGTGGCGTAAGGTCAGCGCTCCTAGGGGGAGCGCTTATGAACGCTGGGTCTTGGACAGTCTGCGTCGTCGAACCCAATAAGTTCGACCGGCAGCTCATCGTCGATCTCCTGCGCAATGCGGGCGCCTACAACGTCAGGGCGTTCGCCGACGGCGAAAGCGCGCTGACGGCCCTGGAATCGATTGACGCGAACGTCGTGGTCGCGGCCTTCGAACTTGTCCAAGGCGATGGCGCGAGCTGGGCGCGCAGTTTCCGGCGCAACCACAAGATCCTGAATCGCAAGGCGGCCATCTTCATCACTTCGGGGGCGTTCTCGCGCGCCATGGCGGAACAGTGCCGTCACGCCGGGGCGAATGCGCTGATCGGCAAGCCGCTCTCGGTGAAGGTGCTGAGCGCGACTATCGTCAAGGTTCTCGCAAATCCGCGTCCTTTCGTGGAGGCGGACGGGTATGTCGGGCCGTGTCGACGCGCGGGCATCGTCACGGCCGGCGCGCCGAAGAAGCGGCGCAAGGTTGATGCGCAACGCGACAATGCTGGCGAGGGCCGCACGCTCGCCGACATCGCCGCCGCATTGTTCTCCGCGACGCACGCTTATGCCAACGACGTGTCGAAAGCGGACGCATGCGAGGCCGCGCTGCGTCCGGTGCAGGCTTACGCCATGAATGCAGGCGACGGACCGCTGATGCGCGCCTGTGCTGCATTTGCGCTGCAAATAAAAGCCATGCGCGGCGTGCGTAGCGAGTTGGCTCGCGCGACGCTGGACATCTGCGGTCAAGGCGTCGCGGAGTTGGCGTCGCTGCCGGGCGGCGAGAGCGCGCGCCGCGACGCGGTGGCTGAGCGTGTGCGCGAAGCCGTGGCGAAGGCCGCGCTGCAACGCGCAGCCTGATCGTCCTAGGCCAGAGCCTCAGCGGCTTCCGGGGCGAAATACGTGATGATCCCATCGGCGCCAGCGCGCTTGAACGCAGTCAGCGATTCCAGCATTGCGCGCTCTTCGTCGAGCCAGCCATTCTGTGCGGCGGCCTTTAGCATGGCGTATTCGCCGCTGACCTGGAAGGCGAACGTGGGCAGGGCGAAGGCGTCCTTCACCCGCGCCAAGATGTCGAGATAGGGCAGACCGGGCTTGATGAGCAGCATGTCGGCGCCTTCGGCGACATCCATCGCGCATTCGCGCAGCGCTTCGTTGCTGTTGGCGAGATCCATCTGGTAGGTGCGCTTGTCGCCAGGATTGGCGACTGCGCCCGACCCCAGCTTTCCCGAGCCGATCGCTTCGCGGTAGGGGCCGTAGAATGCTGAGGCATACTTTGCAGCATAGGACATGATGAGGATGTCCGAACGCCCCTCGTTGTCGAGCGCGCTTCGAATCGCGCCAATGCGGCCGTCCATCATGTCCGATGGCGCGACGATGTCGGCGCCCGCCCGGACCTGAACCAGGGCCTGCTCGGCGAGCACCGCGACGGTGTCGTCGTTGACGATGCCTCCGTCTTTCAGCAGCCCATCGTGCCCATGGTCGGTGAACGGATCGAGGGCGACGTCGACCATAATACCTACCCCTGGCGCGGCGTCTTTCATCGCGCGCACGGCGGTGCAGACCAGCCCGTCGGCGTTGAGCGCTTCCGTGCCGGCGGCGTCCTTCTTGGCGGCGTCGATGTGCGGGAAGACGGCGATGGCGGGAATGCCGAGTTTCTCCGCCTTGCGGGCCGCTCTTGCCGCCGCGGCGACGGAGAGACGCGCAACGCCGGGCATAGCGGCGACTGGGACTGCGTCATCCGCCCCGTCGTGCACCACCATGGCCCAGATGAGATCGTCGATCGAGAGCCGGTGCTCGCGCACGAGACGGCGCACCCAATCGGCTTGCCGGAGACGCCGCGGCCGGGCGGACGGGTAGCGACCAGAATAGTTCATGCGAGTCATTCGCAACAATCACATCTCTGCGGTTTCGCGCCTCAGTTAACGAGCAGCGTGCGCAGCGTTACTTTGAAACATGGCATTAGCCTAGAACAACGGCTACGCCAGTTGGAGTGACACCGAGGCGCACGTGAAAGACGCGGACAAGCAGGTTTTCGAGGACGCCGTCGCGGCCATCCGCGACGAGGGCCGCTACCGCGTGTTCGCCGACATCATGCGCGAGCGGGGCCGTTTTCCGCATGCGCGGATGCGTCAGGGCGATGGCTCTTATCGAGATATCGTTGTGTGGTGCTCGAACGATTATCTCGGGCAAGGCCAAAGCCCCGAAGTGCTGGATGCCGCTCACGCGGCGCTGGACAAGGTTGGCGCGGGCGCGGGCGGCACCCGCAATATTTCCGGTACGACCAGCTACCACGTCGATCTCGAACGTGAGCTGGCGAAGCTTCACGGCAAGGAAGCCGGACTGTTGTTCACGTCGGGGTATGTCTCCAATGACGCGACTCTTTCTACGCTCGCGAAGCTTTTTCCCAATCTGTGGATTTTCTCGGACGCGCAAAATCATGCCTCGATGATCGAGGGCATTCGCCGCGCCAAGTGCGAGCGGCGCATCTTTCGCCACAACGACGTCCAGCATCTGGAGGCGTTGATCAACGAGGCGCCCGCGCACGCACCCAAGCTCATCGCATTCGAGAGCGTCTATTCGATGGACGGCGACACCGCGCCGATCGAACAGATCTGCGATCTCGCGGAAGCTTATGGCGCCATGACCTATCTGGACGAAGTGCATGGCGTGGGCCTCTACGGCCCGACGGGCGGCGGCGTCGCCGAGCGTGACGGGGTGATGCATCGGGTCGACTTCATCGAGGGCACGCTGGCCAAGGCCTTCGGCGCGATGGGCGGCTACGTCACAGGTCCCGCCGCGGCCATCGATGCGATCCGTTCGACTGCTTCGGGGTTCATTTTCACCACGTCACTGGCGCCCTCGATCGCCGCGGCGGCGCTGGAAAGCGTGCGTATCGTGAGGGAATGCCCGCATTTGCGCGATCGCCTGCAAGAGCGCGCCGAGCGCCTCAAGGCGCTACTGCGCGAGGCCGGGCTGCCGGTGATGTCGGAATCGACCACGCACATCGTGCCGGTCCTGGTAGGCGATGCGGCGCGCTGCAAGAAAATCTCGGACATTCTGCTCTACGAGCACGGCATCTACGTCCAGCCTATCAATTATCCCACCGTGCCGCGCGGCACCGAGCGGTTGCGCATCACGCCATCGCCGTTCCATGACGATGCGCTGATGGATCAGCTGCTGGCGGCGCTGACGGCAGTTTGGGCCAAGTGCCCCGTGCACATTTCGGCGTGAGCTGGGACCGCGAGGTCATCTTCGAAATCACGCGCGTCGGCGACGTGCAGCGCATCGCGGCCGTCGATGTCGCCACCGGGTTGGAGGTTATCGTGCAGGCGCCGGCAAGTGCGGCGCTTGCGGACGTGCGCGCGCTGGCTCTGAAGAAACTCGAGCGCGCGCTGGCGGATGGCGCCCTGCCACCGAAGCGACCGGGCACGATCGCCTAATCCTTGCGTCGTACCCCTTTGCCTAGACCGATCTTCTTGGCGAATTCGGAGCGGCGTGCGGCGTAAGCCGGCGCAACCATCGGATAATCGGCCGCTAGACCCCAGCGCTTGCGATACTCGTCCGGCGACATGTTGTAGGTCGAGCGCAGGTAACGCTTGAGCATTTTCAGCTTTTTGCCGTCCTCCAGGCAGACGATGTAGTCGTTGTGAACCGAGCGGTTCACCGGAACAGCAGGTTTTGGGCGCTCGCCTGAGGCGCCGCCGCGATCGGCGTTCAAGCCAACAAGCGTGCGATGCACCGAACGGATAAGGGTGGGCAGTTCATCTGAAGAGACCTTATTGTTCGCAACGAACGAGGAGACGATATCCGTCGTCAGTCGCATGGCGGCGCCATGCGTTTCCGATTCGTCGTCGTCTTGCATCGCAGGGCTTTTTTCTATGCGAATACAATGGGCTTTGCGGCGGTATAGGCGAGAGGCGTCAGACCGTGCAAGTATTACTCATGGCATAGGCGCGCCGGAGCTTAGGTTTTACAGTTTTCGCCGCGCCGGTACGTGAGCGAAGCCGCCGCTTTGCTTACGCTTGCTACGCGAACTATATTGGCTCGATTCCAATAGCTTCACTTGAGCGGAGGCCCCAATGACCCAGCCAGGTGCGTCGGCCGGCGTCCGCGATCGCTTCTTCGAGGCGTCCTTGGGACGCGCCGATCCCGACGTAAAATCGGCGATCGACGCGGAATTGAAGCGCCAACAGCGGCAGATCGAGCTGATCGCCTCGGAGAATATCGTCTCGCGAGCGGTGCTGGAGGCGCAGGGTTCTGTGCTCACCAACAAATATGCGGAAGGCTATCCGGGCCGGCGCTATTACGGCGGGTGCGAGTTCGTCGACGAGGTCGAGCGCCTCGCCATCGAGCGCGCCAAGCGTCTGTTTGGTTGCAGCTTCGCGAACGTACAACCGCATTCGGGCGCCAACGCCAACCAGGCGGTGTTTTTTGCGCTGTTGCAGCCCGGCGACAAATTCCTCGGCATGGACCTCGCGTGCGGGGGCCACCTTACGCACGGCTCACCGGTGAATATCTCCGGCAAGTGGTTTCAGCCCGTCGCTTACGGGGTGCGCGAAGACGACCACCTTATCGACATGGATCAAGTGCGCGAGATCGCACATCGCGAAAAGCCGAAGCTGATCCTCGCAGGCGCATCCGCCTATTCACGCCACATCGACTTCGAGCGCTTTCGGGAGATCGCAGACGAAATCGGCGCGATCCTGATGGTGGACATGGCGCACTACGCCGGCCTCATTGCAGGCGAGGTCTATCCCTCGCCGCTGCCGCACGCGCACGTGGTGACGACCACCACCCATAAGACGCTGCGCGGCCCGCGCGGCGGCATGATCCTTTCGAACGATGAAGCCATCGGGAAACGCATCAACTCAGCGGTCTTCCCAGGTCTGCAGGGTGGGCCGCTGATGCACGTCATCGCTGCCAAGGCTGTCAGCTTCGGTGAAGCGCTGCAGCCGGAATTCAAGCAATACGCTCAGCGCACGCTGGAAAACGCGCGCGCGTTGGCGGACCGGCTGATTGAAAACGGGCTTGCGGTGGTTTCCGGCGGCACCGACAGCCACCTGATGCTCGTCGATGTGCGGCCGAAGAAAGCAACCGGCAAATCCGCCGAGCAAAGCCTCGAGCGGGCGATGATCACCTGCAACAAGAACGGCATACCGTTCGATCCCGAAAAGCCGATGGTCACGAGTGGCGTCCGCTTGGGCTCGCCGGCCTGCACCACCCGCGGCTTTGGCCCGGCCGAATTCCGCCAGGTCGCGGATCTCATTTGCGAAGTGCTGGACGGGTTGCAGAGCTCGAGTGAGGACAATTCCGCGGTCGAAGCTGCGGTCGCGGCGAAAGTGGAGCAACTTACGGCTCGCTTTCCCATCTACACTTGAGCGAACAGCGAGTAGCGAATAGCGAATAGGGTGTGGCTGAAATGGAGATAACAACCTATCGCGATCTGAAGGTGTGGCAGCAGGCGATCGACCTCGCAGAGCTGGTCTATAAAGTCTCGAGTAATTTTCCAAAGTCGGAGCTTTATGGACTTACGGGCCAGCTGCGGCGTGCAGTGGTTTCCATCGCCGCCAATGTTGCCGAAGGCCATGGCCGAGAGACGACAGGCGCCTTCATCCAATTCTTACGCGTAGCCCAGGGCTCAGTGAAAGAGGTAGAGACTCACGTCATACTGGCTCAGCGGGCTTGATTTTGTTTCCGGCGCGCAGGCAGAGTCATTGCTGAGCCGGTATGACGAGCTTGGCCGCATGATCCGCGGGCTCATTCGTTCACTGCAGGAGCGGCAGAGTGATGATTGAGCCTATTCGCTATTCGCTATTTGCTACTCGCTAGGCCCCGAATGCGTTGTCCGTTTTGCCAGAATGAAGACAGCCAGGTGAAGGATAGCCGCCCGACAGAAGACGGGGCGGCGATCCGGCGGCGTCGGCAATGCGACAAGTGCGGCTCGCGATTCACAACGTTCGAGCGCGTGCAATTACGCGATCTCACGGTGATCAAGAGGTCGGGCCGACGCGTGCCGTTCGATCGCGACAAGCTGGCCCGTTCGCTCAACATCGCGCTGCGCAAGCGCCCGATTGAGCCTGATCAGATCGAGCAGATGATTTCCGGCATCGTGCGGCGCCTGGAAAGCCAGGGCGAGAGCGACGTGCCGTCCGAGACGATCGGCGAGATGGTCATGGAAGCGCTCGCCAACCTCGATCCGGTGGCCTACGTGCGCTACGCCTCGGTTTATCGCGATTTCCGCGATACCGCCGATTTTGGCGATTTCATCGAAGAGGCCGGCAAGACGAAGCGGTCGGGAAAAGGGTAGGTTCTCCCCCTGCGCCCTTACCCCTCGCCTGCGTCTACGGCCGCCGGCGCCCTCATCTGACGTTCGCGTCGCTGCGGTCTGTCTTCCCCCACAAGGGGGGAAGACCTAAAACCGCTCGATGTCTCGCCCGCGCGTCACACTAAAACTTGCAACTTCCCTCGACGGACGCATTGCGACCGCATCGGGCGAGAGCCGTTGGATCACCGGCGAAGCTGCGCGCGCCGAGGTGCACAAGCTGCGTGCGGCCCATGACGCCGTGATGATCGGCGCGGAAACCGCGCGGCGGGATAATCCCTCGCTGCTGGCGCGCACGGCGCCTGCGCCGGCGAAGCAACCGGCGCGCGTTGTGGTGACCTCGCGCCTGCAGACGCCGTGCGAAGGCGAGCTGTTCGCGAACCTCGATTTATCGCCGCTGTTTGTCTTCGGCGCAGAGCGCGCCGGGCCCGCGCGTCATGCCGTCCTGGAAGCGGCGGGGGCAAGGGTCGAGCAGGCGCCGGCAACGGCAGAGGGGCTCGACATTAAGGCGGTCCTCGCGCGTCTGGACGCGCTGGGCTTCGCCAGCGTGCTTGCGGAGGGCGGCGGCAGACTCGCAGCATCGCTGATCGCCGCCGGCGCAGTTGATCGGATCGAATGGTTTCGTGCGCCCATCATGCTCGGGTCGGAGGGCCGGCCCGCAATCGGAGCGCTGACGCTCGCGCGCCTGGATGCGGCGCCGAAGTTTGCCCGTGTTGCGTTGCGTGAGCTTGGCCCCGACATCTGGGAGAGCTACGAGCGGCTCTCATAAGAGTTTTTCATGTTCACGGGCATTGTCAGCGCGCTTGGAGAAGTGAAGGCGGTCGACCGCCAGCCGGGGCTTGTGCGCCTGACCATTGCGAGTCCCTACGATGCGGCGAGCGTCGAGATCGGCGCCAGCATTGCCCATGATGGGTGCTGCCTCACTGTAGTGGAGAAGGCCGCCGCGCCGGGCGGCATGCAACACGTCGTGGAAGCTGCGCCGGAGACGCTTGCGCTGACGACGCTGGGTGCGCTCCGGCCCGGAGACCGCGTGAATCTCGAGCGCTCGCTCCGGCTCGGCGACGAACTGGGCGGGCACATGGTGCAAGGCCATGTCGACGGCGTGGGCGAGGCTCTCGCGGTCGAGCAGGACGGCGGCGGCTGGCGGCTGAAGATCAGGCCCCCGCGCGCCATCGAGCGCCTCATTGCGCCTAAGGGATCGATCGCCGTCGCCGGCGTTTCACTGACCGTGAATGAGGTGGACGCGGAAGGTTTCGCCGTCCTCATCATTCCACACACGTGGAGAGTAACGACTTTGTCGAAGCTCACGGCCGGCGATAAGGTGAACCTGGAAGCCGACATGATGGCGCGCTATGCCGCGCGCCTCATCGAAGCGCGGAGCTAGCCATGGCGGCCAAGCCGTCCCCGATTGCAGAATTCAAGCGGGCGATTTCGCCGATCCCGGAGATCGTGGAAGAAGCGCGCGAAGGGCGCATGTTCATCCTCGTCGATGCCGAAGACCGCGAGAATGAGGGCGATCTCGTTATTCCGGCGCAGTTCGCAACCCCGGCGCAGGTCAATTTCATGGCCAAGCATGGGCGCGGCCTCATTTGCCTCGCCTTGACCGCCGAGCGCACGCGTGAGCTTGGGCTCGCGCCGATGGCGCGGCGCAATCAGACCAAGCTGGGCACCGCGTTCACGGTATCGATCGAAGCCAAAGAAGGGATCTCGACCGGCATCTCGGCGGCCGATCGCGCGCGGACCATCGCCGTCGCCATCGATCCCACCAAAGGCGAGCGGGATATCGTCTCGCCGGGGCACGTATTTCCGCTGATGGCGCGAGAAGGCGGGGTTCTGGTCCGCGCTGGGCACACCGAAGCCAGCATCGACATCGCGCGTCAGGCGGGGCTCAATCCATCGGCCGTGATCTGTGAGATCATGAACGACGACGGCACGATGGCGCGCCTGCCGGAGCTGGTCGCGTTCGCCCAGTTTCATGGGCTGAAAATCGGCGCCATCGACGATCTCATCGCGTACCGCAGCGAAAACGATCGGTTCGTTCATAAGGTGCATGAGGGCGCGTTCGAAACAAGAATTGGTTCCGGGTTTCGGCTCGCCCTGTTCCGGAACAGGCTCGACGGCGTCGAACACGCGGCGCTGGTGAAGGGCGACATCAAGGCCGACATGCCCACCTTGGTGCGCGTGCATCGCGTGGACTTCGTCGCCGATGTCATGAGCGGAGACAGTGCGCGCGCGGGGCTCATCGACAAGGCGCTGGAAGAGATTGAGGCCGAGGGCGCTGGTGTCTTGGTGCTGCTGCGCGATCTTGCGCCCGACGCCGTATCGCGGCGCTTGAAGGGCGAACCGGCCGAACGTGAGGCTGAAGACGAGTTGCGGGTTGTTGGCATCGGCTCGCAGATTCTGCGCGAGCTTGGCGTGGGGCGCATGGTTGTGCTGGCGAATGCGCCGCAGAAGGTGGTGGGCCTGGAAGGGTATGGTCTTTCCATCGACGGCTGGCGCGGGTTCAGGTCATGAGGCAAATGCTCTCGCAGGCGCAGATGGGCGCTGCGCAACAAGGCCGGCGCGCGCGATGAAGGACGCAGAAAAATCCAGACTGGTTCGCGTGCCCGGCGCGCGCATCCTTCTCGCGATCTCGCCGTACTATCGAGAAATCGCCGAGCAGATGCAGCGCGGCGCGGAGCGGGCCGCCGCCGAGGCGGAAGCGAAGCTGGATCATGTGTTCGTCCCGGGGGCATTCGAACTCCCGGCGGCGATCTCGCATGCGGCCAAGACAGGCGCCTATGACGGCTTTGCCGCCCTGGGATGCGTCGTGCGCGGGGAGACCACGCACTACGATTATGTCTGCGGAGAGAGCGCGCGGGCGCTGATGAACCTTTCGACCGGCGAAGGGTTGGCCATCGGTTATGGCATCCTCACCGTGAATACGCTCGACCAGGCGGCGATCCGCGCCGATCCCGCACGCGGGGACAAGGGCGGCGAGGCCGTGCGCGCGTGCCTCGCCATGATCGCGCTCAAGCGCCGTTTCACGGAGGCGCCGCGATGACGGAGGCGGAAATTGCGGCGCGGCGGGCCGCGCGCCTGGCCGCCGTGCAGGCCCTTTATCAAATGGAGGTGTCGGGTGCGACGACAGCGGACGTTCTAGAAGACTTCCGAGCGGGCAAACTGCCCAGAGAAACCGAAGCAACCTATAGCGGCGCGGAAGGTGATGCGGGGCTCTTCAGAGTATTGGTCGAGAAAGCGGTCGAACGCCAAGCGTCCCTCGATCGCGCCATTGCACGTCGTTTGAGCAAAGGCTGGCGGCTTGAGCGGCTCGATGCGGTGGCGCGCGCCATCCTGCGCGCCGGCGCGGTAGAATTGGAGCAGCGCGCCGACACCCCGATCGCTGTTGTGATCGATGAATACGTCGAAATCGCTCATTCGTTCTTCGAAGGGCCGGAGCCGGGCTTTGTAAATGCGACCTTGGATGCGTGCGCCAGGGACTTGCGCGAAGGGCGCATAGGCGCGTAAGCGGCGCCCATGGCCGCCGATGAATTCGACGTCATCCGCAACTTATTTGCGCCGCTGGCGACCGATGCGGGCGCGCGCGGCCTCGTCGACGATGCGGCGGTATTGAAAGCGCGCGGCGATGTCGTGATCACCACGGATGCGATCGTCGAAGGCGTGCACTTCCGCCCGGACGATCCAATTGAGACGGTGGCGTCGAAAGCGCTGCGCGTGAACGTCTCCGATCTCATCGGCAAAGGCGCCAAGCCGACGACGGCCTTGCTTGCCTTGGTCTGGCCGCAGGCGCGGCCGGCCGCAGAAATCGGCGTATTCGCGGGCGGCTTGGCGCGCGAACTCAAGCACTTCGGCATGAGTCTGATTGGAGGCGACACGACCTCCACCCCGGGGCCGCTGACCGTCGCCATCACGGCGATCGGCGAACCTTACGGCGCGCGCGTGCCCTCGCGCGCCGACGCCGAGGCCGGAGAAGACGTCTGGTTGATCGGCGGCGAAATCGGCTCGGCCTGGATGGGACTGCAATTGCGCACCGGCGCGCTGACGCTCGATGACCTGCGCCGTGGACGCGACGAAGAGATTGCGCGCATGGAATCGCAGGCCGCCGCGCCGCACATGCCGCAATACCTCACGCTGCCGGGCCAGGCGTTCGATGCTGAAGCCGCCTGGCTTATGTCTCTTTATCTCGCCCCCTTCGTCCGTCCCGAATGTGCGCCGATCGTCGCGCGCTTCGCCAGCGCGTCCATGGATGTGTCCGACGGCCTGCTCGCCGATGCGAAAAAGCTGGCGGCCGCTTCAGGCGTGGCGCTGCGCATCGAGGCGAACGAGATTCCGTTTTCCATTCCCGCGCAGCGCTGGTTCGAAACCGGTGGGGATTTCCGCAAGCTGATCACCGCCGGCGACGATTACGTCGTGCTGTTTACAGCGCCAGCCTCGGCGCGCGAAGACTTGGCCGCGTCCGAACAGGGTGCTTCGCTGCGTCTCAGCCGCATTGGCGTCGTTGAAGCCGGCGAGGGCGTGACTTTGATGGATCGCCAAGGCGTGCCCATTCCCGTTTCGGATGCGGGATATTCGCACAAGCTCGGCCACTCACCCTAGATTTGCCGGCGCTGCCAAAATTCACCTGCGGCTAACCCTTGTGGCGGACGCTCCCGCGCATGAAGCGCCATGCCGTCGCCCGCGCCATCGCCGCCGCCATGCTGGCGTCGACGCTTCTGGCGGGCCTTGCGAACGCCTCCGGGCCCGGCGAGGCGACGCAAACCAATGAAGGCGAGGGGGGCGAGGCGCTCTCCTCGCGCTCCATGGACGCGCCCTATCTGGCGGTGCCGGTTGTGCGGGACGGCCGGCTCGTGAACTACCTCTTCGTTTCGATCCGCATCGAGATAGCGCCGGGTGTGGACCTGTGGCGTACGCGTGAGCGGGCCCATTTTCTGCGTGACGCGCTGGTGCGGGCCAGCCACTCGACCGACCTGGCCGACGCCAGCGACAACAACGCCCTCAACGAGGCGCGCGCCATCGAGGTTTATCGGGCCGCGGCCGTTCAAGCGCTTGGCGAACGGGCCGTCGGCGGCGTTTCCATCGTCGCGACCTATTCCAGCCAGGGCTCAGGCATTTGACCCTGCGCCAAGGCGTCCATTGCGGTTTGAGACGACTTTTGGCAGAAGGCCGCGCGACCTGAGGGGGAAGCGCAACCGCAGACGGACTGTCGCGGGGCGGCCAACCCAAATTCCCCAACCCGGCGCCAGCCGTCCCGGCCACGGCGCCACAGGACGAAGATATGAGCAACGAACTTATACTCTGGCTCGTCGTCGCGTGCGGCGTGCTTGCAGCCCTCTACGGCTGGTTGGAAACCCAAAGCATCACCAAAGCCAGCGCCGGCACTGACCGGATGAAGGAGATCGCCGCCGCCATCCAGGAAGGCGCGCGCGCTTACCTGAACCGCCAATATTCGACTATCGCCATGGTCGGCGTCGGCGTTGTCATCGTGCTCGCCATCGCATTCTGGCCGACCTGGCAAATCCCGGTCGGGTTCATCATCGGCGCCGTGCTTTCGGGCGCTGCAGGCTTCGTTGGCATGAACGTGTCTGTGCAGGCGAACGTTCGCACGGCGGAAGCTGCGCGCGGCTCGCTCGCCGGCGGACTGCGCATGGCGTTCAAGGCAGGCGCGGTGACGGGCATGCTCGTCGCCGGCGGCGCGTTGTTCGGCGTTGCCGCCTATTACCTGATCCTGACGCAACTCATGGGGTTTGAGTCCACCAGCCGCACGGTCGTGGATTCGCTGGTGGCGCTGGGCTTCGGCGCCTCGCTGATTTCGATCTTCGCACGCTTGGGCGGCGGCATCTTCACCAAGGGCGCCGACGTCGGCGGCGACATGGTCGGCAAAGTTGAAGCCGGCATCCCTGAAGACGATCCGCGCAATCCCGCGACGATCGCCGACAACGTCGGCGATAATGTCGGCGATTGCGCCGGCATGGCCGCAGACCTGTTCGAAACCTATGCGGTGACCGCGGTCGCGACCATGGTGCTGGGCTCGATCCTGTTTCGCGAAGCAACGGAAGTCGGCGACATCATGCTGCTGCCGCTGGCGATCGGCGGCGTGGCGATTATCGCCTCTATTATCGGCACCTTCTTCGTGCGCCTTGGCCCGTCCCAGAACATCATGGGCGCCTTGTACAAAGGGCTTATCGCCGCCGGCATTCTCTCGGCGGTCGGTTTGGCTGCGGCGATCCAGGTCACGGTTGGCTGGGGCCCGATTGCGACCAGTCTCGGCGCCACTTCGGATCTTTATGACGTGACTGGCTCGAATCTGCTGATTTGCGGCTTGATCGGCCTGCTGGTCACCGGCGCCATCGTGTGGATCACCGAATACTACACCGGGACGGAGTTCCGGCCCGTGAAGAGCGTGGCCAAGGCTTCGGTCTCCGGCCACGGCACCAACGTGATCCAAGGTCTCGCCGTTTCAATGGAATCGACGGCGTTGCCCGCGATCACAATCGTCGCCGGCATCGTCGCAACGTTCACACTCGCCGGCCTCTTCGGCATCGCCATCGCCGTGACGACGATGCTCTCTGTGGCTGGCATCATCGTTGCGCTCGACGCCTTCGGTCCCGTCACGGACAACGCCGGCGGCATCGCCGAGATGGCGGATCTGCCGAGCGAAGTGCGCGTGACGACCGACGCGCTCGATGCGGTCGGCAACACGACGAAGGCGGTCACCAAGGGCTACGCGATCGGCTCGGCCGGTCTCGGCGCGCTCGTGCTGTTCGCCGCCTACTTCGAAGACTTGCGCTACTACGCCGCCAATCCGGGCGAGTATCGCTTCTTCGAAGGCGTGGCGCCGGACTTTGCGCTAAACAATCCGTACGTGATCGTCGGCCTCTTCGTCGGCGGCTTGCTGCCGTACCTGTTCGCCGGCTGGTCGATGACGGCTGTGGGCCGGGCGGCGCAGGAAGTGGTGGAGGAGGTCCGCCGCCAGTTCCGCGAAATCAAAGGCATCATGGAGCGCACGGCGAAGCCGGATTACGGCCGCGCCGTCGACATCCTGACGCGCGCCGCCATCAAGGAGATGATCGTGCCGTCGATGCTGCCGGTGCTGGCGCCGATCGCGCTCTTCTTCGCGGTATGGGCCGTCGGCGGGGTGAGCAACGCGCTCGCCGCGCTCGGCGCGTTGCTGGTGGGCGTGATCGTGACGGGCCTGTTCGTGGCCATCTCGATGACGTCAGGCGGCGGCGCTTGGGACAACGCCAAAAAGCTGATCGAAGAAGGTCATTACGGCGGCAAGGGCTCGGATGCGCACAAGGCGGCGGTGACGGGCGATACGGTCGGCGATCCCTACAAGGACACAGCCGGCCCTGCCGTGAACCCGATGATCAAGATCACCAACATCGTGGCGTTGCTGCTGCTGGCCGTGTTGGCGCACTGGAACTGAGCGAGCTTTGATCCAAAGCAAGACGCCCCGGCCATGAGGCCGGGGCGTTTTCTTGGCTTGGCGGAACGCAGCGTTCAGTCGCGGCGGCGCGGTCCCTGTTGTTCTTCCTCGCTGCGGATGGGCGAGGTGTTGCCCACGTTGCCCAGCAATTGTTCAAGGATGCCGAGTTCGCGGCCCCGCGTCGGCGTGATCTCGTCGTTGTACGCCACGAGACGGCCGCGCTCCATGCCGAACTTCTCGACGGAGGCGACATTGTCGCCGTCAAAGCGCACCACCATGACGCGTCGTTCGATCGTCTCCGGCTCGTAGAACGCCATGCGCTCCTGCACCGAACTCACATAATACCACGCTGTCTGATCGAAGACCGCAGTTGTGGAAGGCGTGCCAAAACGCTGCTGAACGGTGGCGCGTGTATCGACGCCAGGCTCGGGATCGGCGATGGCGACGTCGTTGCGTTCGGGCAGAAAGCCGCTGTAGGTCTGCACCGGCGCGCAAGCCGCCGCGGCGCAAAGCGCGATTGCCGCTGCAGAAAGACGCAACAGGTTCATGGGTTCACCTCGTGGGCGTCTGCCCGGAAAATCGCTTCACGGGTAAGGCGGCGCGGCTTCGCGGGCAAGGGGGGAGTACAGGCGGGTATGGCAATTTGGCCGTTTCAATCCTCCCGCGCGAGCCGGGATGCCGACAGGTTGCTGGCGGCTGTCACCGACGTAAGCCGCCGTCCTGCCTTATTTGGCGCCGGCCGCATTTCAGACGCATTGGAGGGCCGATTCGAGGCGATGGCGTTGCATGGCGCACTGGCTCTTCTACGGCTGCGGGCTGACCCGGACGCCGCGCCGCTGGCGCAAGCCTTCGCCGACAAATTGTTTCGCGCCTTCGACGCAGGATTGCGGGAGGCGGGGGTCGGCGACTTGTCCGTCCCCAAGCGCATGCGTGCGCTCGCCGGCGCATTCTACGGCCGTCTGGAAGTGTACGACGCCGCCATCCAGGCTCAGGACCGCCCAGCCTTGGCCGCCGCCTTGGGACGAAATGTCCTCGCCGACGAGGGCCATGGATTTGCGCCCGCGCTCGCCGAATACGTGCTGAACGTTGTCCGCACGCAGGCGCAAGCGCCTGTGGACGCATTGTTTTCTCAAGATGGCTGGCCGCAGCTACCCCGATGAGGCGCCCGTTTGGCATTGGCCGGGCCGGGGACTATGGTCCGCCCGCCGGGGAAATCAGGACCAGCTTGTGAATGGACGAAAGCCTCGTTCTCTCGATTGACGGGATGGGCGGCGATCACGCGCCGGACATCGTCGTCGAGGGCGTGGATATCGCCGCGCGCCGAGCTCCTGACGTGCGCTTCCTGATCCACGGCGATGCCGATCGCATCAATACCCTGCTGGAGAGCTTCCCGCGGGCGCGTGCGGTGACACAGGTGCGCGCCGCCGACAAAGCAATCGGTATGGAGGTCAAGCCCAGTCAGGCGTTGCGCCAGGGCAAGGGCTCCAGCCTTTGGAATGCAATCCAATCGGTAGAAAACCGGGAAGCACATGCGGTCGTCTCGGCCGGCAATACCGGCGCCCTCATGGCGATCTCGATGTTTCGCCTGCGGATGATGCAGGGCATTCATCGCCCGGCGCTCGCGACACGCTGGCCGACGATGAAAGGCGACTACACGGTAATGCTGGACGTGGGCGCAAACGTCGATGCCGATGCGGAACAGCTGGTCGAGTTCGCCATCATGGGGGAGGCGTTTCAGCGGGCTGTTTCCGGCAAGGACCGCCCCAGCGTTGGCCTGCTCAATGTCGGCGCCGAAGATCAGAAGGGACACGAAGAAATCCGCGCTGCTGCGCGGCTCATCCGCGAAACCGGCGTTGACATGAGCTTCCACGGCTTCGTGGAAGGCGACGACATCGCCAAGGGGACGGTGGACGTCGTGGTGACCGATGGATTCACCGGCAACATCGCACTCAAGACCGGTGAAGGAACTGCGCGCCTTGTGGGCCAGTTGCTGCGTGAGACGCTCACCGGCGGTCTGATGGCGCGCCTGGGGGCGCTCATTGCCTACCCGGCGCTGAGACAGTTACGCACCCGCATGGATCCTGGGACATTCAACGGCGCACTTTTTCTTGGCCTGAACGGCCTGGTTGTTAAGAGTCACGGCAGCGCGAACGGGCGCGGATATGCGGCCGCAATCGGGGTCGCAGAGAAGCTCGCGCGCAGCCATTATCGCGAAGAGATCGCGCGTAACATCTCGCGTCTTGCCAACGCGGCCTCGGTGAAGGTCGAGGACGCCAGCTAATGGCTTTGCGTTCCGTGCTTCTCGGCGTTGGCGCGTATCTGCCCGAGCGCATTCTCACCAATGACGAAATTTCGCGCCGCGTCGACACCAGCGACGCATGGATCGTCGAACGCACCGGCATTCGCGAACGCCGTATCGCCGCGGACGGCGAGAAGACGTCCGATCTCTCCATCGCGGCCGCTTTGGCCGCCTTGACCCACGCCGGCCGCGAGGCCAAGGACATCGATCTCATCATTCTCGCCACGGCAACGCCGGACCTTACATTTCCGGCCACCGCCGCGCGCGTGCAGGCCAAGCTCGGCGTGGTGCACGGCGCCGCATTCGATTTGCAGGCAGTCTGTTCAGGCTTCATCTTCGCGCTGGCGACTGCGGATAATTTTCTCGCGCGCGGGCAAGCAAGGACCGCTCTCGTGATCGGCGCAGAGACGTTCTCGCGCATTGTCGACTGGGAAGATCGCGGCACGTGTGTTCTGTTTGGCGACGGCGCAGGTGCGGTGGTGCTGGAAGCGCAGGACGAGGCCGAAGCAGGCGTGCGCGGCGTCATTTCCACCTACCTGCGCACCGACGGGCGCATGCACGATTTGCTTTACGTCGACGGCGGTCCTTCGCAGACGGGCTCGGTAGGCAGAGTGCGCATGGTCGGCAACGCCGTTTTCCGCCAGGCGGTCGAGCACATATCCGGCGCAATGCTGGAAGCTTGCGCCCGCGCCGGAGTGCCGATCGACGCTGTGGATTGGTTCGTGCCGCATCAGGCCAATCAGCGCATTCTGGACGGCGTTGCGCGCAAGCTCGGCGTGCCGGCGGAGAAAGTCGTCTCCACAGTCGCGGTGCACGGCAACACATCGGCGGCCTCGGTGCCGCTTGCGCTGGCGAGCGCGGTGAGCGACGGGCGCATCAAGCGAGGCGACCTCGTACTGATGGAAGCGCTGGGCGGCGGACTGACTTGGGGCGCTGCCCTGGTGCGGATGTGACGGCCCTGCAATATTTGACCTAAGCCCAGGAGCCGCTTAGCTTTTCCTCATGATGCGCGGACGCAGGGAGGGGGCTCCTCGTGGCGAATAAAACGATCACCCGG
This sequence comes from uncultured Terricaulis sp., assembly GCA_964540785.1. Lineage (GTDB taxonomy): Bacteria > Pseudomonadota > Alphaproteobacteria > Caulobacterales > Aquidulcibacteraceae > Vitreimonas. The sequence goes on from CAZIOD010000026.1 coordinate 22,029, forward strand.
GCCGATCTGGTGGAAGCCGTGGCGCACCGCGCGAACATGCAGCGCGCCGACGCAAATCGTCTTCTGACGCGCATGCTCGAAATGATCGAAGACACGCTCGTCGCGGGCGAGACGGTCAAGCTCTCGCGCTTCGGCAATTTCAACGTGCGCGCCAAGCGTCAGCGCATCGGCCGCAATCCAAAGACCGGCGAAGAAGTGCCGATCACGCCGCGCCGGGTCGTTACGTTTCGGCCTTCGCAGATGCTGCGCGAGTTCGTTGAAAAGGGCGGACGAGGGCGCGCAAAGACGTAACGCATTCCACCTCGCAAGCGAATAAAGGGCGGGCATGGCGCGCACGCGGCTGTTCAGACTGGTCCGCAGCGCTCTGCGCGCGCATGGCGCGGGCGCGCCGCGTGCGGTGTCGCGGCGATCTTTTCTTGTGATGAGCGCGGCCCTGGCGGCCTGCAGCGGCGGCCTTCGCCGCCGCCGCGACATCGCCATTGTCGGGGGCGGGGTTGCGGGCTTGACAGCCGCCTATCGGCTGGCGCGTGCGGGCCAGGACGTCACGCTCTATGAGGCGAGCGGCCGGCTTGGCGGGCGCATGTTCACGCGCCGCAACTTCAACGAAGACGGGCAATATTGCGAACTCGGCGGTGAACTGGTTGACAGCAATCACAGCGCGCTGCGGTCGCTGGCCGAAGAAGTGGGAGTCGGAATCCAGCGCATTGCGCCGGAAGGCGCCGAAGAATTCTATCATATCGGCGGGCGTCTGCGCACGCAGCGCGACATGATCGATCCCGGCCGCGGTCAGGGCGCTTTTGCGCGTCTGGCCGCGCACATCGCCGAAGACCAGGAAGGTTTGCTCGACGCCGAGGAAAACTGGACGGCGCACGCGCGCGAGCTCGACGCCACATCGCTGCAGGCGTATCTAAGACGCACAGGAAATCTTGCGCCGAGGTGGGCGCTTGAGGTGCTCGATATCGCTTATCGCGGCGAGTTCGGTCTCAATACGGCGGAGCAATCGGCGCTCAACCTGGTCGACTTCATCGGCACCGATCCCCGGCAAGGCTTTCAGATCTTCGGGGAGAGCGACGAGGCCTACCGCATCGCGGGCGGCTCCTCCGCTCTGCCGGAGGCGCTTGTAGCGCGGCTCGGCGGGACCGCGCAGCACATGCGCCATGCGCTCGTGTCGATAGCGCGCACACCGCGCGGCGTGCGCCTCGTGTTCGACGCGCCGGACGGACGCATCGAACGCGAACACGCCTTCGCGGTGCTGGCGGCGCCCTTCACCAAGCTGCGCACGGTGGAAGGGCTCGATGCGCTCGGCCTGGGCAAGGACAAGCTGCGCGCGATCCACGAGCTTGGCTATGGCGATAATTCCAAGCTGATGGTGTCGACCCGCAGCCGGCCCTGGCGGGATGCGCGGTGGCCGGCGGCGTCGGCAGGGGTGTTTTACAGCGATCGCGCGCAGCTCATCTGGGAGACGAGCCGCGCGCAGGACGGCGAACGCGGCATCCTCACCAATTATCTGCAAGGACGGAGCGATCGCACCGCGGCGCTTGCCGGTCTGCGCGCGGGCCTGCGTGCGTTCTCGCCGGAGAGCGCAGCGGCGCTCGATGAAAGCAAAGCGTCGTTCATGGCCTGGGTGCGCCAGCCGTTCGCGTTGGGATCGTATTCCGCGCCCCGCGTCGGACAATACACCACGCTGCTCGAACATACCGCCACGCCGTCTGAGGACGGACGCATCCACTTTGCCGGCGAACACACCAGCACCGATTTCATGGGGTTTATGAACGGCGCTGTCGAAAGCGGCGAACGCGTCGCTGAGGCGCTGATCGTCTAGCATCGCCTCTGGATTGCCGCCGCTAGCCAACCCAGCTAAGACGGCGCTCCCCGCCTCCGCGGCGGGGACAAAGCCGGCACGGAGCGTAGCGCAGCCCGGTTAGCGCACCAGTCTGGGGGACTGGGGGTCGGGAGTTCGAATCTCCCCGCTCCGACCACGCTTGTGACAAGTTTTGTCACCGCATGTTTACGACACAAAACGGCGCCAGTGCGCGCGCGCCGCGACACACCTCCTCAGCGGCGGTTCAGCGCGGCAATGCGATCTTCCTCACACAAGAAACGAGGCGGCGAGGTCTCGTACGGAAGGAGCATGAGAATGAAACGCATCGCAACGATCGGCGCGGCTGCGCTGATGCTGGCGGGGCCGCTCGCGAGTACGGCCGCCGCGCAGGATTATCGCGGCGACCGCCGCGGAGACTGGCGCGAAGACCGGCGCGACTGGCGCGATCATCGCCGGGACGATCGCCGCGCCGAGCGCTGGGATCAGCGCCGTCACAACGGCTATTACCTCAATGGCCGCTTCTATCGCGGGGCGCCGCCAGCCTGGGCGTACCATCGCCACGACTTCCGGCCGGCTTATCAATCCTGGCGCCGCGGCGATCGCTTGCCGAGCTATTACCGCTCGCACTATCGCCAGGTGGATTGGCGCCGTGCGAACCTGCGCCAGCCGCCGCGCGGCTACCATTACGTGCGTGACGACAACACCGGGGAATACCTGCTGGTCGGCATCGCAACCGGCGTGATCCTGAGCATCTTGCTCAGCCGATAAGCCCGTGCTGTGGGAGCAAGAAGCCGCTCCGGGTCCGCCCGGGGCGGCTTCTCTATGCGCTGCGGTTCATCCAGCGAAATAGCGGACGCAGCGGCAGGATCCAGATGATTCCCGCCACGGCGTAGTACGCCAGCTCACCCCAGGCCGGCAGCGCGGACGCAAGCGCCGCGCCAAGACTGGCCGCCAGCAGCGCATACGCCGCCAGATACGCCAATAGGACGAAACACCCGATCGCTTTGCGTGTGCGCGTTTCCATGACTCCGCCCCACGCGGCGGGGCGCCGCGTTTTCGCCCGACGCCCTGCGTTGTATGGGCGCCGGCGAGGATGGGAAAGCATGAGCGCTGAAGACATTTGGCCGCCGCGCGAGCGATGGGTCGGGATCTGGCTGCTGGTGGTGTGCGCGCTGGTGCTGGCGATGATCCTCGTGGGAGGGGCCACACGCCTGACCGATAGCGGTCTTTCCATCACCGAGTGGAACTTCATGAAGCATTTCGCGCCGCCGCTGACGGCGGAAGGCTGGGCCGAGGAATTCGCGCTTTACCAGCGCACGCACGAATACCAGGTGCAGAACCGCGGCATGAGCCTCGCCGAGTTCCAATACATCTATTGGTGGGAGTGGGGCCACCGTTTCCTGGGCCAGCTGATCGGCATCGTGTTTGCGCTGCCGGCTTTGTTCTTCTTCTTCACCGGCCGCCTGCGCGGACGTTTCCGCGTAACGTTGCTGCTGTTCGCGCTCGGCGCGCTGCAGGGCGCGATCGGCTGGTGGATGGTCACGAGCGGGTTGTTCGACCGGCTCGATGTGAGCCCGCTTCGGCTGGCGATCCATTTGGGGATGGCTTTCGTCATTCTGGCTCTCGCCCTGTGGGTCGCGCTGGGAGCATTGGGGTGGCCGTCAATTCCCGGACAACTGGGCGCCCCGGCTTGGTTCGCAACCCTCCTGCTGGCGCTCATCTTCGTGCAGGTGATGTTGGGCGCCTTGCTCGCGGGCAGCGACGGCGGCAAGGCGTACGCCGATTGGCCGACCATTGGCGGGGAATGGATTCCTGCGAGCGCGTTCGGCCTCGAACCTTGGTGGACCAACTTCACCGAGGATCACGCAACACAGCACGTGTTGCATCGCTCGACGGGCTATCTCGTCGCGCTCCTGGCCCTTGTGCTGGGCGTCTTGGCGCTGGGCTTCGGCACGGGCGCGGCGCGTTGGATCGGGGCGGCGGTGGGCGCCCTTGCGCTGGTGCAGGCCGCGCTCGGCATCCAGACGGTGATCTCTGTCTCTCCGCTTAGCCTCAGCCTGCTGCACCAAGCCGGAGCAGCGCTGCTCTGGGTCGCAGCAATCGCGTGCTTGCATATCCAGGTAAGTGGTTACCGCTACGCTAAGTAGCGTATATTAAACCGAAAAACAGCATCTCTTGACGCCGAATCGGGTCTCCAGTACACGCGCGCCTTCGTTTTCGTCAGGAACAGCTCCCATGCGCACCACATCGACGCGCTCGGCCAAGGCCTCGGAGATCACCAACGGCTGGATCGTTGTTGACGCCGAGGGCGCAGTGGTCGGCCGTCTCGCGTCTTTCATCGCGCTGCGTCTTCGCGGCAAGCATCGCGCCGATTTCACGCCGCACGTCGATACCGGCGATCATGTCGTTGTCATCAATGCCGAAAAGGTCGCGTTCACCGGCAACAAGATGACCGACAAGATCTATTACCGGCACACCGGCTATCCGGGGGGCATCAAGGAGCGCGTTGCCGGCAAGGTGCTCGCCGGCAAGTATCCTGAGCGCGTGCTGGAGAAGGCCGTCGAGCGCATGATGCCGAAGGAGAGCCCGCTCGCGCGCAAGCAGCTCGGCAAATTGCGTGTCTATGCGGGCGCTGAGCATCCGCACGCAGCGCAGAACCCCGTGACCATCGATTTCAAATCCAAGAACCGCAAGAACTCGAGGATCGACCAATGAGCGACGTTGCCCAAGGTTTCGAGTCTCTCGGCGAGATGACTGGCGCGCCTGCGCCGCAACAGGACGCGCCGCTGCGCGAGAAGAAGGTCGATCAGTTCGGCCGCGCCTACGCCACGGGCAAGCGCAAGAACGCAATCGCCCGCGTGTGGGTGAAACCCGGCAATGGCAAAATCACCATCAACGGCAAGGAGTCGGATGCGTATTTTGCGCGGCCGGTTCTGCGCATGATGATCAACCAGCCTTTCAAGGTGACGAATCGCGAAGGCGAATTCGACGTCGTCTGCACGGTGGTCGGCTCGGGTCTTTCGGGTCAGGCCGGTGCGGTGCGGCACGGCATCTCCAAAGCGCTGGCCGATTACGAGCCGCCGCTGCGTCCGGCGCTGAAGCACGCCGGGTTCCTCACCCGCGACAGCCGCGTGGTCGAGCGCAAGAAGTACGGTCGCGCCAAGGCGCGCCGCAGCTTCCAGTTCTCGAAGCGCTAAGAGCTTCAAATCTGGTACACGCGACGGGCGCTTCGGCAACGGAGCGCCCGTTCTTTTTTTTGGAGCGCGTGCTATGGCGCAACGTGTTTTCATAGACGGCGAAGCGGGCACGACAGGCTTGCAGATCCGCGAAAGCCTGGAGGGGCGGCGCGACATCACGCTGGTTTCGATCGATGCGGACAAACGCAAGGACGTGAACGAACGTAAGCGTCTGCTGAATAACGTCGATGCCGTGATCCTGTGCTTGCCCGACGATGCGGCGCGCGAGGCGGTGGCGATGATCGAGAACGACGCGGTCAAGGTGATCGACGCCTCGACCGCGCATCGCGTGGCGCCGGGTTGGGCTTATGGCTTTCCGGAAATGGCCAAGGACCAGCGCGCGAAGATCGCGGGCTCCAAGCGAATATCCAATCCGGGCTGTTATCCGACGGGCTTTATCGCGCTGGTGCGGCCGCTGGTGGAGGGGGGGATTGTGCCGCGTGATTGGCCGGTGAGCGTCAACGCCGTTTCGGGCTATTCCGGCGGCGGCAAGGCGATGATCGCAGAGTTCGAAGACGAAGCCTCGCCCACGTACACGCGCGCGCCGTTCCGCATCTACGCTATGGCGCAGAAGCATAAACACGTGCCGGAAATGCAGAACTATGCGGGACTGACGCGCGCGCCGATCTTCGCGCCGAGCGTCGGGCGCTACTACAAGGGGATGATCGTCGAAGTCCCGCTGCCGCTGACGGCGCTGCCGGGCGCGCCGAAATTGCGCGACCTGCATGCGGCGCTGGCTGCGCATTATGAAGGTGAGCACTTCGTTGAAGTTCCCTCGCTCGAAGAAGCTGCGAGCACCAAGACGCTCGATCCGGAAGCCCTGAACGACACCAATCGGATGAAGCTCCATGTGTTCGGCCACGACGAAGAGGCG
>CAZIOD010000027.1:0-27582 GCA_964540785.1 uncultured Terricaulis sp.
CGCCGCCAACGCGTCGCGCCGATCCGCCGCCTGCCAGGCGCGCCGATCCGCCGCGCCGCTTCGAGCGCAACTTCGAACGCGCCGATCTGCGCGACCCGCCTAAAGAAGGCGGCGGCGCCATGCGCGCGTTCGTTCTGATCGCGCTTTTGGGTGGCGCGGCCCTGGCGGGCGGACTCTATTTCGGCGGCGGCATGCCAAACTTCGCCTCAGCCCCGCCGGCGCAAGAAGACGTCGCCAGCACATTCCCGGCGCCCGCCTATGACGAGTCCGGCGAGCCCGCGAGCGCTGAGGAGATCGCCGGCGTACCGTTATCCGAGACGACAAGACCATCGCAGCCGCGGCGCACTGAGATCGCCGCGCGTACTGAAACCTCGCGTCCAACTCCCCCGCCGGCGACGCGGGACGAAGAGCCGGAGCCGGCCACGCCGGCGCCAGTGACCTCCTGGAATAGCGGCCAGGGCGGACCGGTCTCGCTGCGTCCCGGCGAAGGCAGCCAGCCGAACGCCGCGGGCAGCGTGAACACCAACACGGCGGCCCTCAATCCCACGACAACGCAGCCGGCCACGACACGGCCTGCATCGACGCCCGCAAGCGCGACGCGGCCGCCGCCGGCGGTCACCCGCGGGTCGGTGACCTGGGCGCAGCGACCGTCTGCGCGTCGTATCAGCGACCTCTATCCGTCGCGTGCGCTGCGCGAAGGCGTGGGAGGACGCGTTGAGCTGAATTGCAGCGTACGGTCAAACCAAACCCTGGCCTGCAACGTGGCGAGTGAATCGCCGGTCGGTCTCGGTTTTGGGCAGGCCGCGCTGAGCGCCGCTCAGTCTTACCGCGCCAATTCCGCGCTCAGCGACGGTTCGAGCGCGACCGGTGCGGAAGCGCGCATTGTCGTGCAATTCCAGGCGCCCTCCGAATGATGCTCACGCTCCTGAAGGCCAAGCTGCATCGCGCACGCGTGACGCAGTGCGATCTCCATTATGAGGGTTCGATCTCCATCGACGCCGATTTGCTGGAGCGCTCCGGTATCCTTCCGTACGAACAAGTCGATGTGCTGAATATCAACAACGGCGCCCGCTTCACCACTTACGCCATCGAGGCGCCCCGGGGATCGCGCTCATTCGGCATAAACGGGGCGGCGGCCCGCCTCGCGCAAATCGGCGATCCGATCATCGTTATCGCCTATTGCCAAATGCCGGCGGAAGAGGCGCGCAATTACGCACCAACGGTCATTCTGCTGAATGAGCACAATGAGGTGCTTTCGAACGACGTGACTCGGCGTCACTGAAATGCCGCGTCACTTAGCGCGAATTTAATTCGGCGCTTGGGGATAACGGTCCTAGGATTTCCACCGTTGGCTTGCGGCCAACGCCAAGAGACAGCCGCGCTCTTGCCTCCTCGGGAGCCCAGTTATGTCAGACCGTTCGCACGCCAGCCTGCTTCGTCGATATTGGTGGTTCGCTGGCGCAGCTGTGCTGTTTGGGGTCGTCACCGTGATCGCGCAGTTTTCGGCTGGCTGAGAAGCGCGCGGCCGCCAACCGAGACCAGCCTCCTTCACGGCATGAAGGTTTGTAGAACGCCGCATGGCAGCCCCGTCGAACGGGGCGCTGCGCGGGCGCCCTAGTGCGTTAGGCGGAGCTGGCCGATGCCCGAGCCGATCGCGCGGAAAGCTGCGGAAAGCTCGTTCGCATTGTTTGCCCGGAAGAAGTGCTCCGGGCTCGTTGCGCAGTTCCGCATGATGTTTTCGATCTGCTGCTCAGTCTCTCGGAAGATCACCGTATAGATCTCGATGCCTTCGTTCTTGATATTTGTGCAGAGCTGCGCTTGGCGGTTGTTGACGTAGGTAACGTACCGGTTGCCGGAATCGATGTCGCGCCGGTACTGCGACGGCAGCACGCCGTGCAGGATGCCGAACAAAAGCTGCGTGAGAACGTTGCCGCCGGCGACATCACGCCAGAAACCCATGTGGTTGTAGGCTGAGTAATCCGAGCCAACGACCGGATCGTTGCCGACATTGGTGTTCTCACCGTCAGACATTAGCACGATGACTTTGCGCACCGGGTCGTTCGGGTCGTTGTACGGCCGCCCTTCCGTGAACGGCGGCGTTGGCGAGAGAACGCGCCACCCCCAGGCAAGTCCTTCGGCCTGATTGGTGCCTCCGCCATTCCAGTGGCGCATCGCCGCCACGGCATTCTGCACCACCGTCCTGTTTGTCGTCAGCGGCACGATCGGCGTCGGACAGCCCCGATTGGGGCCTCGGGTGTCCGGCGCGCTGTCGTCGATGGACGCGGCCGTGCCACGATACTTGAACACGTTGAAGAAGCGTGCTTCGCGACGTTGCTGAGCGTTGGCGCTCGATCCATTGGAGGATGTCATCGTGACGGCTGTGCCGCCGACGCTGATGTCGCCCGGCGTGTCGTCAAGATACGAATTCGAGCTGCGATAGTTCGGCTGGCTGGAGCTGTTCGTACTGCCCTGTCCTGCGGTGCCGCCCGTATCGAGCCAGAAGAAGGGCACGAACATGGTGGCCGGATTGCTGGGATCCGGGGCGGCGTCCGTGATGTCATACGGCTCGGGACGCGCTTCGACGCAGCCTTTCCAGGTTTCATTGGAGATGAGATCGAACAGCGCGAAATAGTTGATGCCGTCATCTGGCGTGAACACATGGCAGCGACTTCCCGCGCGTCGCCAGGTGATCCGATAAGGGCCGGGATATCCCGATGGCGTCGTACTGAAGTTACAGTTGCCCGTTGCATTGCCGTTGCTGGTCGAGCGATAGCCGATCATCCGATCTTCCAGCAACTCACCGTTCAGGGGCGCGGCGCCGGCAGTATCCATCCACGCCATGTGCGCTTGCGCATTGCCGATGTTCACTTGCGCCACGAACGGCACTAGGGCCACATGCACTGTGTCGCCATCGAGCGAGAGCAGGTCGTCAACGAGATCGGACGCCGCATTGCGCAATGCGTTCATATCGTTGGACATGGAGCCGGTATTGTCGAGCACGAGCGCGACTTCGATCGGTGGGCTGGCGCTGGCTTCGGCGACCGCATCCGCGTGCAGCGTCCAGTCTTCGTTGCGCACGATGCGAGCCAAGCTTAATGGCATCGGCAATTGCGCGTCCACCAGGTGGCCGCCACTATCGAGTTCATGAACGCTGAAGGTTACGTTGCGCGCCTCGTCGCCCATTTCAGCGTCGAAGAAGGCGCGCGCGGCCGCGGTTCGCTGCGCCAGGGACAAGTTGGAGCTGCGTTCGGCCACGAGTGCAGCGCCGTCAACGGCGTTCTGCATCCGATTGCGCAAGGCCTGCGCCCGCGTAAAGTCGACAGTGATGCCGATGAGGCCGACAAGCACAGCGCCCATCAGCGCCCACATCATGGCGACATTGCCGGCTTCGTTTCGCAGCAGGCTCTTCGTGGTGCGGTTCGCGGTACGATGCGTCATAAAAAATCGCCTTCGGCGGTTTTTGAGACGACGCTATTTACGCGAAATACATTAAATAACCGGCCAGCGCGGAAGGTGAAGGATTTCTTACCTCAACGCGTAATACGCAATTGCGTGATCGATGCCGCGATCGCGTTGAAGGCGGCAATCAATTGGTTACCGTCGCCGGTGAGGTAGGCGTGCTCGCTACTGGTGGCGCAGTCTTCCATGACCTCCTCCGCTTCCGAGCCGGAGGCGAGACCGAAGCCCACCGTGTAGATGATGATATTTCTGTTCTTCATCGCTGTGCAGAGGCTGCGCGCCTGATCGAAGGGATCGCCGTTTGTCGCGTCGCAATTGATGCGCTCTGAAGCAGAGCCCGCGCCATTGTCGGAGTCGTCGCTGATCACGCCATTGCAGTAGCCGGTGTTAAATGCGCCGTCGGTCATCAGCACCACGATTTTTAGCGTTTCCGGCGCTGAGTAAGAGGCGCCCTGCGCCGACGCCGGAAACAACGATGCCCAATTCGGCGACAGCATGTACCAGCCCCAGGCGAGACCAATCTGGCCGGCCGTGGAGCCCGCGGCCTGCAGGTTGGAAATGCGCCCGTTCAGGTAATTCGCATCGGTCGTGAGCGGGACGATACTGGCGCCGGGACATTCATTGGCGCTGCTTGGATAGTTGAGACCGACGCGCTGGCTCGCCGGCGACGCGTCGGTGTATTGCTGGGATGAGACGCGTTCGCTGACGCACGTGCTCGCGGGAAACACGCGCCAATTGTTGCCCGACGCGTTCTGGAACGCGAAATAATCGCATCCGGCGGCGGTGCAGTGCGCATCGCCGCCATTGGTATAGCTGCTGAAGTTCGCGTGCGTGCCGGAAAGCGTGAAAGTGTCGCCGTCGACCGCAGAGATGACGAACAACGAGTTGTTCAGTTGCGTCATGCCGTTTACGCCGGTGAAATAGACGCGATCTCCGACCTCGAAGTCGTGGTCGTCGACGGTCACTTCGACCGAGCAGGTCGCGTTCAGACATTCCGTCACCGTGCCGCCGGAGGAATAGCTGTTGTACCCTGAGCTGTTAACGCCCTGGAGTTGGAAGCTGTTCGTCGTGCGATTGGCCACTGTGAATGTGCGATTGTTCACCTGGTGCATGCCGCTTACATTTCGGATGTAAACGGTGTCCCCGTTCTGAAAGCCGTGGTTGCTTGCGCTGACGACCGCGGGATTCGCGCGGGTGATGCCGCTGATGTTGCGCCCAGAGCCGGCGGCCCATGCTGCATCCTCGATGTCCGCCGGCCCAGTGATGGGCCCGCGGGCCGCATTCGCATAGGCGCCGGCATTGACGCCCATCGAGTACGGCACGAGCGCGACTTTGGAATAGTACGGCGCTTGCTGGTCACGGATGACTGCGTCGACGAGATTGGTGGCGGCTGTGCGAAGATCGACGATGCGCTGGCCGGCCATCGAACCAGTGACGTCGAGCACGAGCGCGACCTCAACATTGTTGCCGCTGCGTTCGGCGTCCGAGTCGACGTGCAGGATCCAATCCTCGTTGCGGACGATACGGGCAATGCTCAGCTGCATCGGCATCGTCGCGCTGACCGTGACCTGGCGGGTCCCAGGAATGTCGCCGATGGCGAGTGTTGCGGTCGCGGCAAGATCGCCCATTTCCGCATCGAAATAGGCTTGCGCGGCCGCGGCGCGCTGCGCCGGCGTCGATGCATCGCCGCGGGCCGCCGCCAGCGCGGCGCCGTCGACGGCGTTCTGCATTTGAGCGCGAAGCATCTGGGCGCGCGTGAAGTCGACCGTGATGCCGATGAGGCCGACGAGAACGGCCCCCATCAGCGCCCACATCATCGCAACATTGCCGGCCCCGCTGCGCGTGAACGCACGCAGGCACACCCCGCAGGTCATGGCGGACCTCTCTTTCGGGGTGAGCCTATGTGGTATTGCTTAACCGCGAGTGCAAGGATTGGGTAAACTTCGTAAAAACCAGATCCCGCTTGCGGAACCCTCAAATTGCTATTACGGTGATATCACTTTGATGGCATTGGAGGGTATGTCATGGCCGTTTCGGCCCTAAACCACACCGCCGAACGCAAGGCGCACACGCTCAATGGCGGCCTGATCCTGCTCCTGCTGATCCTGGTCATCGCGGTGACCTGCTGGGGCTTGGTCGATGCGATCCGCACCGCCGAAGCGGGCGGAGATGCCGGGTACAGGATCGTGCTCTATCTCACGCTGCTGACCCTCGAAATCATCGCCTCGGCCGGCTTTTACACACTGCAGCCCAACGAGGCCGCGGCCGTCACTCTTTTCGGCAATTACAAGGGAACCGACCGCACGCCCGGTCTGCGCTGGGTCATCCCCTGGTATATGCGCAAGAAGATCTCCCTTCGGGTGCGCAACGTCACGGGCGAGCAACTCAAGGTGAACGATCGGCGCGGCAATCCGATCGAGATCGCCGCCGTCGTCGTCTGGCGCGTCACCAACACGGCCGGCGCCTTGTTCGATGTCGACGACTACCAGACCTTCGTCGACATCCAGATCGAAACAGCTGTGCGCGAGATCGCTTCGCACTTTGCTTACGATCACGCCGAGCACGAAGAGCCCACGTTGCGCGGCGATGCTGAGCAGGTGTCAGCTCTGCTGAAAGAAAAGCTGCAGGAACGCGTCTCGGTCGCCGGCGTGATCATCGACGAAACCAAGCTCAGCCACCTCGCCTATGCGCCGGAAATCGCCAACGCCATGTTGCGCCGCCAGCAAGCCGAAGCGGTGCTGGCCGCACGCCAGAAGATCGTGCAAGGCGCAGTAGAAATGGTCGAACACGCTCTCATCCAACTCAGTGAGCGCGATGTCGTAAAGCTAGACGACGAGCGGCGCGCGACCATGGTTTCGAACTTGCTCGTCGTGCTTTGCGGCGACCGCGACGCACAACCCGTGCTGAACACGGGATCACTCTACCAATAGCGAAACATTGGCCTCGCAACGCAAAGCTTTCGCGCTCAGACTCGATCCGGCGCTGCACGACGCGATCGCCCGCCTGGCGAACGCCGAATTGCGCAGCGTGAACGCGGAGATCGAATTCCTGCTGCGCGAAGCCTTGAGGGCGCGCGGCGTGCGCATTGAAGAAAAGCGCGATAGCGAGGGGGAAAGTTGAATGTCAACGACGAACAAATCCGTCATTTTCTTGCTGCTGACATTCGCGATCAGCTGGGGAATCACTACTGGCGGCTGGGCTTTCGGCGCCGCGGACAATCCCGTCACCACACTTGCCGCGCTGAGCGGCATGATGACGGGCCCAGCCATCGCCGCTCTCATCTGCGCGTTTGCATTTGAGAAGGGCCGTCGCATCGAGGCGCTCGGATTGCATTTCAAGCCTAATTGGTGGTGGCTGTTTGCGTACCTGATCGCCATCGCGCTGTGCGCAGCCTCAGTCGCCGCCACGCTAATCTTCTCGGATCGGACCCTTGCCGATCTCGGCGCCAACGTGCGCTTGGCCGCTGAGCAGGCAGGGCAAGACATGAGCCAAGTGCCGGCTAACCTGCCGATCGTGCCGCTTATTCTCTTTCAATCGCTGGTGGTCGGCGCACTCATCAACTCCGTACTGCTCACCATCACCGAAGAACTGGGATGGCGTGGCTACCTCCACGGACTCTGGCGCTCATCGGGTTTTTGGCGCACCGCCCTTGCGACGGGCGCCGTCTGGGGCGTCTGGCATGCGCCGGCAATCTATCTGTTCGGTCACAACTATCCGACCGAACGCGTGCTTGGCGTCGGTCTTTTTGTTCTCTTCTGCGTGCTCTTGTCGCCGTTGATGACGCTGGTGCGCGATCGCGGCGGCTCGGTCTGGGCGGCAGGGATTCTGCACGGCACGCTCAACGCAGTCGCAGGGCTGACGATCTTGTGGCTCTCGGATCCGGCCTTCCCTTGGAACGGCGTCGTTGGCATTGGCGGCTATATTGCGCTGGCGCTTAGCGTCGCCTTGGTGGCTTTGGCGCAGCGCCCGGCGAAGGCCGCCGCCTGACCCACGCCCTTGCCGGGCGGGGCCGGCGCTTATATGCAGGCGCGATCCGCCAAAGGGATCGATTCTGAACGGCCAGAACCCGGCCGAACGAGCGCGCACATGCCGAAACGAACGGACATTCAGTCGATCCTGATCATCGGGGCCGGCCCGATCATTATCGGACAGGCGTGCGAGTTCGATTATTCCGGCGTCCAGGCGGTGAAAGCGCTGAAGGCCGAAGGTTATCGCGTCATCCTCGTCAATTCCAATCCAGCGACGATCATGACCGATCCGGGCCTGGCGGACGCAACCTATGTCGAGCCGATCACACCGGAGATGGTCGAGAAAATCATCGAAGCGGAAAAGCCGGATGCGATCCTGCCGACGATGGGCGGCCAGACCGCGCTCAACTGCGCGCTGACATTGGATCGCGCCGGGGTCCTGAAAAAACACGGCGTCGAGATGATCGGCGCCAAGGCGAATGTGATCGAGAAGGCCGAACATCGGCAGAAATTTCGCGATGCGATGGACTCGATAGGACTGGAAAGCCCCCGCTCGCGCCTCGTCAATACGATGGACGAGGCGCTTGCCGCGCTCGACTACGTACAGCTGCCCTCGATCATTCGCCCCTCGCTTACGCTCGGCGGCCTCGGCGGCGGCGTCGCCTACAATGTCGAGGAGTTCAAAGAGATCGTCGAGCGCGGCCTGGCCGCCTCCCCCATTACGGAGGTTCTAGTCGAGGAATCCATCATCGGCTGGAAAGAGTACGAGATGGAGGTGGTCCGCGATCGTGCAGACAATTGCATCATCATATGCTCCATCGAGAACATCGATCCGATGGGTGTTCATACCGGCGATTCCATCACCGTTGCGCCGGCGCTGACGCTGACCGACCGCGAATACCAGATGATGCGCAACGCCTCGATCGCCGTGCTGCGCGAGATCGGCGTCGAGACCGGCGGGTCGAACGTGCAATTCGCGGTCAATCCGAAGACCGGGCGCATGGTCGTGATTGAAATGAACCCGCGCGTCTCGCGCTCCTCGGCGCTCGCTTCGAAAGCAACGGGCTTTCCGATCGCCAAGGTCGCGGCCAAGCTCGCTGTCGGCTACACGCTCGACGAGATCGCCAACGACATTACCGGCGGCGCAATGCCGGCGAGTTTTGAGCCCACAATAGATTACGTCGTCACCAAGATCCCACGATTTGCGTTCGAGCGTTTCCCTGGCTCGGACACGACGCTTACAACATCGATGAAGAGCGTCGGTGAAGCGATGGCGATCGGGCGCACGTTCCAGGAATCGTTGCAGAAGGCGCTTCGCTCGCTCGACACCGGCCTTATGGGGCTGGATGAAATCGCCATCGAAGGCGCAGCCGACGAGGATGCCGGCCGCGCCGCCGTGCGCGCCCGACTTGTCACGCCGAAGGCTGACCGTCTGCTCGTCGTCGCGGAGGCGCTGCGTCGGGGTTTGTCCGTAGAAGAGATTTGCGCGGCCGCCCACTACGATCCGTGGTTCGTGCGCCAACTTGCGGAGATCATCGCAAGCGAAGCGAACGTGCGCGCGAACGGATTGCCAAAGGACGCCGCGGCGTTCCGTGCGCTGAAAGCGCAGGGCTTCTCCGATGCGCGTCTTGCCAAGCTGACCGGCCAGCGCGAGCGCGACGTGCGCGCGGCGCGCCGCAGGGTGGGCGTACGCCCGCAGTTCAAACGTATCGATAGCTGCGCCGCCGAATTCCGCGCGACAACGCCTTATATGTATTCGACGTATGAGCACGCGTCGTACACGCTTGCTCCCCCTCCTTTGGAGGGGGAAGGCGTTCAGATCTCCGCCCCGGAATGCGAAGCCGAGCCATCCGAGCGCACGAAGATTATCATCTTGGGCGGCGGGCCGAACCGTATCGGGCAAGGCATCGAGTTCGACTATTGCTGCTGCCACGCTGCATTTGCCTGCGCGGAGATCGGTGTCGAGTCTATCATGGTCAACTGCAACCCTGAAACCGTATCCACGGATTACGACACTTCCGATCGGCTCTATTTCGAACCGCTGACGACCGAGGACGTGCTCGAAATCCTCGAGACCGAGAAGCAGCGCGGCGAGGTTATGGGACTCATCGTGCAGTTCGGCGGACAAACGCCGCTGAAACTGGCGCAGCCGCTCGCCGACGAGGGCGCGCCCATTCTGGGCACCAGTGTGGACGCCATCGACCTCGCCGAAGACCGCGACCGTTTCCAGGCGCTGTTGCGCAAGATCGGGCTCAAGCAGCCTGAGAACACCATAGCCGCCTCACTCGACGCGGCGCGCGCCAGCGCTGCGAAGATCGGATACCCGGTCATGCTGCGTCCATCCTACGTGCTGGGCGGGCTCGCCATGCGCATCGTGCACACCGAGGAAGAACTGGATGAGTACGTCGCGCAGCTTTCGCGCGCGCTCGGCGGCCCATCAGAACTGGCGGTATCAGAAAGGCGACCGCTGCTGGTCGACCGCTATCTGCGCGACGCTATAGAGGTGGATGTTGACGCGATCTGCGATGGCGAAGACGTGTTCGTCGCCGGCGTGATGGAGCACATCGAAGAAGCCGGCGTTCATTCCGGCGACAGCGCCTGCGCGCTGCCGCCCTATTCACTGCCAAAGAACATCGTCGTCGAGATCGAGCAGCAGACGAAGAAGCTGGCGCGGGCGCTGGACGTACGCGGTCTGATCAACATTCAGTTTGCGGTGAAGGAAGCCGACATCTTCATCCTCGAAGCCAACCCTCGCGCGTCACGAACTGCGCCGTTCGTGGCCAAGGCGATCAACCGCCCGATTGCCGCTGCCGCCGCCAAGGTGATGGCGGGGATGGCGCTCAAGGAGCTGAAGCTGGACAGACCTTCGAAGGAACATGTCGCGGTGAAAGAAGCGGTGTTCCCGTTCGGTCGCTTTCCGGGGGTCGATCCGGCGCTAGGCCCCGAGATGCGCTCAACCGGGGAGGTCATGGGACTGGACCGGGATTTCGCCGCCGCCTTCGTCAAGAGCCAGGTGGCGTCCGGTGTCTATCTGCCGGTCGAGGGCGCCTGCTTCATCTCCGTCAAGAACGCCGACAAGCCGGCGCTGACGCCTATTGCGCGCGACCTCATCGAACTCGGCTTCAGCATCATAGCGACAGGGGGCACCGCTGATTACCTCAAGCGGCAAGGCCTGCCCGTGGACCGCGTCAACAAGGTCGCCGAGGGCCGTCCGCACGTCGTAGACGCCATGAAGAATGGGGAAGTCCAGCTGGTCTTCAACACGACCGAGGGCGCGCAGTCCTATCGGGACAGCTTCTCCATCCGCCGTACCGCGCTGACCCAGAATATCCCCTATTACACGACCGTGTCAGGCGCTCGGGCCTCCATCCAGGCCATCCGTCGCCTGAAGGCCGGTCCGCCTCTAGGCGTTCGCGCGCTTCAGGCCTATGCTTGACGCAGGGCTGGAGCGAGTACACCTTTTCCTTTCCGAAGACGGACTTTCACACACTCCCATGGAAAAAATACCAATGACCGCCGAGGGTTATCAGGCCCTCGACGCTGAACTTAAGCGTCTCAAGACCGAAGAGCGCCCGGCCGTGATTCAGGCGATCGCGGAAGCGCGGAGCCATGGCGACCTCTCGGAGAACGCAGAATATCACGCCGCCAAAGAGCGTCAGGCCTTCATCGAAACGCGCCTGGCGGAGATCGAGGACAAGATCGCCCGCGCGCAGGTGATCGACGTGTCCAAACTCTCCGGCAAGCAGGTGAAGTTCGGCGCGACGGTCCAGCTGCTGGACGAGGATTCCGGCGAGAAGTCCAAATACAAGATCGTCGGCGAGGACGAATCCGACGTCAAAGCCGGCAAGATCTCGATTACCTCCCCGATCGCACGTGCGATGATCGGCAAGGAGGAAGGCGACGTGGTCGAGGTGATGGCCCCTGGCGGGGCCAGATCGTACGAGATCATCAAAGTGAAATACCTCTGATCGGCCCAAGGCGCCCCCGCCTCCCCCACCGCGGGGGAGGTCTCGTTACGCGACGACAGCTCCAGCTTCAGACACGAGCTTGAGCGCGGCGTTATGAGGAATGTTGGCTATCAGCCCGCCGAGCCGCTCAAGGTTTGGGCCGTCACGGACGGCCGCGCCGGGATCGAGAACCAGGCCTTGGGTTTGGCCGAAGCGCTCGGGCGGCGTACGCCGATCGAACTCAAGATTAAACGCATCGCATTGCGAACGCCGTGGTCGTGGCTGCCGCCAGGCTTCGTGCCGGCGCCGCGGCAAGCGCTGTCGGTCGGTTCAGATGCGATCGAGCCGCCCTGGCCGGACATTCTCATCGGTTGCGGACGCGCGTCCGTGCCCTTCGCACTGGGCGTGCGGGATTGGTCCAAACGCAAGACGTTCGTCGTGCAGTTGCAGGACCCGCGGGTCAACCCGCGCGAGTTCGACGTCGTCGTGCCGCCGATCCACGATGGCCTTGAGGGCCAGAATGTGCTCCCGATCGTCGGCGCATGCCATCGCGTAACGCCGGAGAAAATCGACGAAGCAGTGCTCGATTTTCCGACACCGCTGGAGGATCTCCCCTCGCCCCGTTTTGCGGTGTTGATTGGCGGCAAGTCGAAGCGGCAGGACATCTCCCCGCGCCGCGCACGCGACATTTCCGACACCTTGGCGAAGGTGCAGCGCGAAACCGGCGGCACGCTGATGGCCACGCTCTCGCGCCGCACGGGCGAAGCCGCGCGACTGCAGTTCCGCACCTGGCTCGCCCCGCATAGCGCCGTCTTTTACGAAGGCGACGGGCCCAATCCCTACTTCGCCATGCTCGGCGCGGCGGACCACATCTTCGTCACTGCCGATAGCGTCAACATGGCCACCGAAGCGGCCGCGACCGCGAAACCGGTGCATGTGCTCGACGTGGACGGCCGCACCGGCAAGCTGCAGCGCTTCCACCAGAGCCTCGCGCGCCGCGGCTGCGCCCGCCGTTTCAATGGGCGGCTTGAAACCTGGAGCTATCCGCCGCTTCTGGAAACCGACCGTGCCGCAGCCGCCGTGCTTACCGCCTGGGCAGCGCGAACCCGTGCCGGCTAGTCGGGTTTCGACAGAGCGGTTCAGTCGCCATATTGGGCTCAGCTGCGAATCTCATGAAAGCCAGGACATGCCCCAAGCGCCCGCCCGCCATGCTCCCATCGTCATCATCGGCTCGGGCCCAGCCGGTTATACTGCGGCCATCTACGCGGCTCGCGCGCTGCGCAAGCCGTTGCTGATCGCGGGACTACAGCCCGGGGGCCAGCTGACCATCACCACCGATGTGGAGAACTATCCCGGTTTCGCCGACGTGATTCAGGGGCCCTGGCTGATGGAGCAGATGCGCGCCCAGGCCAAGCATGTCGGGACCGAAATCGTCGAGGACCTGATCGTCAAGGCCGAACTCGGCGAGAGGCCGTTTCGGCTCACAGGCGATAGCGGCCAAGTCTATCTCGCAGACGCGTTGATCATCGCGACTGGGGCGCAAGCCAAATGGCTCGGCCTGCCGAGCGAGCAGGACTTCCAGGGTTTTGGCGTCTCCGCCTGCGCAACATGCGACGGCTTCTTTTTCCGCGGCAAGGAAGTGGCCGTGGTCGGGGGAGGCAATAGCGCGGTCGAGGAAGCGCTATATCTCACCAACCTCGCCAGCAAGGTGACGCTCATCCATAGGCGCGATTCACTGCGCGCGGAGAAAGTGTTGCAGGAACGCCTGTTCAAACACCCGAAGATCGAAGTGGTGTGGAACTCGGCGCTGGAACAGATCGAGGGCACGCTCGAACCCAAAGGCGTCACCGGCATCGTCATCAAAAACCTGAAAACCGGCGAACGCGAAGAGCGCAAGCTGGACGGCGTTTTTATCGCCATTGGCCATGCACCGGCGACGGAGCTGTTTAAGGGTCAGTTGGAGATGAAGGAAAACGGCTACATCATCGTCAAAGCCGGCGCCACCGAGACGAGCGTGCCCGGCGTTTACGCCGCCGGCGATGTCGCGGACGACACTTATCGCCAGGCGGTGACCGCAGCTGGCCTGGGCTGCATGGCCGCCCTCGAAGCGGACAAATTTCTGGCCGCACAGGAGCTTGAACCGACGCGCACAGAAGTCCGGGCCGCGGCGGGCTAACCATTTATCGCGGCCCACAATCCTATCCTGTTCACAGCGCGCGGCGCTTTTCCTCGACGTCGTCCGCCTCTAAACTCGCCTCAACAGGCTGCTCGGGCTGCATCAGATCTTCCGCGGCGTCGTTCGTGGTTGGGGCGGCCGCCGGCAGGGGTGTTTTCTCCGCAGTCTCAAGCTTCAAGGCGCGCAGCGCGTCTTGCCCTTCGTGGCCAAAGAAGCCGCGCACCCGCACTTCTTGTTGCGGATACGGCACTTCGACGCCGGCTTTGCGCAAAGCGTCGTCGATCGCCCAGGTGTACGCCGCATTCATTGCCTTCGGCCGCTTCACCGCATCCAGCGTTGGCCACACCACCAGCGAAAACTCCAACCAGGACTCGCCGTAGCCGGTCATCCACACTTGCGTCTTCTGCGTCGGCGTGTCCGGCAGTGTGAACGGCACATCGTGCGCCGCCGCGAGAACGGCGTCGCGCACCATCTCCTTATCAGCGCCGTACGCCACCTTGAACGGCACGTGGATGCGGCGCGACGTTCCGCGCAGCGTCCAATTGATCATCGTGTTCTCGATCAGCTGCGAGTTCGGTACGAGCAAATAGACGTTATCGTTGTTGCGAATGCGCGTAGCACGCGGTCCTATTTCCTGCACCACGCCGCGCGTCCCCTCCGGCAGTTCCACATAATCGCCAATGTGCACGGCCCTATCGGAAATCAGCACGAGGCCGGAGACGAATTCCTTGACGATGCCTTGCAGGCCAAGCCCCAAACCGATGCCGAGCGCGCCGGCAAACACGGCAATTGAGGTAAGATCGATGCCGAGCGTGGAAAGCCCGGCCACGAGCCCGAAGATGACGAACCCATAGCTCAGCAGCTTTTCGACGAGATAGAGCGCGGTGCTGCCTTCGCGCGTTCGCAGCCGCAGCCGCTTGATCGCTAAGCCGACAAGCCAGGCCGCGGCGAGAAACAGAGCGGTCACGCAAAGCGCGGCGATCACCCCGCCCAGAGTGAGCGAGGCCGTCCCCAGCTGGAGTCCGGAGCTATCGGTCAAAGCCTTGAATTGCTCTTGCCACATCCGCGCTGCCCAGATTCTCCGCTTTTATCGGCCTTGTCCTGGAGCTATGCAATATTGCAACGCGCAAAGCCCAAAAATGGGCGCCGAGGCTACAGTCATGGATTGGGACAAGCTCAAGACCTTTCACTTCGCGGCGGAGACCGGGAGCCTGACTGCGGCCGCCGAAAAGCTCGGCGTCAGCCAGTCTTCCGTCAGCCGCCAGATTGCGGCGCTCGAGAACGACATGGGCGTGCCGCTCTTTCAAAGGCATGCGCGCGGCCTCCTCCTGACCGGGCCGGGCATGGCCCTACGCGAGTTTACGCGGGAGATGGCGAGTGCGGCGGTGATTGCGGAGTCCACGTTGAAGGACGCCCGCGAGAAGGTGATCGGCGATCTCAAAGTTACAGCGCCGGTTGCCTTTGGATCGACATGGCTTGCGCCGCGCCTTGTGGCGTTCGCCGATCAGTATCCGGAAACGCGACTGCAAATTCTGCTCGATGACCGCGAGTACGATCTGTTGAAGCTGGAGGCGGAGTGCGCCATTCGCCTTTGGGCGGCGACGCATGCCGATCTCATCCAGCGTAAGCTTTTGGACGTGCAGGTCAGCCTCTATGCGTCAGCCGATTATCTGAAGCGGCACGGCACGCCGAAGAAGGTCGAGGACCTCGATCATCACCGTGTCATCGCTTACCAGGCAAACGTTCCCACGCCGATGCGCGAACTGGATTGGGCGCAGCGCGCCGGGCGCGAAGATAATCGCCCACGCCCGCCGCTGCTTGAGATCAACAACGTCTATGGGATGCTGCGCGCCGTGGAGTCTGGCTTCGGCATCGCAAGCGTGCCCGATTACATGGCGCGCGAGAGGCCGAACCTGGTGAAGGTGTTGCCCGACCTGCCGGGCCCGTCATTTGGGGTATATTTTATTTACCCGAGCGACTTGAAACGCTCCAAGCGCATCGCCGCCTTTCGGCAATTCCTGATCGACCAGGCGGCGACCTGGAAAGACTAGCGTTACAGCTGCCCGTAGTCGCGGACCGCAAAGGTGTCACATTGACGGGCATCGCCGCCGTCGAAGCCGCGGCGGAACCAGCGCACGCGCTGCGCGCTCGATCCATGGGTGAAGCCGCGTTCGTCACGCTGACCCAAAGTATCGTCGCCGATCGAGTGCGCTGCATTGAGCGCTTCACGCAAGTCGGAGTCGTCGATCGCGAGGTTGGAGCGCGCGGTATGGCCCCAAACGCCGGCGAAACAATCGGCCTGCAGTTCGACTCGCACCGACGTCTGGTTCTGCGTTTCGCCGGGTACGGATTGTCGCGTGGCGCCGATCAGGTTCTGCACGTGATGACCGACCTCATGGGCAATAACGTACGCCTGGGCAAAATCGCCCGGCGCGTTCAGCCGCGTCTGCATGACCTGATAAAAACTCGGGTCGATATAGAGGTTGCCGTCGGCCGGGCAGTAGAACGGGCCGACCGAAGACGGCGCCGTCCCGCATCCCGTGCTCACGCTTTCGGCAAAAATGTGCAGTTCCGGATCGCGATAAGCGCCGACCGGTGCGCCGTAACTCGGCAACCGGTTCTGCTGAAATTGTGCGCGCCAGACGTCTTCGGTGGATGCGAGCACAGCGCTTGAGAAGTCGCACGCCTGACCGTGCTGTTCGCAGACTTGACCAGCCCCCTGCGCCGACCCGCCGCCGCCTAGCCCGAGCATTCCAAGCAAGGGCGCACGCATCCCGGGCATGAAGAAATAAACCGCCAGCAACACCAGACCGATAATGATGACGCCGCGAAAACCGAGCCGGCTGACGAGCGCAAGAAGCGCTCCCGCTGGAACCGCACCGCCGCCGCCCGCACCGCGACCACGATCCCGAACGTTGTCCGAACGGCGTTGATTATCGATCCGCATGCAGTCCTCCCGGGGTGTCGAAACTAGCCTGCCGATCCGGCTGCGGGCAACGCAGAAGTGTTCGTCGGTCCTGACCGCCTTAATCGTTCTGCCAGTCTCGCCGTTCCTCAGCCGCCTCGCGGACCGGCTGGCGATTGTCGACGTCATGGAACAGATCTGGTTGTCCGCCCGCATCGAGCGGCCGGCGAAATTGCGTCGTGTCGAGGGGCAGCCGCGGCTGATTCAAGCCCAGGCGCCGGCTGGCGCGCGCGAACCGGTCGGCGATCAGCTTCGCGTATGGCCCCTCGCCCTTCTGTCGTTTGCCCCATGC
This sequence comes from uncultured Terricaulis sp., assembly GCA_964540785.1. Taxonomy (GTDB): domain Bacteria; phylum Pseudomonadota; class Alphaproteobacteria; order Caulobacterales; family Aquidulcibacteraceae; genus Vitreimonas. The sequence goes on from CAZIOD010000027.1 coordinate 16,808, forward strand.
GGGATCGTAATCGCGGCCATTGCGCATCTGGCGGACGAGCGACATCACCCGCACGGCCCGATCCGGGAAGTGCGCGTGAAGCCATTCGCGGAAGAGGTCCTTGATCTCATGCGGCAGTCGCAGAACGACATAGCCCGCCGAACTCGCGCCAGCACGGGCCGCCTCTTCCAAGATCGCCTCGATCTCGTTGTCGGTGATCGCCGGCACGATAGGCGCGACCATCACCGTGACCGGCACGCCCGCTTGTGCAAGCGCGCGGATCGCTTCTAGGCGCCGGTGCGGCGCGGCGGCGCGCGGCTCCATCACCCGCGCGATGCGCCGCTCGAGCGTTGTGACGGAGATCGCTGCTTTCACCAACTTCCGCTCCGCCAGGCGCGCGAGAATATCAATGTCGCGCATGACCAGCTGCGACTTGGTGATCAGCGAGACGGGATGACGCCAACGCTCCATCGCTTCCAGAATAGCGCGCGTGACGCCGTAACCACGTTCGATCGGCTGGTAGATGTCGGTAACGCCGCCGAGCATGATGGTCTTCGGCCGATAGTTCGGCTTGGCGAACGCCGCCTCCAGCAATTCGGCTGCGTTCGCTTTTACGAACAGCTTGGTTTCGAAATCGAGCCCTGGCGATAGCCCGACATAGGCGTGGTTGGGACGAGCGTAGCAATAGATGCAGCCATGCTCGCAGCCCCGATAGGGATTGATCGACTGGTCGAAAGAAACGTCCGGGCTTTGATTGGTGCTTATGATCGACCTGGCGAGTTCGGGCGTGACGACAGTTTCGAGCGGCTGGACTTCCTCAGCCGCCCACCCATCGTCGAAGGCTTCGAGCACGAAGCGTTCGTAGCGGCCGCTCGCGTTGGTGCGGGCGCCGCGGCCATGCAGCCGGTCCTTGTCCATGGGGTAGGACAATAGTCCTACTCATGGTACAAATCAAGAACACTGAGTTCGATTGAGCAACGCGAACACCCGGAGACTGGAAGCCAGCGAAGCGTCCGGCGCCTCTAGAGCACGCCGCTGATCGACCTCCGCGATCAGTGCGGGGATACTTTTGCCGCGGAGCCGCGCCAGTTTTTCAAGCTCCTCCCAGAATGGCCTTTCGAGCGCGATGGACGTGCGATGGCCCTCGATGGTCAGGGATCTCTTGAGGAGACCCCCGCCCTCCCTGTCTGTCATTGTTACCCAGCCCCCAGGACGACGGTCCGCCGAGTATTCGGCTATGACACGTTCTTCCCCCAACAGGGCAGCAACATCATACCGAGGGGAAAAATTTTCCTTCGCGTTAGGACCCGCTCAGGTTGTGGGCCGAACATCAAAAAGGGCGCCGGCCCAACCGGCGCCCTTCAGACGCTACGTGTTGCATTGTCAGCCCCTTGGCAAAACCCTCAGGCCACGATCTGGGCGGCCTGGTTCAGGGTGGCGAAGGCCATTGGAGCGAACACGACGAGCGCAGCGACGAGGCAGTAGAACTTGGCCATTTTTCATCTCCCGTATGGGATCGACCGCCGATCCGATGCGAGGAAGGTAATGGGTCGTTTGCCCTATCGCTGTGACGCCGGACACTGAGCGGGCATAGCGCCGCTCACATGAATCTCATGTCGCGCTCGTAGGTCAGGAAGCGGCGGCCGGCATCTACGAAAATGGTCTGCCCGGTGACCGCCGTGCTCTCGATGAGAAAGCGCACCGTGCGCGCGACATCCTCCGCCGTAGGGCCGTACGCGAGCGGCGTCTGGGCGTGCAGGCGCTCATAGTCCTCTTGGCTTTGGCCCGGCGCGGGCAATACGTAACCGGGCGCGACCGCATTCACGCGCACGCGCGGCGCCAGGGCCCTGGCCAGCAATTCCGTTGCTCCCGCGAGCGCGTATTTCGACAGCGTGTACGCGAAGTGATCCGGGTACGGGCTCGCCAGCTTGAAGTCGAGGAAATTGACGACGACGCCGCGCTCGTGTTCGGGCAGCGCTTCAGCGAATTCGCGCGCAAGCAGAGAGGGCGTCAAGGCGTTGATATTCATATGCCGCTGCAGCGCCTCGCCGCTCAGCGTGTCGATCGTATCGTGCTCGAAAATCGCCGCACAATTGACGAGCGCCGACAGCGGCGCGCCAGCCGCTTCGATGGCGCGGCCGATGAGTGCGCCGCGCTCGGCCGGATTGCTCAAGTCTGCGCGCACAAGCCTGACCGCGCTGCCTGCATCGATGATTTCTTTCTCAAGCGACTTCGCCGCAGGTTCTGAGCGATGATAGTGAATGACGACGCCCCAATGGGCGTACGCGAGGTCGAGCGCGACGGCGCGCCCTAAGCGCTTCCCCGCACCGGTCACCAGCGCCCAGCTCACTTCTCCCTCCTGATCGTCACACTCACAACCCCATCGCCAGACAGCACCGATGGTTTCTTCACGGTGACATCCACCCAGAGCGCGCGCGAACTGAGCGAAAGACAATGGCCCGCCACCCGATCGGCCAGCGTTTCGATCAGATGCGCGGGGGCGCCGAGATCGTCGCGGATAAAGTGGAGAATGCGGTCGTAATCGACCGTCGCGCCGATACGGTCGTGCTCGACATAGTGCGGCGGCTCAAAGAGCGCGAGCGCTACGCAGATGCGCACTTCCTGCGGGGTTGCGCGCTCGGGTTCCGGCACACCCACGCGTACGAGGGCTTTCGCGTCGTCGATGCGGATAATGTGAAGATCGGCCATTGCTCGACAGCATACTCAGGCGAAAGCAATGAGGCCAGCGCCGGCCGCCACGATGGCGGCGCCAGCCCATCGCCTGAATCCGAGGCGTTCATGCAGGAAGGCGAAGGCAATCAGCGCGCCAAACACCACGGATGTTTCGCGAAGCGCGGTTACCTGCGCAATAGGCGCAATCGTCTGCGCCCACAGTACGAGCAAATAGCCGCCGATGCTCAGCACGCCGACGCCAACGCCGCGCAAGGGCGCGGACGAGGCGCCGACAAAGAGCCGCGCCGCCCCACGCCGCAGCAACGCAAATGCAATCATCGCCAGCGCCACCAGCACCTGAGCCAATCCCAGGAATTGCGCCGCATTGCCGGCGGCGCGCGAGCCTAGCGCGTCCACGAGCGAATAGGACGCGATGCAGGCGCCCGTGGCCAGCGCCCATAGGCTTGCACGCAACGGGGCGCGCCGGCTCACCCCGACCGCGATAACGCCGAGGGAAACCAGCGCGATGCCCAGCGCTTTCAACGGCGGCGGGATCTCGCTCGCAGTCAGCGCCGCGCCAATCGCCACGAGCAAGGGCGCCGAGCCGCGTGAGAGCGTGTAAATGTGCGAAAGGTCGCCCGCATCGTAGGCTTTGAACAGCGCCGCCCAGTAGGCGAGGTGCAACACGAACGAGAGCGCAACGAAAGGCCAGGCCGCTGGCGGCGGCAGGCCAAAGATCGCAATCAAGGTTGCGCCGACCAGAAAGCCGCCGACCGCCACCAGAAAAGTGTCGACGACGCGGTCCGTGCCGCCCTTAAGGACAGCGTTCCAGCTGGCGTGAATGAGGGCCGACAAGAGCGCGGCGCCGATGGCGAGCGGGGGCATGACTCGCCGACACTACAGCACGGACCGTCGCGTCAGCGTGAGCGGCAAATGCGAATTGCTCCCCTCCTTTGACGTTGCGTGCTAGCGATATGCGGCGGGGAGGCGCCTATGAGCGCACAAGAGTTCGATGTCATCGTATACGGCGCCACGGGCTTCACCGGCCGACTGGTCGCCGAACATCTGCTACGCACCTACGGCGTGCAAGGCGACCCACGATGGGCGGTTGCGGGGCGCGATTTGCAGAAATTGAAGCGGCTATGCGGTGAAATCGGCGCGCCAATGGATTTTCCGCTGGTGGAAGCCGACGCCAGCGTGGCGGGGACGCTCGATGCGCTGGCGCACAGGGCGCGTGTGGTGATCACGACAGTTGGGCCTTACCAACGCTACGGCGAAGGCTTGGTCGCAGCCTGCGCGCGGGCCGGGACCGACTATGTCGATCTCTGCGGCGAACCGAACTGGATGGCCGATATGATCGCCAAGTACGAAGGGACTGCGAACAAAAGCGGCGCGCGGATCGTATTCTCTTGCGGTTTCGATTCCATCCCATTCGATTGCGGCGTCTACTACGCGCAGCAGGAAGCGAAGCAGCGCTTTGGTCAGCCGGCGCGCGACGTGCGGGCGCGCGTGCGGCGGATGAAGGGGGGCTTCTCTGGGGGCACGGCGGCGAGCCTGCTGGCGACGCTCGAGGCGGGACGACGCGATCCACGAGTGGCGAAACTCATGGCCGATCCGTTTGGGCTTTCACCGGAGCGGTTGGCGCCACAGCCCCCCTCGGACGCCATCGTGCAAGACGAAGACATTCCGGGCTGGTCCGCTCCTTTCGTCATGGCGGCGATCAACACGAAGAACGTGCATCGCACCAACGCGCTGCGTAACTATCCCTACGGACGCGATTTCACCTACAGCGAAATGATGTTCGCCGGCGCTGGACGCGAAGGACAGGTGCGGGCGCGGGCGTTGCTGCGTCAGTCGCGGGTCCAAACCACGCTGCTCGGTTTTGCGCCGACGCGCGCGCTGCTCCGCCACTTTGCGTTGCCCAAGCCGGGCCAAGGACCAAGCCAGGCCCAACGCGAGGCGGGAAGCTACGAGGTGGTGTTTGTCGCCAGAACGGCGGACGGCGACAGCCTGCGCGCCAGCGTCGCCGGCGACATGGATCCAGGCTACGGCTCGACTTCGAAGATGATTTCGGAAGCTGCGCTTTGCCTCAACGACACCACGCGGGAGCAGACGCCCGGCGGCATCTGGACCCCGGCCGCCGCCATGGGCGATGCGTTGATCGACCGCCTGCAAATGAAAGCGGGGCTGACCTTCAGACTGGAAAATTAACGCCGGAGCGCCGGTCTTAGATCAAGTTCGCGCAGAACCGTTGAATTCGCGCGCAAGCCTCTTCCAATGCTTCCGTCGACGTTGCGTATGAAATGCGGAAGTTGGGCGATAGGCCGAACGCACCCCCGTGTACGAGAGCGACGTTCTCGGCTTCTAGCAATTCCAGCGCGAAGGTTTCGTCGTTGTCGATGGTGCGGCCCCCGCGCGTTTTCTTTCCGACCAGCGATGCGATGTTGGGATAGACGTAAAAGGCGCCCTCGGGCGTGGGGCATTTGACGCCTGGCGCCTGGTTCAGCATCGAGACCACGAGATCGCGCCGGCCCTGGAACAGCTCCTTGTTCTTCGGAATGAAGTCCTGCGGCCCGTTCAGCGCCTCAACCGCCGCCCATTGCGAGATCGAGCACGGATTGGACGTGGTCTGGGACATGACGTTAGCCATCGCCTTGATCAGCCACTCCGGGCCGCCGGCGTAACCGATGCGCCAACCTGTCATCGAATACGCTTTGGAGACACCGTTCATGGTCAGCGTGCGGTCGTATAAGCGCGGCTCCGCCTGCGCGATCGTCGTGAACCTGAAACCGCCATACGTGAGGTGCTCGTACATATCGTCGTTGAGCACCATGAGCTGCGGATAATCGAGCAGCACAGCGGCAAGCGCCCTCAGCTCATCCGCCGTATACGCAGCGCCGGAGGGATTGGACGGCGAATTGAGCAACAGCCACTTGGTGTGCGGCGTGATCGCCTTCGCCAACGTTGCGGGCTTCACCTTGAAGCCGTCCTCGATACGCGTCTCGATGCAGATTGGCGTAGCGCCGCACATCAGCACGATATCAGGATAGCTCACCCAGTAAGGCGTCGGGATGACCACTTCGTCGCCGGGATTGAGCGTGGCCATGAAGGCGTTGAAGATGACCGGCTTGCCGCCGGGCGAGACATTGATCTGGCTGCGCTTGTAGTCGAGCCCGTTCTCGCGCTTAAACTTGGCGACGATCGCGTCCTTCAGCTCGGGGATGCCATCGACGTCGGTGTATTTCGTCTTGCCATCGCGCATCGCACGCGCGGCGGCTTCCTTGATGTTGTCCGGCGTGTCGAAATCCGGCTCGCCCTGGCTCAAAGCAATGCAATCGCGGCCCGCCGCCTTGAGCGCGCGCGCTTTGGCGCTCATCGCCATTGTGGCCGAAGGTTTTACGCGCTTCAGCGCGTTTGAAACTGTTCCAGTCATCATGCCCGTCCGATTCGCACGCGGGCTACCTTAGGGCAACCCTCACCTGCTTGGCGACCGAGCGGCAAGAAGTTACGGCCCGGGATTGCTCCCGGGCCGCTGTTCTTCTGGACGTTTCCTCTACCTGTCTTATTCGGCCGCTTCCGTCTGGCTCGCTGCCAGTTGCGCGGCGTCTTCGGCGCGTTCCAGCGCAAGCTGGGCGTCGCGTTCGGCCGCAAGCTTCTGATAGCGACGAAGCTGACCGCCGGTACCTGCCGGGATGAGGCGCCCGACGATCACGTTTTCCTTCAAGCCCTCGAGCGTGTCCGACTTGCCGTAGGAAGCGGCTTCGGTGAGCACGCGCGTGGTTTCCTGGAAGGACGCCGCCGAGATGAACGAACGCGTCTGCAGGCTCGCCTTGGTGATGCCGAGCAACATGGGCTGCGCCGTCGCGGGTTGCAGGCCGAGATCCTTCACGCGGCGGTTCTCGTCTTCGAGATCCAGCGCTTCTACCGCCTCCCCTTTCAGGAATTCGGTATCGCCAGATTCCATGATTTCGACCTTCTGCAGCATTTGGCGAACGATCACCTCGATGTGCTTGTCGTTAATCGGCACGCCCTGCAGTCGATAGACCTTCTGAATCTCCTCAACGAGGTAGTTCGCCAGCGCTTCGACGCCCATGATCGAGAGGATGTCCTGCGGCGCGGGATTGCCGTCCAGCAGATAATCGCCCTTCTTCACGAAGTCGCCTTCCTGCACCGGGATGTGCTTGCCTTTGGGGATCATGTACTCGATCGGTTCGAGGCTTTCGTCTTCCGAGACGACGCGGAGGCGGCGCTTGTTCTTGTAATCCTTGCCGAACTCGACCCGGCCGTCGGATTCCGAAATGATCGCGTGATCCTTCGGCCGGCGCGCCTCGAAAAGCTCAGCCACGCGCGGCAGACCGCCGGTGATGTCGCGGGTCTTGGCGCCGCCGGTGGGCATGCGCGCGAGATCCTGGCCGGGCGTTACGTCGTCGCCGTCAGCAACCGACAGGATGGCGCCCACGGGCAACGTGTAGCTCTTGCCCTTGCCCTTGGCGTCGACAACCGAGATTGCCGGCTTGAGGTCCGAACCCTTCGCCGTGGCGCGCCAATCGATGATCACCTTCGAGGAAATGCCGGTCGCTTCGTCGAACTCGTCGCGAGCGGAAACGCCCTCCACGATGTCTTCGAACTTCACGCGACCGGCCGTCTCGGTGAGGATCGGCGTCGAGTAAGGATCCCACTCGGCGATACGATCGCCGCGCGAGAGCTTGGCCTTGTCGTCTACACGAAGACGCGCGCCGAACGGCAGCTTGAAGCTCTGCCGTTCTTTGCCCTCGTCATCGACAACAACGACCTGCATGTTGCGGCTCATGACGATCAAATCGCCATTGGCGTTCTTCACCGTGCTACGATCGACGAACTTCACCTTGCCTTCATGCGCCGATTCCATCGCGGAATTTTCCGCAACCTGCGCTGCACCGCCGATGTGGAAGGTGCGCATGGTGAGCTGCGTGCCCGGCTCGCCGATCGATTGCGCGGCAATGACGCCAACGGCTTCGCCGACATTCACCGGCGTGCCGCGCGCGAGATCGCGTCCATAGCAGGCGCCGCAGACACCCGTGCGCGTATCGCAGGTCAGGACCGAACGGACCTTCACCGCCTGCACGCCCGCCTGCTCGATCGCGGCGACGACATCTTCTTCGAGATAGGCGCCCGACGGCGCCACGACCGCGTTCGTGCTCGGGTCGACCACATCGACAGCTGCGGTGCGGCCGAGGATGCGCTGACCGAGTGAGACGACGATATCGGCGCCGTCGATGACGGCGCGCATCTCGATGCCTTCGGTGGTGCCGCAATCTTCTTCGGTGATGATGCAGTCCTGGGCGACGTCGACGAGACGGCGCGTGAGATAGCCGGAGTTGGCGGTCTTCAGCGCCGTATCCGCAAGACCCTTGCGGGCGCCGTGCGTCGAGTTGAAGTACTCGAGCACCGAGAGGCCTTCCTTGAAGTTGGAGATGATCGGCGTCTCGATGATTTCACCCGACGGCTTCGCCATGAGGCCACGCATGCCTGCGAGCTGCTTCATCTGCGCCCGCGAGCCGCGGGCGCCGGAATGCGCCATCATGAAGACGGAGTTGAGCTCGCCCATACGCCCATCGGCCTTCGCCGGCCGAGAAGCCTCTTCCATCATCGCGTCGGCGACCTTGTCGGTGCACTTGTCCCAGGCGTCGACGACTTTGTTGTACTTCTCGCCCTTGGTGATGAGACCATCGGCGTATTGCTTTTCGTACTCGGCGACGCGCTTACGCGTGTCCTCGACCAAAGTTTCCTTGGCTTTCGGCACGATCATATCGGCCATGCCAAAGCTGATGCCGGCCTTGCAGGCTTCGCGGAAGCCAAGCTGCATGATGCGGTCGGCGAAGATCACTGTCGATTTCTGACCGGTGTGGCGATAGACGACGTCGATCAGATTACCGATCTCCTTCTTGGTCAGCGTGGTGTCCAAGAGTTCGTAGCCGATCTTCGGATGCTTCGGCAGAAGCTCGGCCATCTTCATGCGGCCCGGCGTGGTGTCGATCGTGCGGCGGATCGGTTTGCCGTTTTCGTCGACGGTTTCGAACCGCGCCTTGATCTTGGCGTGCAGCGTCACCGCGCCTGCCTCGAGCGCCGCTTCAATCTCGCCCATCGAGCCGAACAGTTTGCCTTCGCCCGGTTCGCCCTCCTTCATGGTCGAGAGATAATAAAGCCCGAGAACGATATCCTGCGACGGCACGATGATCGGCTTGCCGTTGGCTGGCGAGAGAATGTTGTTCGTCGACATCATCAGCACGCGCGCTTCCAGCTGAGCTTCGAGCGATAGCGGGACGTGCACGGCCATCTGGTCGCCGTCAAAGTCGGCGTTGAACGCCGCGCAGACCAGCGGGTGCAGCTGGATCGCCTTGCCCTCGATCAGCTTGGGCTCGAACGCCTGGATGCCGAGGCGGTGCAGCGTCGGCGCGCGGTTCAGCAGCACCGGGTGCTCGCGAATGACTTCTTCGAGCACATCCCAGACCTCGGGACGCTCCTTCTCCACCATGCGGCGCGATTGCTTCACGGTGCCGGAGAGGCCCTTGATGTCGAGTCGCGCGTAAATGAACGGCTTGAACAATTCGAGCGCCATTTTCTTCGGCAGGCCGCACTGGTGCAGCTTGAGATCCGGGCCGACGACGATGACGGAACGACCCGAATAATCGACGCGCTTGCCCAAGAGGTTCTGACGGAAGCGCCCCTGCTTGCCCTTCAGCATGTCGGCGAGCGACTTCAGCGGGCGCTTGTTGGCGCCGGTTATGACGCGGCCGCGGCGGCCGTTGTCGAACAGCGCGTCGACCGCTTCCTGCAGCATGCGCTTTTCGTTGCGGATGATGATGTCCGGCGCACGCAGCTCCATAAGCCGCTTCAGGCGGTTGTTGCGGTTGATGACGCGGCGATAGAGATCGTTGAGATCGGATGTCGCGAAACGGCCGCCGTCCAGCGGCACCAGCGGGCGCAACTCCGGCGGGATCACCGGCACCACGGTGAGGATCATCCATTCAGGCTTGTTGCCCGAGCGGATGAACGCTTCGACCAGCTTCAGGCGCTTGGCCAACTTCTTGGGCTTTAGTTCCGAGGTGGATTCGGCAATTTCCTTGCGCAGCTGCTCAGCTTCCTTTTCAAGGTCGAGCTGCATCAGCAGTTCGCGAACGGCCTCGGCGCCGATGGCGGCGGTGAAGCTGTCTTCGCCGTACTCGTCTTGCGCGCGAATATAGTCTTCTTCAGTCAGCAGCTGCTTGGCCGTCAGCGGCGTCAGGCCCGGTTCGATGACGATGTATTGCTCGAAATAGAGCACGCGCTCGATGTCTTTGAGCGCCATGTCCAACATCAGCGCGATGCGAGACGGCAGCGACTTCAGAAACCAGATGTGCGCGACAGGCGCTGCAAGCTCGATATGACCCATGCGTTCGCGGCGCACGCGCTGCAACGTCACCTGCACACCGCACTTTTCGCAGATGATGTCTTTGTACTTCATCCGCTTGTACTTGCCGCACAGGCATTCGTAGTCCTTGATCGGTCCGAAAATGCGCGCACAAAAGAGGCCGTCGCGCTCGGGCTTGAACGTGCGGTAGTTGATGGTCTCGGGCTTCTTGATCTCGCCGAACGACCAGGAGCGAATCTGCTCCGGGCTGGCGATCGAAATCTTGATCTGATCGAACACCGGCGCCGGCGGCTGGTTGCCGAAGGTGTTGTTGATCAGGTCCTGGCTCATTGCGTTCATCGTTTTGACCTTCCGTCGCGCCGTGTGCGGCGGCGCCGCGTGGGTTCACTTCCAAGTTTGCCCGACGCGCCTCACCTGAGGCGCGTCGGCGCTTGTTATTCGGCCGCCTTCATTCGGGCGCCGTCGATCAGTTCGACGTTCAGGCCGAGCGAGCGCATTTCCTTCACCAGCACGTTGAAGCTTTCCGGAATGCCCGCTTCGAACGTGTCGTGTCCGCGCGTAATGGCCTCGTAGACCTTGGTGCGGCCGGCGACGTCGTCGGATTTCACCGTCAACATTTCCTGCAACGTGTAAGCCGCGCCGTAAGCCTCGAGCGCCCAGACTTCCATTTCGCCGAAGCGCTGGCCGCCGAACTGCGCCTTGCCGCCGAGCGGCTGCTGCGTCACCAGCGAGT